>CAZBIF010000066.1:12414-14595 GCA_964492055.1 uncultured Flavobacteriales bacterium
AATAATTACCTGGCAGGGCAGTGTGAAAAAGCAGTGCGTGATTTTACCAATTACCTGAAGAAATACCCCAATGGCTTATTTGGTCTTAATGCTCATTTTTACCGGGGGGATTGTGAGAATCGCGCCGGTTTCAAACAGGAGGCAGCCAGGGATTTTGAATACGTGATTGATCAACCGAACAATAAATTTACTGAAAAGGCACTGTCGGCGCTAAGTAATATTTATGCCTCCACCCATCAGCTAGATAAGGCTATTACTATAAATGAAAGATTGATTAAATCTGCTGAACGTCCGGAAAATCGTCAGCAAGCCCTAACAGGCTTAATGCAATTGCATTTCCAGCAGGAAAATTACACGAAGGCAGCCAATTATGCTGAGCGGATCATCTCTTCGCGCAGCACCAAGCCGCAATTGGTTTCCCAGGCCAGGTTGATCCTTGCCAAAAGTCAATTTGAAGTTGAGAACTACGCAGGGGCCTTGAAGCAGCTGGATTCCATAGTAACCCTTAGCAATGAAATAGGGGCTGAGGCCAAGTATTTAAAAGCCAACATGTATTACTTACAGGGCGAATTTGATCAAAGCGACTCCCTCATCTACCAGTTGGTAGAGCAGGTGCCTTCCTACCCATACTGGATCGCCAGGGGCTTTATTTTGCTGGCCGATAATTTTATAGCAAGGGAAGATTATTACAATGCCCGATTGACCTTTCAAAGTGTGATCGACAATGCGGAGGATGAAAAACTGATTGCTATTGCCAGAGATAAACTCCGCATGCTGGAAGTAGCCGAGAGATCCCGTTCTGAAAAAACACCGGAACCGGTGGAGGTGGAATTGTACGATAAGGGCAATGAAGATGCAGAACTGTTTGAAACAAACGACAGCTTAAAAACCAAAGGAGGCAATAAATGAGAGTAACCTTTTTTACGACGGTCTTACTTCTAACTCATTTCCTGCAGGCTCAACGTACTTTGCCATCGGACACCTTCCGGATCGTTAAAGCTTACCAGCCTACCCTGGTGGATGCAGAAAAGATCTATCAGGAAGCAGAGATCAACGATACCTTTAAAATAGACCCGGCCATTGAATACCATTTCATTATTGACCAGGTGCCGGTGCAATATACGCCCGAACTGATCCCGGCTGCGCGGATCAAAGGGGAGCCCCTGGTGAAATTGTATCACGGATATGCAAAAGTTGGGGTAGGGAATGCGTTGATGCCCGATGCACACTTGTATTATTCTTCCCTGCGTTCCAAGGAATTTGCACTGGGGGGGGAAGCTCATTTTCGCAATCAGAAAGAACTGGAAAAAATCCCGGGCTCAGACTTTACTGACTGGTCGGCAGGGCTGAATGGGAAAAAATTCTGGCCCTCCAATACGTTTAGCTCTTCCCTCGCTTTTCAGCAACGGCAGTTTAACTACTACGGTTGGTATCAATTAAATGATGAAAAGGAGTTGGAAGTGCCGGAGCTGGAACAGCGTTACAGCAGGATCAAAGCAGATTTTGAGCTGGCCACTACCAAGACCGATTCCTTTAATCTACGTCACCTTGCCGACCTTTCCTTCCGTTCCATAGCCAATCAGAGCGGGGATATGGAGCACAACTTTGTGGCCGGTTTAAACCTGAGCAAATTCCACAACCGCGAATTGTATAATATCGATATCGGGGTAGATTACAATACCTATGAGGAGATCTGGGAAAATACCATTGTCAGTATAGCGCCCCGCATCAGTACCATTGGGGATAAATTCAGGGTGGATGCCGGTCTGGGCATTTTTGTAAATGCCACTTCCGAAGCGGATTTTCACTTCTATCCGCAGGCGGAGATCAAATACAATGTGCTGGAGGAAGTGATCATTCCTTACATCGGTATCAACGGTGGCATTGAGCGAAACAATTATTACCGGCTGACAAAAGAAAACCCCTTTGTATATGAAACCCATACTTTTCGCAACCAAAACCTGAATTACGACGGCTATGCGGGTATCCGGGGGATGCTTAGTTCGGCGGTTTCCTTTAATGTGAATGGCTCTTTCTCTCAAACGGAAAATGATTACTTCTTTATCAAACCATTGAATGCCGATCTGCGTATGGCAGAACGCTTTGCCTTGGTCTATGATGACATTCAGACCCTGCGCCTGAAAGGAGAGATCGGCTACCGGCAGGAAGCCCTCCACCTGT
>CAZBIF010000067.1:0-3161 GCA_964492055.1 uncultured Flavobacteriales bacterium
AATTGATTGGATAAGAACCAAAAGTGAAAAGATAAACGGCTACTAACATAGGCTTCCGTTAATAATCTTCCTGTTTCAAGTATATATTTATTTCTCTAATTAGCAATATCTTACGTTGCTTTTCATTCATTTCCCTACCCTGGATCTATCCGCTCTTTTTCGATTCTTATCAGATGTAATTTTCCCGTTCAGCTTTATGATAGGTTTTCAAAGCTGTTACTTATCAAGCGGATAATCTCATTGGGGTGGGAAGGAAAAGAAACATGCTCAAATGCTTCCGGCTGCGGTAGCTGGCTAAAAGTGGGGTGATGAGTAGTAGGGTTATATATGCGCCCGGTATTGCACGATCTTAAAATGCGCAGAGTGCAGGCCATTTGCATTGCGTGCATAGATACCTTAACAGGCTTTGCAGGTGCCAGGGATACAAACTGGGATCGGCTCTCTGCATTTTATAAGTACCCTCCGGCTGTACGAAAGATAATTTGCACCACTAACCCCATTGGGAGCTACCACAGAGTCACTAAATCGAAAGGCCCCTTTAGCTCTGAGGACGCGATCGTCAAACAGATCTACCTTGCAACAATCAATGCAAACACCAAATGGAGCGGAAAAATATTTGGTTCGGCAACAGTCAGTAGCGATCTGATTCAGTACTTCGGCAACAGGGTGCACCCCCACACCCACACCCACACCTATTTCAGTATCCTGCTCAAAGTCTCCGCACTCATCCGCAGATAAGAAGCGATGTATTTATGCGGTATCTCCTGCAAAACCTGAGGACTTCGCTGGATCAGCCGTTGCAGGCGTTCGGCAGGGGAAGAGGTAAGCAGGTCAATTTCCCTTTCATAGAAACTGCCTACAAGATCTTTCAATAGTTCATTATAAGCCATTATCCTTTCCGGCTCCTTTTTCAAATAATGCTCAAATGCCGTACGGCCGATCTGTTTGATGTGGCATTTGCGTATGGCCTGTATGTATAAACGACTAGGTTCTCCGGTGAAATAAGTAGGCAGGGCTGCTATTGTGGATCCTTGATAGGCCAGGCGAATGGTGTACTCCTCCTCCTCAACATATACAAAAGCCCGTAGGGCACCCTTTTCAACATAATAAGTGTAGTGTTCTTTTTGACCGGGCCTTACCAAGTAATCGCTCCGCTCCAGCTCCAGGCTTTCCCACCTGAGTTCCTCAGACTGAAGGGCAGCTTCAACTAGATTCAAGAATGTGAATTTTAAAGTATATCATTGGTGCATATTCACCTTTCAAATCAGAAATATGAAATCTGAAAGTTGAAAACAAGATTTTTTCATGAAGTTGAATCATATTCTCATTTACTCATTGTTACATTGATATATTATTACCTTGCTACTCTCCCACTATCGCTCAGGGCGGCGCATTGTTTCATTTTCACCCTTCGACTATTGCGCAGGGCAGCGTATTGTTACATTGTTACATTGATACATTGATACATTGTTACATTGTTACATTGTTACATTGTTACATTGATACATTGTTACATTTCCATATTAATCAATCTCTATATCGGTGATAGGTATAAACATCTTCATGCTTTCCATCGCTTTCTTTTCTTACCACGTAGATCTGCATTTCATATTCATTGATGCGATTAAAAGTAAACTGATGAAAATAGACTGATTTTTCATCAATATGTACCAGGGGAAAGATCAGAGCTGTATCCTGCGGTTCCCATCCCCTGAAATCCGGATGAAAATGTTTGATGCGTAGCATAAGGGTACTTTCTTCCTCGGTAATGGACATAAATTCATAAAATTTGGTATCTCCATTGATCACCAGTTTGTAGGAACCCATCATGCTGTTTCCCAAAGGAGGCGACCATATTTCTTCGGTGAGGCCCCCGAAACCTTCGCCCCTCCAGTGTCCGGTAATCCAGGCCACATCTTCCAGGGTGGCCCTGGGGTTTCGGTCACCCTCTTCCAGCCGCATGGTGTTCTGAGCCATCATCACGGTAGAAATTACCAAGCTTATGAACAGTAAGGATGTCTTCATTGGGCATATACTATGGTTCATAGCGGTAGTACGTCAATTGGATTTCTTTTTCCGTTTCTGCTCCCGGGATATATTCATACACCTTCATTTCATTAAAATTAACTTTTTCGTAGGTCAGGCCAGAAAAGTACAAGCGGTCTTCTGTAACCTTCAAAAGAGGGTAGTGGAGGGAGGAATCTTTGGGTTCCCTTCCCTTCAGGTCACGGCGGAAATGTTTCACCTTCATCTCCAGTTGATTTTCTTCTTCCACCAGGGTAGCCATCTGATAGAATTTGACTTTGCCGTTTTCCACCAGCTTAAAAGTTCCCATCATGCTGTTGCCCAGGGGCGGCGACCAGATGAGTTCGGTGGTTCCGGAAGGGGTTTCTCCCCTCCAGTGGCCCGCAAGCCACTTAGCGGATTGCAAGTTGGCCTCGGCCCTATGTTTTGTTTTACCATCATAGAGCAGAATGTTCTTTTGCTCAGCGCAAGCAAAGATAAATACCACCGAAGCTATCAGGTAAATATATAGGCTTCCTTTAACCACTGCCTAAAAATAAATAAAAGAAGTTTGAATTTGTACGGTTTATCATCTTACATCAACTGGTTTCGTCTGCAAGAATAATGATCAGATATCAAACCCTACTCACAAGTTACTTTCACCATCTATCTTCCAGACCAAACCCGCGAAAAAACCTACTTCCTTGCCAATATTCCTACCGTCCACCACATAAGAAAATCCGGTATAGATCCCGGAAAGTGGGGTGATCTGCACATAGGTACTGGCGCCTACTTTCTGAAAGTCCATGCCCAGTTCCCGGAAGGTGAAGGGAGCCGGCTGGCCCTGATAATCCAGACCTCCATGCGAGCGGTAGATCTCATACCACACATCAAAATAAAAATCACTGATGGCCCGGCCGAGTTTGATGCTCAGGTTGGAGGCATCCGGGGGCAGGGCTGTTTTGAATTGATAAGCGTATTGCAAGGTAGCAAACCAGACACTGATGCGGTAGTGCAGCATGCTTCGCACATCCCATACTTCGGCCTGTTGTCCCATGGCCAGCAAGCCCTCCGTCTGGTAATCAGAGAGGTTGTTGGAATATCCCCCGCTGGCAGATAATTCCAGCTGACCGTGATTCAACTTCCAGCTTTGCAGA
>CAZBIF010000067.1:3229-14441 GCA_964492055.1 uncultured Flavobacteriales bacterium
TTTCGTCATTGCCAAACTGATCTTCGATGATCAGGTAAGGTGCCGAAAAGCTTAGGTCGAGCTGATCCGTAATGCCTGCTACCGCAAATCCGGTGAAATAATACTTGGTACGCTCCAGATTGACCAGATTATCGCCGGCCCAGAAACTTTCGGCAACCTCAGCACCTGCCCCAAGCGATAAAGTGTAATTTCCCTTGCCCTGATAAAAGCCATCAATGCGGCCTTGTGCCTTTATCGTGGCACAGAGGAAGGAGAAAATGATCAACAGCAATAATCGTTGCACGTTTCTTGTTAAGATTTGTCAATGAAAGCAACAAATCCCACACTTTGTTTAAGTTTGTAAGCGTGAAGTTCTGGCGTAAACCCATAGCGATCTTATTTATCGGCCTTTTCTTAGGTAATGCCATCGGTATTTCCATCTACAAACATTATTGCGGGGATCTGCTGGAGGCAGTGAGTATTTATGTGCAAGCCAATCCCTGTATGGATGACGGTTGTACCATGGAAGCCGATATGGGTTGCTGTGAGGATGAATACGAATTCATCCAAATGGAATACCAGCTGCACAAAGTAGAAAAGCAGCATTATCAGTTTGAATTGCCCATCTTCAGCCTCCTCAGTCCTTCCGAGAAAAAGCCTGCATTGCTGTTTCAACAAGCAGGTGACCTGCAGGCAGCCCTTCCCCCCCCTCCCGAGATCAACCGGCAAATTTTACCTGCCTATATAAGTCATCAGCAATTGATCTTTTACGGATAATTCAGCTTTATTGGAATCTGGCACTTCGACAGGCTCAGTGTAAAAATTGAGAATGTGGAATCTGGAATTAGCGATTTCACATATCAGAAAATATTAATATTCTAAAACTGAATTATCATGAAAAATTTAATCGTCATTATCATAAGTGTTTTCGCTTTCACTACGGCCTATGCGCAGGAAAAAAGCGACGGAATTGTAGAAACCACCTTTAAAGTAGATGGGGTGTGCGGTATGTGCAAGGATCGCATAGAAAGTGCTGCCATGCGAACCAAAGGAGTCAAACTGGCTAAGTGGGATGTGGACAAGAAGGAACTGAAAGTAGTTTATAAGTCCGATAAGACCACCGAAAAGGAAATCCAGCAGGCCGTGGCCGATCATGGACATACCACTTCGCTGGTGGAAGCCGACTCCACAGCCTATTCCAAACTGCCAGGTTGTTGCCGCTATAAGGACGGCGCCAAGTGCGACCATTAATTCGCTGAGCCATGAGAAATATTTGCTTCTTCCTGCTGTTGTGGCAGGGAATGGCCGGCTATATTGCTGCCCAGCAAAGTGTAAAGGGGGTGGTGGTAACGGAAGACAAAAAGGGCCGGATTAAGCCGGTACCTTTTGCCAATGTGTACTGGATGAACACTAACTACGGTACCAGCACCGATTCGGCAGGTACCTTTCAACTGGCCGTGCCGGAGAATCCTACAAGCATAGTGGTTAGCTATGTGGGGTTTACTTCAGACACCCTCAATCCGGAAAATTTCGATGAGCCATTGACGGTAAACCTGAAACAATCCGTAGCCCTGAAAGCGGTGGAAGTGGAGTACCGGCGCAAAACCACGGAGATGTCCTTCATTAATCCATTAAAAACGGAGAATATCAGTGAGCGGGAGTTGTTCAAGGCGGCCTGCTGTAACCTGTCGGAAAGTTTTGAAACCAACCCTTCGGTGGATGTGAATTTTACCGATGCGGTAACCGGCACCCGGCAAATACAAATGCTGGGACTGGACGGGCCTTATACCATGCTCAGCCGGGAAAATATGCCCGGTATTCGTGGGCTGGGCAATGCCTTTGGCCTCACCTTTATCCCGGGCAGCTGGATCTCTTCCATACAAGTGACCAAAGGGGTTGGTTCCGTAGTGAACGGCTATGAAAGCATTGCCGGACAGATCAATACCGAACTCAAAAAGCCCGAAGAAGGCGAGCAGTTTTTCTTTAATGCCTATGCCAATCAGGCCGGGCGCACCGAAGTGAACCTGGTGAAAAGCTGGCAGGTGTCGGAAAATTGGGGCACTACTGCCTTACTTCATGCCAATATGCGCCCTTGGGAGAGGGATCAGAACCAGGATGGTTTTATGGATTTTCCCCAGCAGGAACAATTGAATTTTATGAACCGATGGAAATACGATAGCCATAAAAGCCTGAGGGGACAGCTAGGTCTCCACCTGGTGAAAGACAGCAAAAGCGGGGGACAAAAAGAGGAAGTTCGGGATGAGCTAGGCCTCAATCCTGCTGGTCCCCCTGCCTGGACGTTGGATATAGAAACCGAACGGGCTGAGCTTTTCGGAAAAGTGGGCTATCTATTCCCGGCTTATAAATACCGCAGCATGGGCGTACAGGCCTCTGCCTTGTACCATCATCAGTATTCCCGCTATGGGCTGCGTGATTATGAAGCCGAAGAGCGAAGTTTCTATGTGAACTACATTTATCAATCCATCATCGGCAATACCTTTCATAAGTTCAAGACCGGCTTTAGTTTTATGTACGATGAATACGAAGAGCGGGTAGAGGACAGGCCTTTTGATCGCCTGGAAAAAGTTCCGGGGGCCTTTTTTGAATATACCTATGAACCTACTGCCAATATCACTTTGGTAGCCGGACTGAGAGGGGACCTGCACAATATTTTCGGTGCCTTTGTCACCCCTCGTTTGCATTTCCGCTGGGCCACCGATGAGAAAACCGTCTGGCGCTTACTGGCAGGCAGCGGGCAGCGAACGGCCAATATTTTTGCCGAGAACCAGTCGCTATTTGCCACATCCCGAACCTTTTACCTCCTCGCTACCGATACTGATCTTCCCTTTGGTCTGCAGCAGGAGAAGGCCTGGAACTTCGGCTTTAATGTGACCCGTGACTTTCGCCTGGATTACCGGGACGGGTACGTCAGCCTGGACCTGTACCGTACGGATTTTGAACAACAGGTGGTAATCGACAGGGACCAGAATGCCAGGGAAGTGTATTTTTATAACCTGCGGGGAGATTCTTATTCCAACAGTGCCCAGATTGAGGTCAGTTATGAACTGCTCAAATTTCTGAACCTACGTACCGCTTACCGCTGGCTGGAAGTACGTACGGATTACCTGAGCGGGGAATTGCAGAAACCATTGGTACCCAAACACCGCTTTTTCGCCAACCTGGGCTATGAAACTGCTAAGTCCTTAAATAATGCCAACTGGGCCTTTGATTTCACCTGGCAATGGATAGGAGAGCAACGCATCCCTGCCGTGCCTGCAAATTCCAACACGGAAAATGGACTGGTCTGGTCGCCGGCTTTTAGTTTATTCAATACGCAGGTCACCAGAAACTTCAATAAACAGTGGGCGGTATATGCAGGTTTGGAAAATATCCTGGACTACCGACAGGAAAATCCCATTATTGATGCGGCCAATCCGTTTGGGAATAATTTGGATGCTTCCCTGGTCTGGGGCCCCATCTTTGGCCGGATGGTTTATGCAGGGGTGCGGTTTAAACTGGAAGAGTAATGAGTAACCCACTTTTATTAGTGATCCTTTCTTTATAGAAAAAGAGGAACATTTACTAAATAGTTTTTAATCCAAGTTCCTCTAAAAATACATTGTGCTCTCTCGTTTTCTTTTCAATCCGATCATTTATTGAAGTTAACTTCTCATTGACCTCATTTAAGTCAATTTCTATTTCATCCTCCGCCGTGCTCACATATCTTGAAATATTTAGATTGTATAAGTTCTTCTTAATTTCTTCCGGGGATACTCTTCGAGCATATCGTTCAACTTCATCAGGACGATTTTTATAGGTGTCCACAATGCTGTTAATATTCTCTTCATTCAGTAAATTTTGACGTTTCCCCTTTACATAATGCTTACTGGCATTAATGAATAGTACATCATCTTCCTTCTTACATTTCTTCAATACGAGTATGCACACAGGAATTCCTGTCGAATAGAACAAGTTGGCTGGTAGTCCAATTACTGTATCAATGTGGTTGTCCTTTAAAAGCTTGGTTCTAATCTTTTCTTCCTGACCACCCCGGAATAGCACACCATGAGGAAGAATAATTGCCATGGTTCCTTCTTGACTTAAAAAATGAAAGCCGTGCAATAAAAAAGCAAAGTCTGCGGCTGATTTGGGAGCTAAACCGTAACTCTTGAAGCGAAAATCTTCCCCCATAGCTTCATTGGGTTCCCATCGCAAACTGAAGGGTGGATTAGCAACTATCGCATCAAATTCTATTTTCTTGGATGGGTTCATTTCGTTCAAAATATCCCATTGGTTTTTTAAGGTATCACCATGATAGATTTCGAATTCGGTGTCTTTCATACCGTGCAAGAGCATGTTCATTCTTGCCAGGTTGTAAGTTGTGATGTTGTTTTCCTGACCGTAGATTTTCCCGATCGTGCCGGTTCCGTTTGTTTGTTCTTTGAGTTGATTTCGAACGTTTAGGAGCAATGAACCTGAACCGCAGGCAAAGTCCAATACCTTGTCCAATTTCTGTTTTGGACCTGTGGAAGGGTCTTGACTATCGAGTGTTACGATTTTGGAAAGTATGGTAGAGATCTGTTGGGGTGTATAAAACTCCCCCGCCTTTTTACCAGAACCTGCGGCAAATTGACCTATTAGATATTCGTACGCATCACCCAGTGTATCGGTGTCCGTAGAAAACTCAGCAATGCCTTCTGAAATTTTTTGAATGATGGTGCATAGCTTCTTGTTACGCTCAGCAGGAGTTTTACCTAATTTCTCCGAGTTCAGATTGATTTCAGAAAATAAACCCTGGAAGGAATTGTCAAAGGATTCGTTTTCAATGTAGCGGAAGCCTTCTTCTAATGTGATGAGTAAATCAGGGCTTTGGGTTCTTGCTAATTCGGTGATACTGCTCCATAAATGCGAGGGCTTGATAACATAATGCACTTTTCTACGCATCTGTTTTTCAAAGGGCTCTATATCTTCAAAATTACTTTCGTACCAAAGCTGTAAAGGGGTGGTAACATCAAAATCTTTTATCGGATTTTCACCCACATCTGGATAGTCTGAACCCAATTCTTTTTTGGCCGATTCTTCGTAGTTGGCTGAGAGGTAGCGCAAAAACAAAAACGAAAGCATGTAATCACGGAATGAATCCGCATTCATGGCACCACGCAGCTTATCTGCAATTGCCCAAAGGGTTTTTCCTAATCTATCTTGGTCTTTTTGGGTCATAAATCAGGCTAATTCTTGCTTAATATTGGATAAAGCTTTTTTAACGAAAGCTGGGTTTGCAAACATGGATCTTTTTCTATTGCTCCAGCTTTCCATTTCACTTAATATTTCTTCTTCCATTTCTTTACCTCTTTCAGTTTTTATGAAATCAATAGTGGATAGAAGTTCTAAGCCAAAAGGTGAATAATAGCCCGAAAGGAATTTTTTGGTTTTGAGTACAATCTCCTTGAACTGAAGATTCTCTTGTAATTCAAGAAAAGCTTTCACTTCCCTTTCTGCATCCATGATCAAACTCAGTTCTTCAAAAGGTTTTTTATCTTTAGCACTATATCCCATCACGTAACTACCATTCAGATGATACAGTACGTGTCTGACTTTTCCAGAATAGGGCCCATAGAAATTAGGTTTAAATTCTAACTTAAATGCCTCTTTTGCTCCAAATCGTTGAAGAAAATAAGCCACTTTTTCAGCGGCAAACTCTGAAACTAATTCTCCATTTCTTACCAAATCATAAAGCACCGAAAGTAACATGGCACGCGCCGGCGTTAGTTTTACGCGCTCCTTCTTCAGCGTTTCTTTAATGGCCTGCGTGGGCTCATAAAGGAAAACTTCACAATCTATTTCTTGAAGTTTGTTAACTATTATGGCTTTAACTTTAGTCCAATCCAGTCCACCGTTACCTGCTCCTAAAGGAGGGATAGCAATTGAATCAATATTATTTTTTTGAATAACATTAATCAATGCATCCAGTCCTTTTTCAATATACTCATATTCCGAAGGTAATCTCCAATGAGTTTTAGTTGGGAAGTTGATGATGATTTTTTTCCCTGTTAAAAGGGACTCTTCTTCCGTTACCAGTAGGTCACCAATTCTTAATTCTTTATATTTACAAGCCGCTTTGTAAATCTTGTAATTGTTTGGAAATTGATTTTTAAACTGCAAAGCGATGCCCTTACCCATTACACCAACGGTATTCACGGTATTAACCAAGGCTTTTGCTCTACTGTCCAAAATATTTCCTGTTAGATAGTTTATCATGGCTTAAAAATATGCGTTTGATCGAATTTGTATTTGTTGCTCTGTTATACCAAATCCCAACAATTGAATTTTTGCAGTTTCATTTCTTACCACAAAACCTAAAACTGAGGCGATAGGTAAATCACCTGATAGCAGAAATTCTGCCTGCATTCTTCTTTTTAGATCCAGGTCAGTCGGGTTTATCCAATCTTTCACCTTAACTGCTTGAAAATCTATTTGATTGCCAATGTTATCTACATCCTGAGGACCGAATTGTGAAGAGAAGGAATCTACTGCGTGCCCGTTGGTGTAAACAAAGTCATGTTGAGTATCAATTACGTTCTGTACTGAGGTTACACAATAAACGATTTCAGGTGCAGGTATAACAGGAACTCCATTGAAGCCCTTCTGAATGACATATAACATTGGCATCCTGGGGCCAAAGTAGAAAGGAATATACTCTCCAAGAGTTTTACCATTGGCAAGTTTATAACTATCTCGTGTTGAAATTAGGGTTGGGTCACCAATAGGAGTAAAATTAGGGTTCGCATTAGCAGAATTTCTATGAGTAATGCCATGCAACAGAATGTGCGGCACATTTGCAATGTGTGTCATTCGGTAGAGGTATATTTTACCTAGATCTGCCATACCTACCGCTCAATCGTTTCTACTGATTTGGCTGAAGCTTGATGCCTGAGCGAAGTCGAAGGCGGAAACAAGCCCTGCATCAAGCCCTTTTTGTGTTGCTGCAACTCTTCGATTTTCTCCTTTTGGGCAGAGATGAGCTCATCTACAGCCGAAAGACAGGTAGCGATTTTGTGTTGTTCCTTGGGATTCTTAGGAATTGGGATATTTAGTTCTTTTAATTGCTTGCCTGTCACAAGGGGCTGACCAGAACCAAAAACCAACCTATTCAATCCAATTTTTTCTAATGAATAGAAGAAAAAATCTACCATTCTTGGTTCCTTGAGATTTATAACCAGAGTATTATCGGTAACTCCAAATTGACCTATTGCCCTATTTAATAAACCTGCATTCGCACCCACCCTAGCAACAAGGATATAATCACCTTCATAACTTAGGTTTTCAGTCTTTCCAATTATCCCGGTTGAACCATATAAATCGAATTCTCCATCATCTTGATTTTTGTCCTTTCCAGAGGAAATGCTGAGACAATGCTTTTGTAGTTGACATTCCAACCACTCCCCATCACCATTAAACTCAGGAAAACGAACTTTAGGCACTGCTGAGCCTGTCGAAACATCACCTTCTTGGGGGAAAAGGTTTTGCAACAGACCTTTTTTGTGGGCTTTGAGGGCGTCCAGCTTGTCGTTGTGGGCAGCTATCAGCTCATCTAAAGAAGAAAGGCAGGAAGCGATTTTTTGTTGTTCTTCAAGTGATGGAAGCGGTATTTTAATTTCTCTGATAATTGACAAATTCAAACCACCCCTGCCACCTTGTCCTGTTGATAGCCTTCTTAGTTTTTGATACAATGAATCAACCTTTTGGAATAAGAATTCGCTATCAAACTTCGATTTATTCGGATGTATAGCTGCAATTGATTGGTTAGTACATAATTCAATGTAATTTATAGCGGCTGTTCCTCTAGTCTTTCCTTGACCTGCTAATCCAATTAATATACAAAGTGAGGGGATTTTCTTCGTACTAGATTCTTTTAAACCTAGTTCAGTAATTCTATTCTCTACATCATAAACCCTTTTCAAGTTGAGTTCTCCTGAATTCATCCAAGGAATTTCTCCACCCCAATATTTTGGTTCATTACTACTTGGCGTACCTCCCGCACTAACTTTAGCGAAAGAGCCTATTTTACTCGCTTTCCAACTCCCATTTGATATAAATTCAGGAAAGCGCAACTCTGGTATTAACTTCATCTCCTTACTCATAAGCAGCAAGTCCTGATATTTCACGCCCTTGGGCTAGTTTTTTTAATTGCGGTACTAAGTCTTCCATCAAAGCCAGTTCTTTAGTCCTTCGTTCTTTCCAACTCAATTCCAATGGCTCCAATAAATCGGTAAGTTTTTCCCCATCAAAAATCATTCGACTCATGATTTTCTCTACAAAGCTTTTAAGGTCTGCCGTTTGCAATCCGTGGGTGTTGGCAATTGCTGCCAATTCTTTATCGTACTTCTCTACTTTGTAGGTTTCAAAGTTTTGTTTCAGCTCTTCGGTTGTCTGCCCTGTGGTCCAATCTACCTGCTCAATAAAATCGGTCAGGTCTTCTTCTTCGTCCATCAGGTTAGCGTTGGACTTTAGTAATTGAATCACCTGCGCCTTGGTCATTTTCTGCTTGCTCGGCTTTTGTTGGGTGCTGTCGGCAATCAGGCTCATGATGTAATCGTAATCAATTACCGCAGAAGCAAAGAGCACAAATTCAAAATCCAGTTGCTGAATATCGTCTGGTGCATCTTCTCCCTCTTTTTGCTGAATTTCCCGCAATTGTTTCGCGGTTTCAAGGTACGAGCTGCGGAACTCCTGCAAAGTTTCTTTGGGGAGGATTTTCTCAATCTGCCCTTGCTGCTGTTCATCCAAATCGGTGTATTGGTCGAGTTGGGTTTTCAGCCGCTGTACTTCCTTGAAGTTTTTTACAAAAGCAATGCGGGCAGCATCACCTTTCAGGTTGTAAACTTCCTGCGGTTCGTTTACCAAGTTGTGTTCTTGCATAAACGCACCAAGTTTTTCTACCGCTTCCTGGTATTTGTCAATTACCACAGGCGCAGGGTCAACCATCCAAATTTCTTTGGCTTTCCCACCTTCTTCGCCAGAGAAGAGCGTAATGGCTTGGTTCACGGCATCCTGTTGCGAACGGAAATCCAATATATTGCCATAAGGCTTGGTGTCGTTCAGCACACGGTTGGTGCGTGAAAACGCCTGAATGAGTCCGTGGTATTTCAGGTTCTTATCTACATATAAGGTGTTCAGGTACTTGCTGTCAAAACCAGTGAGGAGCATATCCACCACAATGGTTATGTCAATCTTGTTTTTGTGGGGATAGTCTTTGTTGCTGTACTTCTGATTTTTGATGCGACTTTGCACATCCTGATAGTACAAGTCAAAATTGTTGATGTCGTGATTTGTTCCGAATTGCGTGTTGTAATCTGCAATAATTTCCTTCAAAGCTTTTTTCTTCTCTTCAGGATTCTGCTTGTTATCTTCCTTCTCCTGAGCTAAGTCTTCCTGAATCTGCTGAATGTCTTTGTTGCCTTCGGCAGGTGGCGAGAATACACATGCAATGTGCAAAGGCACATAATCAGGTTTTTCCTCTTGCTTTTGTTTTTGTAATTTTTTGAACAAACTGTAGTATTCAATGGCGTTATTGATGGAAGTAGTTGCCAACACCGCATTAAACTTACGCTGATTAGTGGCTTTATCGTGCTTGTCAATAATAGCTTCAACCACGGCTTGTTGGGCAATGCCTTCTCCGGGTTTGGCTTGTACCGTTCCTTCTCCTTTGAAATAATCGATATGAAACTTGAGCACATTGCGGTCGTCTATCGCATGGGTAATGGTATAGGCGTGCAATTGCTTTTCAAAAATGCTCTCCGTGGTTTTGTAGGTTTCGTATTGGTCTTCACGGATTTTCTGGGTAGAATTTTCGTCAAAGATGGGCGTTCCTGTAAATCCGAAAAGCTGTGCATTGGGAAAGAATTCTTTGATGGCCTTATGGTTCTCCCCAAATTGCGAACGGTGGCACTCATCAAAAATGAACACCATGCGTTTCTCTTTTAATGGCTCTAAACGTTCCTTGTAGTTCCTTGTCCTGAGCGAAGTCGAAGGATTCTTGTAGGTGCCATCCAACGCCAATCCCAATTTCTGAATGGTGGTGACGATCACTTTATCGGCATAGTCGGTAGAAAGCAAGCGCCTTACCAAGGTTTCCGTATTGGTGTTTTCTTCTACACTGCCTTCCTGAAATTTGTTAAACTCTTCACGGGTTTGACGATCAAGATCTTTTCTGTCTACTACAAAAAGGCATTTATCAATTTCCGGATTGTCCTTAAGCAGGGTAGAGGCCTTGAAAGATGTCAGCGTTTTGCCACTACCCGTGGTGTGCCAGATGTAGCCATTACCACGGTTTTGTTTTACGCATTCGTCAATGGCTTTCACCGCATAGATTTGATACGGTCGCATCACCAGTAGTTTTTGCTCCGTTTCTACTAGCACCATATACTTGCTGATCATTTCACCCAGGGTGCACTTTTTCAGGAAGCGTTCCGTGAAATCTTCCAGATGTTTGATTTTGTTGTTCTTCTCATCCGCCAAATGATAGATGGGTAAGAACTGCTCATCGGCATTGAATTGAAAGTGCTGCTTTTTATTGTTGGCGAAATAGATAGTATTGGAACGGTTACTCACAATGAAGAGTTGCATATAGCACATGAGCGAGTTGCCATATCCATTGCCCGGTTCATTTTTATAATCCACTATTTGCTGCATGGCTTTTCGTGGTGAAATATCCAATCGCTTTAATTCGATTTGAACGAGTGGCAAGCCATTAAGTAAAAGAATAATATCAAATCGTTGGTTGCTATTTTCTGTATTTATCTTAAGCTGGCTGACGATTTCAAAATCATTCTTACACCAATCCTTATTATTGACCAGGGTATAATGCAAGGGTGTTCCATCTTCCCGTTGGAAAAACTGCTGCTCTCTCAACTTCTTGGCAGCTTTGAACACATCAGGTTCAATAATTTCTTCACGTAAACGCAAGAATTCACTGTCTGATAAGCGAACCCGATTAAGTGACTCAAACTTGGCTTTGAAATTCTGCTCGAGCGATTTCCTGTCTATGATGTCAGGGCGGTGGGTGTATTTTAACCCCCTAAGTTGTTCAATGAGGTTTTCTTCTATAATGTGTTCCTTAGTCATTTAGAGTAATTAGCTAGTCAGAATTTCATTCTAATAATCATTATAAGAATGACCAAGTAAAACTATAGATTTTAGATAATAAATTTTTGGCCGCAGGGGTGCGACTTAA
>CAZBIF010000068.1:0-4000 GCA_964492055.1 uncultured Flavobacteriales bacterium
AATCAATAAAACTGCCGAAGGAAAATAAAACGAAAATTTATTTAGGACAGCATTATATAATAATTAAATAATTTTGATGGAATTACATAATTATATAAAGGGAGATGTAAATCGATAGGAATTGACTGTATCTATGTCGCCCTTAGAGGGCTTCTGTTTAATATTAAATTTGACTTTCTAATGTGATATCGCCCTCCGGGGCTAATTTGTTAAAATCCGAATTATTAAGTGGAAGACAAGAAGTATTTATTAAATGATAAACAAAAGCTCCGTAAGTGCAGAATTTCAATAGCAAAAGGGATTGAATAATTACTTTAGCTTCGTAGGAGCGGAATAACAATAGAAAAATGAATGGTATGAATTATTAAGCTCCGTAGGTGCGGCATCATATCTCCTCAGAGATAGTACCCGAATCAAATAAACCTTCTCTTGCCCCCCAGGTATGGGAAAGCCAGGTGTAATTTAAAACGAGGGACAGAAAAGCCGGGTAGTATAGGATTGCCTTTCTGATTTACGGTCGTTTAATAAAATTGCCAGGGAAAATTCATGGGTCAGGCCTGGGGTGATCATTTTGCCCGTATACAGATCTACCGAATAGCCCAGGCGAAAGCGCTCCAGATCCAGTCCTAGGGCGGTAATGAGGAAATCGTGGGAACTGTACCAGCCGCTTAATGTAAAATGCCGGTGCTTGAAATTAAAGCCTGTATAGAGGCTGGTAAAATCACCCTGATTGCGGAAAATGACCGAGGGTGCAAAGTAGGCATGTCGATTACGCATGCCTTGGTGAGCTAGTTTGTAAGAAGCATGCAGGCTGATCTTTCGCTTTGGCAGCTGCAGGTTATTTTCCTGATGATCCTGATTGACCAGATGGTGGAGGGCGAGGCCCAGGTTCAACTTGGGGCTGAGGTAAGCAAAGCCCGTAGCAAAGTCGGGATAAGTCTGTTGTTGCTTCCCAAAAACTTCACGGCTGCTATTTTCCACTTTGCCGTTCCTGAACTGATCTTCAAAGATCAATCCTTCCGTATGCAGGGATAATTGGCCAAAACCGGCTTGTAAGGCCATGGTTAAATAGGAGCTTCGGTTAAGTTGCAGTTGATGGGCATAAATGAATGATGCCCCCTGGTTATTTAGTATTCCATCTCCCTGTTCATCATTCATTAATTGCACGCCAAAACTACCGGTTTTCTCTGGCCGGCTTATTTCCAGAGTTGTAAGGCAGGTAGTATAGGCAGCAGTAGAGGTTCCCCATTGGCTGCGATGACCCAGGGTGATCTTGCTCATGCCTTCAGCCCCCGTCAGGGCGGGGTTCAGGTAGGTGCCATGACTGTAAAACTGACTAAAAGACGCATCCTGGGCGAGTAGGTGTCCTGCGAATAACACTCCTACAATTACACTAAAGTACCTCATTTTACCCGACCAATTGAAATTTAAGTTTATTCCGGGAGATGAGCTTCTGTATCAGTTTAATTTCTGAAATTTCGGTAACCCTTTTACGTTGGGTGAAAACACGTTCTTCCCCTTCTCTTCCCACACCTTGGATACTTATCCAGATTTCATTAACCGGTTCCCTGCTCCAGGCAAAAAATGCTTCTTTAGGCGCGTTCAGGCTTTCTTCCAGCTGAGAAATTTTTTGGTTTTTTTCGTTGAGTTTGGTCTTAAGAATATTTATGACGTTATCCTTCAGCGGGATATCCGCTGAATAACTGGAAGCTTTTTTCTTGCACACATACTGATACAATTCGAGGCATTTAACGATCATCTGACTGCTCAGGTCAATTTGCATGAAATCGGCCCTGGAAAAGGTATATCTGGCCGGATGGCTGACAATTAAATAACCAAATAGCCGATCTCCAGTAGCAATTCGTTTAACCAGTATTTCCTGTTCTTTCTTTCCGCGAATGTAGGCACCAATGGCAGGGTTAATTTTTCCTTTCTGGATAACCGGACCAGCCAGCAGTTTAGTAAAGGCTATTTCCTCCGCAGGATCAAGTTTACGTTTGATGATGTCATTCACCCCATCCGGTGGATGGTTGTTAAAAAAGTAAACTACCGGATCACTTAAATTTTCTCCCCCCAGGGAGGTGTTTTCCAAAAATAAAACTTCATTGGTTGTTTCCCGGTTCATCAGTTCCTGAAACTGAAACAAAATGGCATTGAAGTAATTAAAATGTTTTTGGCTTTTTTTCATGGCTTAAAATGCGCTGTATTTTTTTCTTCGATTGTTATTGTTTTCTTCTTTTAGCTCTTCATATAGCTGATGGGAATCAACGGTCAATTGCTTGTCATATAGTAGAGCGTCCTTCTTTTTGTCATAATAGATCTCAGCGACCGGCCCCTCTAGTTTACTGCGGTCCACATAGCGGTAATGCCGCTCTTTGTGAAGTTCAATGTCAAATGCGAAATCAACCAGTTTGTTGTTAGGAAGATCGGTAGCTGATAGGATGATTTCTTTTGAAATGAAACCTTCCTTGAAAACCAGGATGCGAACATTCATGCGTCCTTCCATCTTTAGTTTGAATTTACCGGAGGAAGAAGAGGTAGTTTCTTCTAGGATCTTTTCATCATCCCTCACTTGTAAAGAAACGGCTTTAATTGCCTCTCCCTGATAGTAAATGTTACCTTTAAGTTTAATTTGTTGAGCTTGTAAAATGCCTCCCGTCAGGAGGAAGCTGCTAAGAAGGATAAGCTGGGTGATGGTTTTCAGTGTCATTTGATAATATTTTGAAATTACAGTCCAAAATTCATGGAATGGCTATCAAATAACTTCGAAGTTTAACCCATAGAGGAAAATTAGGGATTTTACCTATGCAGGGGTAATCTAGGTGTTGGCAAACAGTTCGTGGGCGATGGCATACATGATGAGGCCGGCCAGGTTACGGGAGCCGGTTTTTTCAATCATGTGCCGTTTATGGGCATCTACAGTGCGTACGCTGATATATAATTTATCGGCAATTTCCTGGTTGGTGTATTCCTTAATGATCAGTTCCAGCACTTCCAGTTCCCTTTCCGACAGTTCTACATTAAAACCGAATTTATTGTATTTCGGGTTGCTTTGTTTTCGTTTGATCACGTAATTGGTCAGGCTTTCTGTAACTTCCTGGCTCATGTAGGTTTCCCCTGCGGCCACTTTTCGAATGGCTTGCTTTACCTCATCCACCCCGCTGTTTTTAAACAAGTAACCTTCTGCACCACTGCCCATTAACTTTTTAATGTAGTGGGGTTCATCCATCATGGTAAGGATGATGACCTTGGTATCCGGATATTCTTTAACAACCTTTTCCGTTAATTCCAGTCCGTCCATTTCCGGCATATTCAGGTCGGAAAGTATTACATCTACCTGATTATCTTTAAGAAAGTCATACGCTTCCCGACCGTTTGAGGCTTCATAAAGTAAATTGAAGTTATTATCGTTGTTAAGATATCGCTTTATACCATCCCGGACGATCTTGTGATCATCAGCGATCAGAATATTAATGGATTGTTTCATGGATCTTTTTGGGAATGTAAGAGATGAGACGGATAATGGTACCTCCACCAGGTTTGGAAGAAATGCTCAAGTCCCCTTCAATTGCGCGCGCCCGGTTACGTATGGATTGTAATCCGATACCTTTTTGATAGTCCGGGTGTTCCATTTATTACCATGATCAGGTAGCTTTTGCGATATAACAACTTAATGTGGGCCTTGTCAGCCCGGGAATATTTTAAAATGTTGTTGATCCCCTCCTGGGCTATCCGGAAATAGGCAAGTTCGGTGGAAGGCGGAAATCGTTGATCGCTTATTTCACTGGTAAAGCTGAAGTGCGTTTTCGAGGTATCCCCCAGGGTCATGATTATATTATCAATGCCGCTTTCAAGGCCAAACTTCTGTACGGTTTGAGGCATCAGGCTACGCGCAATGCCCCTGCTCTGGAGAATAGACTCCTTAATGCATTTTGCTGCCAGGGAAAGCGTCTCCAGTTGACCATTAAAAGAATCATTCTTATGCTTACCATTGCCATTC
>CAZBIF010000068.1:4010-11698 GCA_964492055.1 uncultured Flavobacteriales bacterium
TTCTTTAAATGTTCCAGTTGCATGGAAGCCGATGTCAGGTTTTGTCCCAGGGAGTCATGTACATCCCTGGCCAGACGTTCTTTTTCTTTGTCCTGTGCTTGTAACAATTGTTTGATATATTCAGCTTCCAGCCGGTGGCGTTCAATGGCGTAAAAAATCGACCGCCGCAGCAGTATATCATTAAATTGTCCTTTTACCAGATAATCGGTAGCCCCGTTTGTAAGCATATTGATAGAGACTTCTTCGTCTGCCAGGCCGGTTAAAATAATAAAAGGCAGGTGGTTGTATCTTTTGAAAAGCTGGCTATAACCCTTTGCCCCTATGTGATCAAGGGTGTTGAAATCCATGAGTACTGCATCAAACTGATAACTATTTAAGAGCGTAACGGCCTCTTTTAGTTTTTCGCAATAATCGCAGCTAAAACTTGTATGGGTAGAGCGATCCAGATATTCCTTAATAAGGTAGGCATCTTCAAGGGATTCATCCACCAATAATATTTTGATATGCTCATATTTGGTAACCATCCAATCATTAAAATTACTTAAGTGACAGTAGACAAATTATTGTGACATCGAAAAAATGGTTTTAAAAAGAGCAACAGATTTGGCAATTTATTGTTGCCTACTCTGCTCGTATTTAGCAAGACTAATGAAAATTAGCAGGACTAATGAAAAAATGTGCAGTACAGCGCAATTTATAAAAGGATATGGTACCTGGCGTTGGCCTATCCGACTCAAATATGAGGGAACAACTCATGCATGATGGCATACATGATCAGGCCGGCAAGATTACGGGAACCGGTTTTTTCAATCATATGCCGTTTATGGGCATCTACAGTGCGTACGCTGATAAACAATTTATCGGCGATTTCCTGATTTGTGTATTCCTGGATGATCAGTTCAAGTACTTCAAGTTCCCTATCCGTCAGTTCTACATGATAACCGAATTTATTGTATTTTGGATTGCTTTGCTTTCGTTTGATTACGTAATTGGTCAAACTTTCGGTTACTTCGCTACTCATATAAGTTTCCCCTGCTGCCACTTTTCGAATGGCTTGCTTTACCTCTTCCACCCCGCTGTTCTTGAACAAATAACCTTCGGCACCACATCCCATTAATTTCTTGATGTAGTGGGGCTCGTCCATCATGGTCAAAATGATCACCTTGCTATCAGGATGGTTTTTGACAACTTTCTCCGTGAGTTCCAGTCCGTCCATTACCGGCATATTCAGGTCTGATAAGATCACATCAGTATCATTCTCTTGCAGAAAATCCAGTACTTCCCTGCCGTTAGCTGCTTCTAACAATAAATTAAAATCGGTATCGTTTCCCAGGTACTTTTTTATCCCATCCCTCACGATCTGATGATCATCGGCAATTATAATTTTAATTGACTCCTTCATCTTCCGGTTTTGCAATATAGGAAATTAAACGCACGGTGGTCCCCTTACCGGGATGGGAGGAAATACTTAGGTCACCATCTATGGATTTAGCCCGGTTGCGTATGGATGGTAGGCCTATGCCTTTTTGATTGTCCGGGTGGTCCAGGTCAAACCCTTTACCGTTATCATTGATCAGCATGATAAGGTAATTTTTCCGGAATAATAATTTAATCTGGGCCTTATAGGCCTCCGAATATCTTATAATATTATTAATGCATTCCTGGGCTATCCGAAAGAAGGCCACTTCCACAGTAGAGGGAAATCGCCTGTCCGTGATCTCGCTACTTAACCTGAAGTGGGTGCGGCAAGTTTCCCCCAGGGTCATGATAATGCTTTCTATGCCGCTCTCCAGGCCAAATTTTTCCACCGTCTGCGGCATTAGGCTACGGGCAATCCCCCGGCTTTGTTGGATGGAATCTTCGGTACATTTTTCTGCCATTTCCAGAGCCTCCTGCATCCCCGGATAGGAACCGTTGAGGCCTTTCTTTAATTGCTGCAACTGCATGGATATGCTGGTTAGGTTTTGGCCAATGGAATCGTGCACATCCCGGGCTATGCGTTCTTTTTCCTTGTCCTGCGCAAGCATCACTTCCTGCATGTAACGGGCTTCAAGCTTACTTCTTTCTATTGCATAAAAAATGGACCGCCTCAGGGTGAAAGCATTAAACTCCCCTTTAATTAAATAATCCGTGGCCCCCTGGTTCAACATTTCTATGGAGATCTCCTCATCCATTAAACCGGTGAGGATGATAAAGGGAATGTGATTGAATCGTCTGAAAACTTCCATGTAACCCAAAAGACCGGTAGAATCAGGCAAGCTGAAATCCATCAGTACCACTTCAAATTTGCGGTGGTTTAGAATTTCCACGGCTTCTGCTATTTTGTGGCAGTGGTGATAAGAAAAATTGGAGTGAGGGGTAGTGTCCAGAAATTCTTTGATCAGAAAGGCATCAGCAGGGTTATCCTCAACTATCAGCACATTAATATGTTCATATATTCTAAGCATAAACCCTGCTATCTAATATTGCCATCCGACCAAAAATATAGGCAAAATTAGGTGGGATTAATAGCTATGACAATTAAATTGGATTAATGAAGAATTTTACCCTATCAAGTGAAATAAGTGCAAGATCAAAATTTTGAAAGTGATTAAAAAAGTACCATACGGGCTATTTATTTTATTATGCATGCATATAATACCCTCATTTTCACAGGAAAAAACTGAAATTGAGAAACCGGTGAAGGCTGAAATCCTCCCGGAAGCAATTATTAATCTGGTGTGCTCACATTTTAAACCCTCAAGGGTAGACTATTTATTGGATTTGGGCGAAAACGATACCACTTACGAGGCCAAATTCAGGCATCACGACCTTTTTTACAGTATGGAATTCGAGTTGAATGGTGAATTAAGGGATATTGAGGTAGTAATAGATCTTGAAAAATTAAATGAAGATCAACAAGCTCTGATCCATGATGCTTTAAAAAAGAAACTTGAAAAATACCGTATTACAAAAGTGCAGAAACACTGGAAAGGGTCTCGTACAAAGGAGATTTTACAGGATTTAAGCAAAATGAAAGAAGAAGAAATCCTGAGAATAGAATCTTCTTATGAGCTGATCGTATTTGGTAGAAATGCAGAACACCTTGGATATTTTGAAGTTTTTTTCGATGAAAAAATCAAAATGGATCGTCAGGAAATGATCACGAATTCAAACAATGACAATTTACTTTACTAAATATTCCCTGATCATTTTTAGCTTACTGTGCCCGCTCTGGCAATTCGCGCAGTCAGTAACGGAAACGGGATACTTGCTGGAACTGAATAAATCGGTGGAGGTAGATCGCTTTATTCATTTAAAAACAAATTGGAAAACCGTCATACTTTGGAGCAAAATACGGCGGAAAAGGGTACATCGGAGCTCAATCACCGCCTGGATTTTCAGACGATATTAGAACGCAAATTATTTTACAATAAAACAGTGGGGCTGGGCGGCTTGTACCGCATCAGTAACCAGGGCAACCGCTATCGCTTTATTCAGCAGTTCGGACTGATTTACGGCAGCGTGAAGGGGTATAAATTCTCGCACCGTTTTCGTTTTGACCAGACTTTTGAAAACGAAGAAGAGGTGGAATTACGCCTGCGCTATCGTCTGGGCTTTCAATATCCTTTCGTGGGTTTTCGCCTGGATGAAGGAGAAACTTACTTAAGCAGCACGGTAGAAATCCTGCAAAAATACCAGGAGGGATATACCACCGAGCTTCGGGCTACTTTTAGTCTGGGATTGCTGATACCGGGCGGTAACAAATCTGAAATTGGACTTGATTTCAGGCACGACAATGCCTTTGCCGCTGATAAGGTATTCCAGTATTGGTTAAGAGGGGCGTTCTATTTTTAAGCGCTGGTTATAGGCTTTGATCTTCTCATTCAATCCTTTAAAATCGATCTCCCCTTTGTTTTCCACCAGGTGATCAAAAATGGCCAGGCAGCGGCGGATGCGGATATCAGGACTTTTGATCTTATTGACCAGGTGCAGAAGGTTGCGCTGCCGCCCCGGGCTCAGCTTCTCGAAATAGCGGGCTGCTACTTCATCTTCTTTTAGTATTGCCTGAAATTCCTCCGCTACCGGCATACCGTATTTTGAGCGGTCTTTTTCAATGTTTAATTCGGCCGGTTTGCCTTCAGCCAGTTTCAGCCGTTTTTTTAGTGATTTATTGATCAGGATAAAAAATCCTTCCGGGGAGGGCATAAGGGCACAATGTATGGTTTCCTCCCCGTTGATGGTGCAGAGGATCCGCCGGTCCTTGCCTTCTATATATTTATCTGCAATGGAAGTGGGAATTTTAAAATGGTAGCCCCACATGTTGGAAGCAAATAATTCCAGGGGCCGCACTAATTTATCACTCACCCTTACCTACGTTTTCCGCCACTTCCTTCAATTGGGGCAGAATGGTTTTCCAGCCCTCCACCGAATGTTGATAGCGCTTTTCCCCATCGGCGGCTGTATCGTATCCATCCTGAGTGATCCTAAGTTCAGTTTTGCCCTCTTTTTCCCTCAGCTG
Organism: uncultured Flavobacteriales bacterium; assembly: GCA_964492055.1. Lineage (GTDB taxonomy): Bacteria > Bacteroidota > Bacteroidia > Flavobacteriales_E > Vicingaceae > CAZBIF01. The sequence continues at coordinate 8,512 of CAZBIF010000068.1, forward strand.
ATAATCTACGTGAATATGATTGGCCGGAACATTAGGGTAAGGGGCCCCCGGAGGGTAGAGGGTATGTTTCAACCTCCTTGGGGGATCTATTTTTTCGATCTTACCGTAAACCATATCGGTTCTTGCCCCCTGTTCTTCCACATAGAAAAAAATTGCCGAATCAGCCCGCCAGTCACTTTCTACCGAGGAATTGTACATGTATTGTTTAATAAATTCAGACTCCGTTATCGCCCGCCACACATTCTCAATGGAATTATCTATTGTCACTTCTAAATTTATTTCTTTCATACTTTGTTTCTTTACGCCTCAAATGTATATATTTCCACAGCATTAATCCCATTGTCATGAACCCGATCAGCCAGGCCACCCTTTCCTTTTTGAAGCAGCTCAAACAAAATAATAATCGGGAGTGGTTTGAGGAGAACAAAAAAACGTACGAAACTTCCCAGCGGGAAATGATCGCTTTTGCAGATGCCCTTCTGACCGAAATGAACAAATTCGATAAAATTGAAACCCCTTCCGGGAAAAAAAGCCTGTTCCGGATTTACCGGGATGTGCGGTTCAGCAAAGACAAGCAGCCGTATAAGACCAATCGAAGCGGCTCATTCAGCCGGGCCGGGGCTGAACGAAGGGGAGGTTATTATTTTAGCATAGCACCCGGCAACAGCATGATCGGGGGAGGCTTTTACGGACCCAATGCAGAGGACCTATTACTCCTCCGCCAGAAGATTGAGCAGGATGCGGATCCTCTCCGCAAGGTATTGCAATCCAAAGCGTTTAAATCCTACTTCGGCGAGCTTCAGGGGGAGCAATTAAAAACCGCCCCCAAAGGTTTTGACAAGGAGGATCCCAATATCGACCTGTTGCGCTACAAGAATTTTTACGTTATGCACCGTTTTTCAAATAAGGAAGTACTCGCTGATGATTTTGTGAAACAGGCGGCCACAGGTCTGAAAAAACTGCTTCCCTTCTTTGAGGTGATGAGCATGTACCTCACCACAGACCTGAACGGGGAGTCCACTATTGGCGATTGAGCAGCATTGCAGCCGCCCCTTACTTTGTTTAATTTTGTATAACTTAAAAAATTTCTATTGGCTACTGAATTTCATAAGATAAAAGTAAAAGAGGTAAAAAAGACCACCCGCGATTGCTCAGTGATCACCTTCGATATACCGGAAGAATTAAAAGAATCATTCAAATACATGCAGGGACAGCACCTTACCCTAAAGGCTAAGGTAAACGGGGAAGACCTCCCTTTGCAGCAGCCCTTTGGATAACCGCTGGCAGGTGGCCGTTAAAAAAATAGAGGATGGCCGTTTTTCCACTTATGTGAATGAAAAACTCAAAGCCGGCGATGTGCTGGAGATCATGTCTCCTCATGGTAAATTTTACCGCCCTATCAGTCAGCAAAAGAAAAACTACGTAGCTTTTGCTGCCGGCAGTGGCATCACCCCCGTACATTCCATCATCAAAACCCACCTTGCGCAGGAACCGGAAAGCACTTTTACCCTTTTTTACCTCAACCGCACTATTCAATCCATCATCCTGCGGGAAGAAATAGAAGGCTTGAAGAATAAATTTCTCGACCGCTTTGAATTGTATCATTTTCTTACCCAGGAACAGCGGGATGCCGATCTGTTTAATGGGCGCTTTACCGAGGAGAAACTGGAGCGGATTGGTCAGGTGCTGGTTGATTACCATAGCATTGATGAATTTTTTATCTGCGGCCCTACGGAAATGATCTTTATGATCCGCGATTTTCTGAAGGCAAAAGGCGTTGCCAAAGAGAAGATCCATTTTGAACTTTTCAATACTCCTACTACCAGGAAAAAGAAGAAAACTACCGTTACGGAAAATACAGACCTGGCTGATGTGGAGATCATCAACCACGGGGTGAAAATGAACTTCAAAATGCCACAGGGTGGGGATAATATCCTCGATGCGGCCTTAAGCCACAATGCCGATCTGCCTTTTGCCTGTAAGGGAGGCGTGTGTTGCACCTGCAGGGCAAAATTATTGCAGGGAGAAGTAGAGATGGAAGTGAATTATGCCCTGGAGAAAGATGAAGTAGAGGCCGGATATATCTTGACCTGCCAGGCCATCCCTAAAACCGAAAAAATTGTCGTGGATTTCGACAGCTAAATAGATTTATTATGGAGAATAAGACCATTGAATTAGAGAAACAATTTCAGGACCGCATCGATCGCGGGGAAAATATAGAGGCGAAAGACTGGATGCCGGAAAAATACCGCAAGACCCACATCCGGCAAATTTCCCAGCACGCCCATTCGGAGGTGGTGGGCATGTTGCCGGAAGGCAACTGGATTACAAGGGCTCCTTCCTTGCGACGAAAGGTGGCTTTGCTGGCCAAGGTGCAGGATGAGGCAGGTCACGGACTGTATTTATACAGTGCCGCCGAAACCCTGGGCATCAGCCGGGAAGAAATGATGGAACAGCTGAATAGCGGGCAAGCCAAATACTCCAGTATATTCAATTACCCGTCCCTCACCTGGGCAGATATGGGAGCCATAGGCTGGCTGGTAGACGGTGCGGCCATCATCAATCAGGTGATGCTGACCAAGACTTCGTACGGCCCTTACGCCCGGGCCATGGTGCGCATCTGCAAGGAAGAAAGTTTTCATCAGCGACAGGGTTATGAGATCATGCTCACCCTTTGCAACGGCACCGAGCAGCAAAAAGCCCTGGCTCAGGATGCCCTCAACCGCTGGTGGTGGCCTTCCCTCATGATGTTTGGTCCCCGGGATGATGAATCCCCTAATACGGAACTTTCCATGAAGTGGAAGATCAAGCGAAAATCAAATGATGAGCTGCGGCAGCAGTTTGTGGACCAGACGGTGCCCCAGGCAGAGATCCTGGGCATCACCATACCTGACCCCGATCTGAAATGGAATGAGGAGAGAGGCCACTATGATTTCGGCGACATTGACTGGGAAGAATTCTGGAACGTAGTAAAAGGGGATGGATTGTGTAATCGCAAGCGCCTGCAGGATCGCAATGCCGCCTGGGACGGGGGCAAATGGGTTCGGGAGGCCGCTTCAGCTTATGCTGAAAAACAAGCTGAAAGAAGAATGAGTAAAACCGCTTAAGCAGAAATCGAATGAAAAAAGAATGGCCCATCTGGGAAATATTTATCCGCAGTAAAAACGGATTGGATCACCGGCATCAG
>CAZBIF010000068.1:11728-14210 GCA_964492055.1 uncultured Flavobacteriales bacterium
AAAGACAAGGTGTATCGCCACCCCACTTTTTACAATTTACCGGATGAATTAAAACACATGTGATGAAGCAAGAGGAGTTGTACAATTACCTGCTTTTACTGGGCGATAATTCCATGATCCTGGGGCAACGCCTGGGGGAACTCTGCGGACACGGCCCGGAGCTGGAGACCGATATTGCCCTTACCAATATTTCGCTGGATCTTTTCGGACAGGTGCGCAATTACTTTCAGTATGCCGCTGAAATAGCTGGAGACAAACGCACCGAAGATGACATTGCCATGCTGCGCTATGAACGGGAATACCTGAATTGTTTTCTGGTGGAGCAGCCCAACACCGATTTTGCCTTTGTGATTGCCCGACAGTTTTTTTACAGCGTGTATCATAAGCTGCTATTGGATTTTCTGATCAATAGTAAGGACGAGCAGATTGCGGCCATTTCCCGAAAATCCATCAAGGAGGTGGAATATCACCTTGATTTTTCAGCTACCTGGATGAAACGCCTGGGTGACGGCACGGAAGAAAGCAACCGGCGATTACAACATGCGGTGAATGAATTGTGGCGGTTTACCGATGAACTGACCACCCCTGTACCCACTGAAGAACGCATGGCTAATTTGAAGGTAGGGCCGGAGTTGACAAAATTGAAAAAGCCGTTCAATGAACAGGTTTTGGAAGTATTGGAAGAAAGCCGGGTAGAAGTGCCTGCCGATACGGTATTTCAATACGGCGGGAAAAAGGGGATTCACACCGAACAAATGGGTTATATCCTAGCTGAATTTCAATTCATGCAGCGTGCCTATCCCAATATGAAATGGTAGCCTTATGGAAGCGGTGGACGATAACATATCCGCTATCCTAAGCAGCGTTCACGATCCCGAAATACCGGTTTTGTCTATTATGGATATGGGCATTGTACGAAAGGTGGAGCAAAAAGAAGATGGCTACCTGATCCATATTACACCCACCTACAGCGGTTGTCCGGCTATGGATACCATTGCGGACGACATCAAAGCTGCATTTAAGGAAAAAGGTTTGGATGCCGAGGTCAAATTGGTTTTGTCCCCGGCCTGGACCACTGATTTCATTACCGAAAAGGGGAGAAAAGCATTGGAAGATTATGGCATTGCTGCTCCCCGTTCCGCTTCAGTGGATAAAGCCGCTCTTACCGGGGTGAAAAACCAGATCCGTTGTACGCATTGCGGTTCCCTCAATACCCGCATGGTGAGCCGTTTCGGTTCCACCGCCTGCAAAGCCCTCTTTCAATGCGAAGACTGCCACGAGCCATTTGATTATTTTAAGTGTTTGAAGTAAGTAGGAATCAGTCGTAATGAAAGCGACATTTTGCAATCAGGATATTGTCTTCTTCATATTTATAAATCAATCTGTGCTCTAAGGTAATTCTTCGGGACCAATATCCCTGGTATTTGTATTTTAAAGGTTCAGGTTTGCCAAGACCTGAGTATGGATTCCGTGAAATATCCTTCAGCAGTTGATTGATCTTTTTAAGATTTTTTTTATCCGTTTTTTGCCAATAGAGATAATCTTCCCATGATTCATCTGTAAAAATGAACCTCACTACTCAAGTAACTCTTTTGGTCTCCCTCCATTGGTATCTAATTTTTCAATGGCACTGTCCAATCGCTTTTCATTAATTTTTGAAGACAATTCATGTTGGGTCGCTTTCATGGAATTATACTCTTCTAAAGAAATTATCACTACCCCATTATCTTTTCCTCTATTGATAATAAGGGTTTCCAGATTTTGGGTAACTCTATCAAGATATGTTTTTATATCTTTTCTAAATGCAGAAATTGAAGTAGTAAGCATATGTTATGAATTTGTACTTATAAAAGTACAAAATAATGTACAATAGTAATAATCTAGTAAATGAAAATTTTTTCCGAAAGCCTTTCGCCGACGATTTGAATAAAATAGATCCCTTTTTCCAGGTGAGATAAATCCAACTCTGACCTGTGTACTTGAATGGTTTCCTTGCGGATCAGTCTTCCTTTCAAATCCATGATGTGATAAATAGAACCTATATATTCCTCATCAACCTGCAAGGTGAATTGACCGGTACTGGGGTTGGGGTAAATGGTAACTCTTTCCTTAGTTCCCTTAGCTTTTCTACAGAAGTTATTGTTGGATCAAATATTCTCAAATAATCTATTAATAGTTTTCCCGTTGGATTCGTTTTTTTACTTTGCTGAAATCTTATGTTAAATATCTCTCCTGCATAATTATCCAGATTGATCGATTTATATACCCATTGATTATTGGTTCCACTCTGAGCTACTAAAGAATGTAAGTCCCCCCAAAAACTCAACAGTTTAAAAAGTTATAAAATTACACAATAGAATCTCTTCTTTTAGAGACCTTGTCAATCACTACAGTACTACAGTTTTCTATGTTTTCCTTTAGTTTAGCTGTAAGTCCCCCCAAAAACTCAACAGTTTAAAAAGTTATAAATTTAAACTGTAAA
>CAZBIF010000069.1:0-12630 GCA_964492055.1 uncultured Flavobacteriales bacterium
TAATTTCGCCTGATAAACGAAAAAGTCATGCGGAATTTAATTTTATTGTTGGTGATGCTAACTTGTTCCTATACCATTCATGCCACCCCCGGATACGAGGAACTCAAGGGCCAGGAAAACGTAAGTGTGAAATACAAATGGAAGGCCGATGAGAACGGGAAAAAGAGGTTGTATATCAAGTTCAAGAATAAAAGTAAAAGTCCGTTACAAACCACCACGGAGATTGCATTCTTTATGGATGGCATTCAGAAAGAAAGTACCCGGATCAGTACCTGTCTGAAGAAAGGTTTTTTTGCTAACCTTTTCCAATCCCCTCATACCGTAAGTACAGAAGAGGATTATACCACCTTTATCAATAAGAGTGAATTTTCCCTTGAGGTCACGGAACTGCAAACGGAAAAGGTAGAAGCCTGTGAAGCGGAAGAATAATTTTTTCCCTGTTCCGTTTTTTACTGCTAATTGTAACTTTTGTCAGAACTTGTAAAACCATCTGTACTGATCCTGCCCAAATGGTATCCCCATGAATTTGACCTTTTTGACGGGAATTTTGTGGAGAACCACCTGCAGGCCATCAAACACATTGCTGAAATAAAGGTAGCCTTTGTGCATTCCGATAAAAATGCAAAAAAATACTACCGCCTGGAGCATGGTTGGGAATTTGGTTATGAAGTGATTCGCATCTACTTTAAAAAAGCCGACAGTCCCTTGCCCTTTTTGAACGGGATAATTACTGCTTTCCGCTACCTTTGTTCCCAGGGGATGGCATACCGCAAACTTTATCCTCATAAAAAAAAACCTGAGCTGGTGCATGTTCATGTGTTATTGCGTGCTGGCCTTTTCGCTTATTTCCTCAAGCAATTTGCCCGGATTCCCTATGTAATTACCGAGCACTGGTCCGGGTATTTACCCGAGCGGAATCAGTTTAAAGGAGGCTTTAAAAAATGGATAAGCAAAATCCTTATTCGAAAAAGTGAATCCATTAGCGTGCCGGCCACCTATCTTAAGGAGTCCATGTTGAATCATGGCCTTTACGGAAATTACCGGGTAATTCCCAACGTGGTGGATACGGAACTCTTTGCCCCCCCTGCAAAGGGTAGTAATTACAAGCGTATGCTCTATGTGGGCAATCTGCAAAGCCGGCACAAGCGCATACTGGATATTATCAATGTGGTAGCTGAAGTAGCTGAAGAGGATAATGATTTTGATTTCCACATCTATGGGGAAGGCAGGGAGGAAGCTAATTGCAGGGCGCTAATTCGTTCCAGAGGGATGGAAGAACGTATAAAACTGATGGGCACCTTACCCAGAAAAGGAATTGCTGAAGTCATGGCAGAGTCCGGTTTTTTAATTCTCTTCAGTGCTTTTGAAAACCAGCCTTGTGTACTTGCTGAAGCCATGAGTTGCGGCTTACCGGTAGTGGCCCCGGATATTCCCGGGATCGTGGAATTCACCCCCTCTTATGCAGGACTTATTTTTCCACGCCTGGATAGGGATAAATTCAAAGAGTCGCTAATTACCATGCTGAATACCGTGCATTCCTACAATAGAAAAAAGATCAGGCAATATGCCCTGGCTACGTTTAGTGAAGAAGTGATCAGCAAGCAATTCAGGGAGTTGTACCAAAAAGCCCTTCCGCAGTGATCGGCAAGGTTATTCATACCTTCGGAAGCAAAATCCTGATTGCCTTCATCAGCTTTATCCTTCTTCTACTGCATACCAATTACTTAGGGCCGGCAGGCATAGGTACCATTGGCCTGATCGTGCTCAATATCACCATCATTCAATTGGTTAGTAATCTGATCAACGGCAGTATCGTCTATTACAGCAGCCGCTTACCAGGTCTTTCTATTCTGATAACCGCCTACATCTGGTCTGGACTTACCCTGCCGCTCTTCTACATTATTAATCAAGTCGTTCCAATTTTCGGGGAGGAATATGCCTTCAACATCTACCTGCTGGGCTTGCTTCAATCCATCTTTAGCATCCATTTATTTCTCTTGCTTGGGTATGAACGCATTAAAGTATTTAATCTGCTCAGCCTTCTGCAGTCCCTACTCACTTTAATCAGTGTAATGGTTTTTTATGTCGGATTAAGGGAAACGGTGGTTAAAGCCTACCTGATCAGCTTATATGTAAGTTACGGCAGTGTTTTGCTCCTCAGTATAGTCTACCTTTTTCCCTATCTCCGAAAATCGACTTCAGGCAATATCAAAGATGCCTTTAAGAAATTATTTTCCTATGGAATATATATTCAGGCAGCCAATACTTTTCAATTATTGAATTACCGCATCAGCTATTTTATCCTGGATGCCTTCAGCGGGCGGGCAGCTCTTGGCTTGTATACGGCAGGCATTCAATTGTCGGAAGCCATGCTCATCCCCGGCCGAAGTATTGCTACGGTGCAATATGCCCGCATCAGCGCCAAACAAAACGATACCTACGCCCAACGCATTACCATCTTATTTATGAAACTTTCCTTTATCATTACCCTCATCAGCTTACTGATCGTTTTTCTAACTCCCGCATCGGTATTCAGTGCCTTACTCGGGGAGGAATTTGGGCTGGTCAAAACCATCATATCTTACATGAGCCTGGGTTTGATCTGCCTTTCGGCAGAAATTATTTTAAGTCACTATTTTTCCGGTACCGGACGGCAACAGATCAATACTCTTTCCGCTGCTATCGGCCTTGGACTCACCTTGCTTTTCAATTTTATGCTGATTCCTGAGTTTGGGGCCCTGGGTGCGGCCATGGCCACAGCCCTGTCTTACAGTGGCATGTTTCTGTTTTTGTTCCTTAAAATGCATCAGCAACAAGGCATCTCCCGCTGGTTTTTTATTCCTAACCGAAGGGATTGGGAATTGCTGCAACGCCTTCGCAAACAAAAGAACGGTTAAACCAGGTCGGCCAGCCGATTTACACCCGGAGGTCGCAGTACGGTAAATCCTTCTGCGTAATCTACCCCGATATACCGGCCCATATCGGCCATTCTCCCCTTCAGGTAGTCAAAGAAGTTCTCTACGGCAATGGGGGATTCCGGCTCCTTACTTTTCCGATCAAAAAACTGGGATCGAAAGCATTTGATGGCCTTCATTTTGCCTTCGAAATGAGCTGAGATATCCACCACAAAATCTGGTTTTATAAAATAATCCTGTATATAATGGTAGACTGCTCTGGGTCTCCAGGGGGACTGGGTTTCCCCATCATTTTCTGTCACCATTCTGCGCAGACCACTATAAAAGCAGGCGTCCGTGGCTAATTTGCCTGCCCTGCCATGATCCGGGTGCCGGTCGGAAACCGCATTGCATAACACAATATCCGGTTGGTATAGTCGCAAAATGCGGGCAATTCTTTTAATACTTTCCTCGGAATTTTCGAAAAAACCATCCGGCAAACTCAGGTTTTCCCGGCAATCCAGCTGCATGAATTTGGCGGAAGCAGCCGCTTCCTGCAAACGGATCTCTGCAGAGCCACGGGTTCCCAGTTCACCTTGGGTAAGGTCCAGCACGCCAACCTTTTTACCTGCCGCCTTCTCTTTAAGCAAAGTACCGGCACAACTCAATTCCGCATCATCCGGATGGGCGGCTATGGCCAATATGTCAAGTTTTACTTTATTCCTCAAGCCCGATCCAGTTGAGTACGGCCGGTGAGGCGGGACTTTCCTTGGGAGGGATCAGCATGGCATAATTACCTTCTTCATCGATCAGGTATTTTTGAAAATTCCAGGCCACCTCAGTATCTTCTTTGCCATTCTTTTCCTTCTGGGTCAGCCATTGGTATAGCTCATGCTGATCTTCACCGGTAACTGAAATTTTGCTCATCATGGGAAAGCTAACTCCGTAATTTTTTTCACAAAATTCCTTTATCTCCTCATTTGTTCCCGGTTCCTGTCCACCGAAATTATTTGCCGGAAAACCAATGATGGTAAAATCATCGTCTCCGAACTTCTGATACAATTGTTCAAGGATCTCGTATTGTGGGGTAAAACCGCACTCCGAGGCGGTGTTTACGATCATCACTTTTTTGCCTTTCAGTTGCGCCATGTCAAACGGTTTACCATCAATATCGGTAACCGTAAAGTCATATAAGTTCCTGGTTTGTGCTTCTGTATTCATCATGAATGCTACTGCAGTCAATAAGGTTAAAATTAGTCTTTTCTTCATCGCTAAAATAGTTATAAAATGAAACCTTAAAACAGTTGTAAAGATCGTAGGTTCTTCACTAAGTAAACTTATTTTCGGGAAGCCATGATATAATCTACTAATGAAGGCCGTTACGTCTCCTACCCGATAAGTGGATTAAATACCACATCTCATATTCTTCCACCAACTGCTTACCTCCTGTTTACAAACTGTTTACCGGCAATTGGGAGTATGGTATGAGCCTTGAACTCTACCAATCTGAATTAAATACTTAACTTAAAATTTGAGAATCATGAGTGATAAACTAAAAAACCTGAACGATCTCTTTCAACACGAGATCAAAGATCTTTACAGTGCGGAAAAACAAATCCTTGATGCCTTACCAAAAATGGCAGAAGCGGCTTCTAATTCAGAGCTGAAACAAGCCTTTAAAGATCATTTACAGGAAACCAGAGGACAAAAAGAGCGGCTGGAAAAGATCGCCGACATCTGCGGTTTTGACATTGACGGAGAAACCTGTGAAGCGGCCAAAGGCCTGATCAAAGAAGGAGAATCCATCATAAAAATGAATGCTAATGAGGATGTTCGAGATGCAGGATTGATCGCTGCGGCTCAAAGAGTTGAACATTATGAAATGGCCGGTTATGGTACAGCCTGCACCTACGCCAAGCAACTGGGTCACGACAAAGCGCTGGACTTATTAAAAGAAACCCTGGATCAGGAAAAAAGTGCCGACGATAAGCTGAAAAAGCTCGCTACGTCAAAAATCAATGAAAAAGCTGAGCAGGCGGTATAAGTTGCAGCTAAATATGAATCTAAAAAGTAAAAGCGCCCCCGGGCGCTTTTTTTAATATTGCCATTTTATCCGGGCGGCTGGTGCAGGGCCACCTTATTGCCTTCCGTATCAATGATGGTGGAATAATAACCATATTCCTCATTGATAAACGCTTTGGGAGTGGAGATCTTTCCTCCCGCCTCGGTTACCCGCTCGGTCATTTCTTCAAGCTTGTCCCCGGCGTATAGATAGATCAATACGCCGGTTTCCTTTTCAGCCGGTTTGAAATCCGGCCATTCGGTAAGGGCCCCGCCAACCCCCTCCTGAGAGCGGGGAAACAAAGCATATTTATTGCCTCCCATTTCCGTACGTTCAAATGCGGTATCAAAAATGGCTTCATAAAATTTTACGGCACGCTCAAAATTGGCCGCCGGTAATTCAAACCAGGTGATCGTCTTTTTCATTTTGTTCTTCTATTGATTTAACTTTTGACCCATTGCATGGCTGCTTCTTTTTCTTCCATATTGAAGTACTTTACCTCCGCCCCGGTAAATGGGTGCATGAGCTTGCTCATCCACTTTTCCCACTTCTTCTCCCCTACCATGGCAATTTTGTGAAAATCATTGGCGTGTTTCAGATCGAATTTTACATCTTCCCAAAAAGCCGCCAGATCCCAGCCCTCAAATGCCACCATCTCAAAATACCAGTTGGCTTTATCATACAGCTTTAATACATTTTCAATATGCGGTAGGATCAGCCGGTAATCCTTTACGAATAACTTGTCGGTAACCCGGGTGGCGATCAGGTTTTCTTCGGTCTGGGGCAATACTTCAAGCATAATTAACTGGGTTGGGATCCTTCAAACCTAACTTTCTATAGGCAGATTTGTTTCCTTCTACAGCAAAAGTGGTTTCTTTAGTATACATCGCCTTCTGAAAGTGAAGCTATACTTTCCAACAATTCAGCTAGCTGCGTGTATTACCTAAAACCAATATGGAAAGCGAATAAATGAACAAGGAGACTCAGGGAGAAAAAGAAATTCAACGGGGCGCCCGCCTGCAAGACCGGGAACTAATCCTTGTAACCGGTAGCAGTGGCCTGATCGGCTTTTCCCTGATCAAAAAGCTGGCTAAAAAATACCGCATGGTGGGCCTGGATAGACTCGGTCCTCCTTATCCGCCAAAAGAGGCGGAATGCGTGAATTTTGACATCACCGATAAGGAAAACATCCGCGCGGCCATGGAGAGGATCCGGTATGGGTACGGCAATAAGATCGCCTCGGTGGTGCACCTGGCTGCCTATTATGATTTTACCACCAAAGACAGCGAGGCCTACCGCAGGATCAATATCGAAGGCACGCGCAATTTCCTTGAGGTCTTAAAAGATTTTGAGGTGGAGCAGTTTGTTTTTTCCAGTTCCAATCTCATTTATAAGCCTTCTGAACCCGGTACCAAAATTCATGAGGACTGCCCTAAGGAAGCCAACTGGGGCTATCCGGAATCAAAGATAGACACCGAAAAGCTGATCAGCGAAGAATACCCTGAACTCAAGCGGGTTTTCTTGAGGATTGCAGGCATTTACAATGAAGCAGGTCATTCCATTCCGGTGGGCAACCAGATCAAGCGTATCTACGAAAAACAATTCATCAGCCACTTTTATTCAGGGGAGTTGAAGCACGGCAATGTATTCGTGCACCTGAAGGATGTGTTGAGCGCTATTGAAAAAACCATCGATAGGCGGGATAAACTCCCGGATGAGATCGCCATCAACATTGGGGAGCCTGAATCTCCCACCTACGGGGAATTGCAGGAGCAGATCGGCAAATTGCTGCACGGAGAAGCATGGGAAACCTATGAACTGCCCAAACCCCTGGCCAAAGCCGGAGCCTGGGCCCGTGACTTAGTGAGTGATCCTTTTATAAAACCCTGGATGATCGACCGGGCAGATGATCACTATGAACTGGATATCAGCAGGGCCAAACAATTCCTGGACTGGGAACCGCAACACCGGCTGATGGATGAACTGCCGGTGATCATTCGCCATCTGAAGTAAGATCCGGAAGCCTGGATGAAAAAAAATCAATTGCATGAATAGGGATAAGGCCCATGAGGTACCCCCGGGATGGGATTACAATCCGGCAAGCTGGGGAGAACGCATCCCTATCGTGGTGCTGGCCATTATCGGCTTTCTTATCGCCACTTACTTAGCCCTTTATCAACTGGATATCATTCCTACCGTCTGGGAGCCCTTCTTTGGCAATGACAGCATTACCATTCTCAATTCCAAAATCTCTCATGTATTGCCTATACCCGATGCGGCGCTGGGCGCTTTTGGCTACCTGCTGGATGCGGTTACCGGGGTAATCGGGGGCACCTACCGCTGGAAGAAAATGCCCTGGATCGTGGTGGTTTTTGGACTTGCCGTGGGCCCGCTGGGATTTATCAGTGTGATGCTGGTGGTCTTTCAGCCGGTGTTGTTTTCCGCATGGTGTACCTTGTGCCTGCTGTCGGCAGTGATCTCGGTGGCCATGATCGGGCCGGCCATGGATGAAATGCTGGCCAGCCTGCAGTTCATGAAAAAAGCAAAACAATCGGAGGCGTCTACCTGGAAAGTATTCTGGGGCAATGCTGCCGAAATAGCAAAAGTAAACTGAGTATGTGGTCGAGATTTGCATGTGTGATACCCGGATTGTGGCTGATGATCGCCCCCGAATTACTGGGGTTTGGAGAGGCAGCGGCTGACACTGGCCATATCGTGGGGCCCATTATCATGACCTTTTCCATAGTGGCCTGGTGGGAAGCCACTGATGTAGTGATCAAATGGAATTATCCCTTCGCAGCCTGGCTCTTACTGGCACCCTGGATCTTAGGTTACGAGCAAATCGCGGCCATCTTCAGTGATTCCATCTCTGGGTTGTTAGTCATTATCCTCTGCACGGTAAAAAGGAAAGTAGAAAACCACTACGGAGGGGGCTGGACTGCCCTCTGGAAATAAAAGTTACACAACTATGTTAATTCCCTGAAAACCATGGCCGCCGATCAGATTAAAGATGTCCCGCAACAACACAAAGGAGGTTACCACGATACCGATAGCGAGCGGGAATTCTCTTCCCCGGAAATCGCAGCCGCCAGCTACCAGCATTTGAAAAAGCGGTTCCTGAACATCAATCACTGGCATGACTATGCGGAAGTGGGGGCCACCTTTACCCTTACCGATCCGCAGGGAAATTCCATCAACAGGGCACCCGGGGAGGGAGATCACATCCGCATTGATATCCTTGGGCCCGGCAATCCCGAAGGAGGCGGTATGGACTGGGTACGGATCGTGAAATTGGAGGAACTTCATGATCTTAGAGAGGAACGCTTGCATTTGTTGTGTCAACCCTCTCCAAACCCATTTAAAAATCACCCCGGAAGGATCGCGCATTTTTATGCTGCTGAAGCCAGCTCCAGTTTTATGATTAGCCATAAGGGGAAAACCCTGGCTGCCCATATTCACGGCAGGAACGAAACCATAAACTGGCGAAACCTTCCCTGGCTGGATAGGTGCCGTAACATGCTCATCGCGGCCTTTGCTTTAGTGGGTGGAGGCAAAATTCAGTGGAAGAACCTCACTGATGGGTTGCTAAGTTTTGCATCATCAGAATAATCCATTATTCATCATTACTTCGTATTTTTGACAAAAGTTGTCAAAATCGCATTTATTCATGACTTGTGATAGAACAGGACGCAATCACAAATGATCTGGGTAAAACCATACGAAAGCTTCGGGAATCAAGAAAACTTCCCTTGAGGACCGTTGCGGCATACCTGGACATGGACCAGGCCATCTTAAGTAAAATTGAAAGAGGAAAACGCCCGGCAAATCGCGAACAGATAATAAAACTTGCCGAATTTTTCAAGGTAAATGAAAATGAGCTGCTTGTTTCCTGGTTGTCTGACAAAGTAGTAAAACTGGCCCAATATGAGATAGCAGATGAGAGAGTAGCTTTGAAAGCCCTGCAACTGGCAGAACATAAAGTAAGCTACCGGGCATTTACCAGAATGGACAGAAAGCAATTGGTGAAGAGTCTAAAAACGGTTATTACGCAATTTCCGGGAATTGCAAAGGTCTGGATATTTGGTTCATTCGCCAGGAAAGAGGATGGCCCCAAAAGCGATATAGATGTGGCGATCGAGGCCGATAAAACCTTCGGTTATTTTGAATTGGCCGATTTACAACACCAGGCTGAAAAGCTATTGCACAGAAAAGTGGACATTGGTTTTTTAGACACCTTTAAGCCTTCCGTAAGGAAAAGAATAGGAGACGACCTCCAGCTTATTTATGAAAAAAGATAAACAGATAGCAAGCAAGGAACGGTTGGAACATATACAGGAAGCCATCGCTAAAATTGAAGTTTTCACTAAACATAAAACCAAAAATGATTTTTGTGAAAACGAAATGCTTAACAATGCGGTATTGTTCCAATTTCACCTGATTGGAGAGGCCATTAAGCATGTGGATGCAAATAAACTGGAGAGATATAATTATCCCTGGTACAGGGTACGGTCATTTCGCAACCTAATAGCCCATGAATATTTTAACATAAAGCTGGAAGCAGTATGGAAAATCGTAGAAGACCACCTACCGGAACTTAAATCTGTTATTGGCGAAATGCTAAAAGAAGAACTTTAAAAAATGTCCTGCCTTGCTCTCACTCCTCGGCTCAGCTACTCTATCAAAATTTGTGTGCTGATACAGCGGGATAGAGTGCACAGGATTGTATGTTTTATTGTTATGGCTAATTTGCCTGACATTACTTATCTTTGATATATGGCAACCCTGAAGTTAAAAGTTAGCGACAAGATACTCGATAAAGTTATGTGGCTACTTGGACAATTTAAATCTGAAGATTTACAGATAATTGAGCAAGACGATCAATTCACTATTGATCAAAAATATGCTCGTGAACAACTAGAAAGATTGGAGTCCTGTAATTTCAAGACATATTCTATTGACGAAGTTGACAATTTATTGGACTCAACTATTCGAAAATATGAAGATTGAGTTCCTGGACTCATTCGTTGACAAGCTTAATCATCAAGTTAGTTTTATTGCAAGGGATAAACCAGCTGCTGCCCGGAAATTTAAATCTGACATCTTAAAAAGGATAAAAGAACTTTCAGGCTTTCCCAAACGATGTAGAAAATCAATCTACTTTGATGATGAAAATATTCGTGATCTAACTTTCAAAGGTTACACCGTGATCTTTAAAATTGATGATGCTAAAAAATTGATCTCAGTTTTCGCATTATTGAAATATGAAGAAAAAGTATAAAACTAACCATACTATAAAATTTATAGGCTAAGTACCCCCTCTCGTGCCTCGGCTTGGCTACTCTTTCAAAATTTATGTGCTGATACAGCGGGATAGGTGCATAGGATGGTCCCGTTGAACCGGCAAACCGTCATTGCTCCACGATAGTAGAAATTTTACACTGCTATGAGTCCACAATGAACCCGGGCTATTTTGTTGCAATAAACTATCTTTCAATTTATTAAATCTCACCTACAAGGGTTTGGATTATGTTTTGTCTTATCCTCCCTCAAAACAAGTAATGATAAGTGATGAACAAAGAAGTTAAATTCCCCGAGCAGTCCCAGAAAAAACAACCCGGCAAGCAACACAAAATGCATCCCGAGCCGGAGATCATCCGGAAAAATTACAAGGGCAGCGATAAACTTAAAGACAAGGTTGCCCTGATCACCGGGGGGGACAGTGGCATCGGCCGCAGTGTGGCGGTGCACTTCGCCAGGGAAGGTGCAGATGTGGCCATTGTTTATCTGGATGAAGATAAGGATGCGGAAGAAACCAAAAAGCTGGTGGAAAAGGAGGGCCGTATCTGCCTGCTGATCAAAGGGGATCTGAAGAGTGAGAAATTCTGCAAACAAGCGGTAAAAGATTGCCTGCAATCTTTTGATAAACTGGACATCCTGGTAAATAATTCCGCCATGCAATTCGCTCAGGACACCATTGAGGACATCAGTAGTAAGCAATTAAAGAAAACCTTTGAAACCAATATCTATGCATTCTTCTATCTTAGCCGGGCCGCTTTGCCGGAGTTGAAAAAGGGATGCTGCATCATCAATACCGCCTCAGTGACCGCCTACCGCGGCAGCAACCACCTGGTAGATTACGCCAGCACCAAAGGCGCCATAGTAGCTTATACACGTTCTTTGTCACAGCAACTCGCAAAGAAAAATGTACGGGTGAACGGGGTAGCCCCCGGACCCATTTGGACGCCACTGATCCCCGCAACCCTGGATGATATCTCCGACTTCGGACAGGATACCCCCATGGGCCGGGCCGGCCAACCCTCGGAAGTGGCCCCTGCCTATGTTTTTCTGGCTTCTGAAGATGCTTCCTACATCACCGGACAATTCATTCACGTAAACGGAGGAGAGATCATCGGCGGCTAAGTACAGGGAAATTCCACCTCCCCTGTGGAAAAATGTTTACGCCGGTAGCTATAGTCATTCCTACTACCTCCAAGGATTATGGGACTGGCATTGTTTTCAAGGATTACTTATAAACCTAAAAACTATGTTATTATGGCTAAGAATCACGGACCTAGTATCAAAGACGATAAGAAGTACGAAGAACTGAAAGAACACGGTATGAGCAAGGAAAAAGCCGCCCGCATCGCCAATACCAAAAATCCCGGTAAGAAGGGCGGAAAGGCCTCTCCTTATGAAGAACGTACCAAAGAAGAGCTGAATGAGAAGGCTAAGGAAATTGGCATTGAAGGGTATAGCAAGATGGACAAGGATGAATTGATCACCGCCCTCCGCAATCACTAAGCCATGCGGTCGGTTTGGAACGGCACCATCAGCTTCGGGCTGGTCAGTATACCTGTAAAATTATATGGCGGCAGCGAAGAACGGAGGATCGAGCTGGACATGCTCGACCGGGCGGATAATGCCCGCATCAGATACAAACGCATCAACGAAAAGACCGGCAAGGAAGTAGCCTGGAAAGACATCGTGAAGGGCTTCAAAAAAGAAAAAGGGTATGTGGTGCTGGAAAAAGAGGATTTCGAGCACGCCAATATGAAGAAAAGCAAAACCATCGACATTGAAGAGTTTGTGGAAGAAAGCGAAGTGGCGGAAGTGCTTTTTAAAAAACCCTATTTTATTGAGCCACAAAAAGACGGGGAGAAATCCTACATCCTGCTGAGGAATGCCCTGAAGAAGACCGGTAAACTGGGAGTGGCCACCTTTGTCATGCGGCAAAAAGAGCACCTCAGCCTGATCGGGGTGTACGAAAAAGCACTGGTATTACACGTGATCCGCTTTCAGGATGAGATCCGGGATCCGGGGGAACTGAAGATTCCCGATAAACGGCCGGGCAAAAAAGAAACCGATATGGCCATCAGCCTGATCGAGCAGTACACTGATAAATTCAACTTAAAAAAGTACAAGGATGTGTACAATAAGCAATTGATGAAGTTCATCAACGCCAAATCCAAAGGTAAGATCAGTGAGCCCGAAGAAGTGGATGTTACCCCCACCAAAGCAGATGACCTAATGGCTAAACTGAAAGCCAGCCTGGAAAAGAAAAAGCAACGCAAAGCTTCCTGATATGGGATTGGAGGAATACATCCGGAAACGGGATTTCAAACAGACCTCCGAGCCGGGAGGGCAGGAAGATTATGCCGATGCCCATCGCTTTGT
>CAZBIF010000069.1:12640-13538 GCA_964492055.1 uncultured Flavobacteriales bacterium
AGCCCTGCATTACGACCTGCGCCTGGAAATGGAAGGGGTGCTGAAAAGCTGGGCCGTGCCCAAAGGCCCGTCCATGAACCCCAGAGACAAGCGGTTGAGCATTCAGACCGAAGATCATCCGGTGAAGTACCTGAAGTTTGAAGGTACCATTCCCAAAGGGAATTACGGTGCCGGCGTAATGCACATCTGGGACGAAGGCTATTTTACGGTTTATAATGAAAAAGAAAAGGGGGATGCCTTGGCTCAATTCAAAGAGGGCAACCTGAAACTGGAGTTCTTCGGCAGCCGCCTGAAAGGGAAATTTGCCCTGGTTCGTACCGGCCGGAAAAGTAATAAACCGCAGTGGCTCCTGATCAAAAAGAAAGACGAATACGCCACGGAGCTGGCTTACGATGCGGAAAAATTACCGCCCGCCGGGGCAAAGGAGGATCAGGCGGAGCAGAAGTCTAAAGTGATCAAACTGGATACGCAAAAACAGATCCGTCCCATGCTGGCAGAAAGCAGCGAAAAGCCCTTTGCCGACAGCAGCTGGATCTATGAGATCAAATGGGACGGTTACCGCATGATCGCCAACCTGCGGGATGGCAAAGCTTCCCTCTATTCCCGAAATGGAATTTCCTACAACCACAAATTCGCTGTCCTCATGGAGGAACTGGAAAGTATAGAACACGATTGCATCCTGGACGGGGAGGTGGTGGTCCTGGACAAGCAGGGGAAGGCCGATTTTCAAAAGTTACAGCATTACGATACCACTACGGAAGGGCTGCTGGTCTATTATGTGTTTGATGTATTACACCTCAATGGGCACGACACCTTGCAGCTTCCCCTGCTGGACCGCAAAAGCCTGATCCCGGAACTACTGGAAGGACTGGAGCACATCAAATACTGCGATCATGTA
>CAZBIF010000069.1:13548-14042 GCA_964492055.1 uncultured Flavobacteriales bacterium
GTAGAAGGCATGGGCATCGCCTTTTTCCAAAAAGCGGTGGGCAAAGGCCTGGAAGGGATTATCGCCAAAAAGGCCGATTCCAGATACCATCCGGGCGTACGAAGTAACGATTGGTTAAAGATCAAGGACATAGAAAGTACCGAAGCGATTATTTGCGGTTATACCGAATCCGATAAGGGAGGCCGGCCATTTGGCTCACTCATTCTGGGACAACCCGAGGGTAAGGAATTAAATTATGTGGGGAATTGCGGTACCGGTTTTTCGCATACAAAACAAAAGGAACTAAAGCTCCTATTTAAAAAATTAAGGGTTAAAAAATCCCCCTTCCCGGAAAAGATCAATTTAAAAGGGAGAAAAGCAGTTTGGCTGCGCCCGGAGCTGGTCTGTGAGATACACTTTACCGAATGGACCAAAAGCGGGCTGATGCGGCATCCTTCTTTCAAAAGCCTGCGGGACGATAAACTGAAAAGTGAATTGAGCGGGCAGCCGGAAGA
>CAZBIF010000070.1:0-13971 GCA_964492055.1 uncultured Flavobacteriales bacterium
AATTGCTTAATACTTTAATTTAGACCTGTTGAGAAAAGGGGGTGCTTACAAAACCTAAGTGCAGCCGAATGATTTTCTCAAACAATCGAAACTTTCCGGTTTTACTAAGGTTTCAATTCAATTTGACTTCGCTTTATTTCAAGGGACATCTAAGTTTTAGCTTATCGTTTAAAAAATTTTTAAAAACGTTTAGGACGCTAATGAATCAAAATGAAAAATAAATTAAATTAGCTGCAAAAGTTGATATAAAGTCCATAGTGCCTGTATTTTATTGGAAGCTCTTTTGCCCAATTGACAACAAAAAGTTGCATAAGTCACCTACTAGAAGCACTTTATAAATTGATTTCCCAAATCTTGTAACTAACCATCATGAACCTCCCTGCTTTAACCATACAACATTTAAAATATCCCTTTGCTTTACTGTTGTTTTGTAACCTTTCCTCTTTGTATTCGAAGCAGGATCTGGCATCATCTATAATAATACACTCAGAGATATGCAATATCAGCATATCAGGAACGGAATCTTCTAGTTTGAATCTAACATTTACCAAGAAAATCACTTATAAGATCTTAAATCAGCGAGGGGTTGACCTCTTGAAAAGGTATGCTCTACCTCAATCTTTTGATTCTACTTTCATCCTTCATTCACCTCCTAAACGAAATCACCAGGAGTTATATTCGGGCATGCAAGTTAACTATTTCAAAGCTTCAAAATGGCTTGAGAACCATGCCACATCTACATTAGAATATGAGGAGGAGGTGGAAACGGTTAAGATGGCAATGAACAATGACAGATATGGAAATTTTGATCGTTATCATTATACTACAACTGATTTAAAGGTAGGAGATTCACTAGAAATTCAATATTCCTATACAATTCCCTTCCATTCAAATAATCTTAAATTTCTTTCCTATCGGATTTTTTTTCATAATTCTTATTACAAACGCAACTACGAGCTAAGTATCTCCTATCCTACCCGGCTATTTGTTAGTATTGTGGAAAAGAACGGTGCAACTGCAGATTCAACCTTGGAGTTCAACCAACGAACATTGGTAAAATATAGAACAGATTCCCTCAAGGGTAGTCTCTTGGAAACCAACAGCCGGCCATACACCAACCTGCCTTACGTAACTATTTCGATAATACCTTTGGATTATACTAGTCATTTACCTAACACTTATACTGATTATTATATTCCGACCTATGGATTCTACGCCGGGGTGCGGGAAAAGGATCACGTGAGTATGATCATGTCTATTAATCAGGGGGTAAAAATGAAGCAGTATAATTTGATCGATGATTTTTATGCCACTTTTTCCATTAGAAATGAAACTGATACTTCTATATATCAGCATCTAAAGAATTTAAAGAACTACATCGCAAAAAATATGACCTTTCTTGACGATGAAAAGTATTTTCAGGAAATAGATATCTATGAAAAGAGAATAGGCACGCATCTGGCAGAGGGGAAAGTAAGGGATATATTCAGGCACGAAATGTATGTAGCTCTATTGACGAAATTAGGCGTTAATTACTATACCGCATACCTTGAAGATGTGAGGTCGGGGATTGTTGAAGATCATCATTTAACAGCTATGGAGAATAATGATTACATGTTTGCTATTCCCACCAAGAATGAAGAATATATATTTTTTCTTCCTAAAACGGATGATTATGGACTGTACTTGAATGAGTATCCGTTTTATTATGAGAATACCCGGACAAAACTTGTGCATCTATCGGATTACAGGGCGTATAAAGAAGAAGTTAAAAATATTAACAGGCAAACTATAATGCCGGCCGGTAACTACACTTCCAATAACAGGTTAACTAATTTACATCTTGACATAAGTGTGAAAGAGCTACGTACTTTATTTCGATGCAGGATAGATCTTTCAGGCCAATACTCTACCCTTACAAGGGGTGTTTATTCCCACAATTTCAAAGACCCTACCATTAATCAGTTTTACAATCGAAAATTATGGGATTATAAAAATTGTACCATCCATTCTTTAGAACATACAGTAAATGCTAAAATGGAAGATTTCCCTTATCATACAAATATTACTGCCACATACACCTCAGATAACTTTATCTTCCGCAAGGGCAATTTGCTTTCAGTTCCCTTACAAGAAATGTTTAATCATATCATTACCAAACCGCTGTGTGAAGTTGAACGTAATCTTGATTATTATTCAGATTTTACTGGTAGCGACTCCTACATGTATCAGCTGGAGTTTGATGAGGAGGTAAAACTGCTAAATCCACAATCTATGACGGTCAATAATGATTATGGCGAATATCAATTTGAAATCTCACAAATTGAATCTCACAAAATTATGGTGAAAAGCTATTATGCGCTTAAAAAGAGCAAATTGTTAAATACTGAAATTGATGAGCTGTGTGAATTACAAAAAGCAATCAGGGATTCTAGCAGAGACAGCGTACAAGTTCAAGTACAAGCTCAATAAAATTTGCACTTAATTTCTTTTCTTTATCCTTCACTTTCAGTTTCTGATACTTCCGCTTTGTTCTTTACGTATTTCTCCAGCCACTGATCCTGCTCCCAGAGTAAATGCAGTATGCTTTCTTTCGCCCGGTAACCGTGGCTTTCTTTGGGTAAAACCACCAACCGCACCGTCGCTCCCAGACCTTTGAGGGCATTGAAGTACCGTTCGGATTGCATGGGATAAGTGCCTGAATTATCATCCGCTTCCCCGTGGATCAATAACAAAGGGGTTTTCATCTTATCGGCATGCATAAAGGGGGACATGTTGTAATATACCTCAGGCGCATCCCAGTAGTGCCGTTCCTCACTCTGGAAGCCAAAGGGGGTTAGGGTGCGATTGTAGGCACCGCTGCGGGCAATACCGGCTGCAAAAAGATCGGAGTGTGAGAGGAGGTTGGCCACCATGAAGGCCCCGTAACTATGCCCCCCCACCGCTACCCTATCCCGGTCGATGTAGCCCATTTCGTCCACCGCATCAATAGCTGCCTTGGCGTTGGCTACCAGCTGCCTGCGAAAGGAATCATTGGGTTCTTCCTCCCCTTCCCCAACGATGGGAAAGGTGGCATCATCCAGCACCACATACCCCCTGCTGACCCAGTATACCGGACTGCCGTAAAAAGGATAGGTAAAGGCATTGGGGTTCTGTGTAGTCTGCCCGGCACTGGCCTTGTCTTTAAATTCCCTGGGGTATGCCCAGAGGATCAGGGGCATTTTTTCTTTTTTCTCTTTGTCGTAATCTACCGGCAGGTACAGGGTGCCACTCAGCTCCAGTCCATCCTCCCGTTCATAAGTGATCACCTCCTTGTGCACATCCTGAATGCTGGCGAAGGGGTTCTCAAAGTCGGTCAGCTGCTGCAAGGCTTCTTCCCCATTTTTATCCAGATCACGGAAATAATAATTGGGGTATTCCACCGGGGATTCTATGCGGACCAGCAGGCGGTTATCTTCCGGATCGTAGCTTCGCAGGTCTTCGATCTTGTCCTCGTAATCCGACTGATACAAACGCTTGCTTTCCTTGTTGGTCAGGTCCAGCTGATCGAGAAAGGGAAATTGACCTTCCTCACTGTAGCCATCCCCGAGTAAAAAGACCTTCTTTTCTTTGATCACCACCACATTCTGTCCGAACTGGTTGCGCTTACTCACGAAATCCCCGGGATCGCTGTAGCGGTCCTGGTAATTGCGGTCGTAAAGAATCTCCGGATGCCCCTCTATAGTTGCCGAGGGGTCAAAGAGGTAGGTTTTCAGGTTGCGACTGTTCCACCAGTAATCGTAAGCAAAGGCGTGTTGCTCATCTCCCCATTCTACTCCGCCAAAGCGGTTTATGGTCTTAAAAAGTTCACGCCCTTCCCCGGTAAAGGGAGCATCTATGGTGTACACCTGATCTCGAAATTCCACTTCTTTTTCAGGATCCCCTTCATCCAGCACTTCAGCATAAATGAGGGTGGCAGGCACATCGGCCCGCCAGGAAATACTGCGTTTGCCTTTACGCGCCGCCATAAACCCCTGGGGCAGGTCTTCGATCAAAGGCACTTTCTCAAAGACCGTTACCAGCTTTCCAGCCTGATCGTAAATGGAATAGTTCATGGGGAAGCGGTTGTAGGTCACTAGGTAGGAAAAGGGTTTTTCTATGGTGCTTACCAGCACATATTCCCCATCCGGTGAAAAGCTGATGTTGTCATACATAGCTGCTCCCCCCCATTCGCTTACCTCCCCGTCCAGGGAAACTTTTTTCAGGTCCGACAAGGCAAGTTGTTCAAAATTGTGCTCGTCGTTTCGGTTTTTCAGCAGATCCTGGTAGGTGCGGTTCTGCGCTTTTTTCCCTTCGTTCTCTGATACCGTAGGTCCGGTGGGGATGGCTTCATCCGTATCGATCAAAGGTTTGCGTTCGCTGCTGATCATTTTCACCAGCAGGTGTTCACCGTCTTTAAACCAGTTGATCACATCGCCCAGATTGGCATTCACCTTGGCATCGGTAAGTTTTTTAGCAGTGGCAGTAGCAATATCCATCACCCACACCTCTACCCCACCTCCGGTGGTTTGGGTGAGGGCTATTTTTGACTGATCGGGCGACCAGGTAAAGTTCGCCAGGTTGGCTACCCGGGGCAATCCACTTACCTGCACCTCAGTTTCATGGCCGTGCACCCGTTTGATCTTAATGTTATTATAATAGGTTACCCGGCTGCCAATATTGGTGGTGGGGTCAATGCGCAAGCCTCCTAATCGCAATTCCTCTTTGGAAAGGTCGGCAATGGATTCATAGGAATCCCGGTAGATGAGAATCATATTCTCTTTGGCGTCATCCATTAAGACATAGGGAGCTCGTTCAATATCTACCAGTTTGAGAATTTCATCAGCCGGTTTTTGATAAGTAAGATTTCCCTGGGCGTGTGTGTGTTTTGACATAGAAACTACAAGCAAGCCGCAAAATAACAGTTTTTTCATGGGATGGATTTTGGAACGGGGGGCTAAGATAATAGATAATTTATTTAAGAATTTATAGATGTGATTATGCCTGTTTCCTTCCTGGACTGAGGTGGCAAGAGTATGAATTACCTCTTAGCCGAATTATGTAAATTTCATAACAGTTGTATAACACAATGTTATTAATTATCTTTGAGTTTGATATGTTAATTAGTGAGAAATGAAAATACAGACTGCATTGAGATTTGATAAAGAATTATTGGAATTAATCAAAGAAAAGGCCGCTGCACAAAAGAGGAGTCTCAATAATTACATAGAATACTTATTGTATCGGGAAGTTGGGGAAATTCCAAATGAAACAACAAGGCTTGCGATAGAAGAAGCGAGAACCAATAAGAACCTAGAGCAGATAGAGGATATTGAACAGTTCTTAAAGGAGCTTTAATTGAATGTATAAATTAACATATACCACTCAATTTAAGAAAGATATAAAGAAAATAAAATCTCGCCCAAAAGATTTTGAATTGGTATCTATCACTTTGGAAACCCTACATCAAAAAGGGGTAAAAGGCATAACTGCTTTGTTAAAGCCACATAAATTGAAAGGTGAGTACGCTGACAACTGGGAATGCCACATCAAGCCTGATCTGTTGATCATCTGGATTCAGATCGAAAAGCCCCCTGAGATCAAACTGGTTAGGATTGGTTCTCATTCGGAACTTTTTAAGTAGACAGTAATAAATTAAACATGCTATATCTATCAAATAAATTAGGAGTGGCATTCCTGATTTATCTAATTTCGCTGCTCTGATCTGTACTATTCGCTAGACGGATATTTCAGTTTTATAAACTTTTATTCGTTGCATCCTTTGGTTAATAATCGCGAATTTTAACTCTCTATTTAAAGAACTCTTATTTTCACATTATTATGGCCAAAAATGTTATTGATCTTTTTCCCTCATTCAATCAAGGTAAATATTCAGACAAAAAATATTCATCATTGCTTTATGATTTCTTTCAGCCCTTTCAAGATAAATTTCCCGAGGATTTTAGCATGGAGGAAGTGATCGATTTCGGTAGGAATGCCTGGAATCTGGGTGGTATGAGTTTGATAATGCCCGAAGAAGATTTTAAGAAAGTAATAGCTAAGACTGATGCGCCCGCCTGGCAACGGGATATTTTAAATGAAATGATTACTTTGAAGCGCGAGAAATACGCTAAATACGATCTCTTCATTGCGGACTTTTCCCTGGACGAAATAGATGATGAAATGATATTGACGGTTGCTTGTCAAAAAAAGGAGGCGTTTATACAGGACATGATGGAGAATCATGACCAAACAGCTTATGAAGAAGGCTATATCAACCGATTTGCAGTGACTTTGAAACCCAAAAAACCGTTTTTTGACTGGCTGAATGCCCTCTATCCGGATGACCCCATTCATGAAATAGATGAGGTAAAAACCTACCTGATACAGGAATCGGATGATTTTTTTCAGGATTGGCTGAAGAAAAAATACGACCGCTTTTTCATGGCCGAGCTGTACGACTGGCATGAGAACAAGAAGGAATGGCCCCGGAAACGTTCCTACAAAATGTTCAGGGAATGGTTCCAGGTAGAGGTTTCCACCATGGTCTATGACTTTGAAAGGCAGCCGGTATTGAAAAATGACTATTGAGTAATTTACGACTTATGCAACTCCCCCAGTTCCCGGTCAAACAGGTATAAACTGGTAGTGTCGCTGCCGATCATCTCCAGCTTGTCAATTATAAAGCGCGCCAGTTGTTCCTCCTCAATTTGTTCGGAAACATACCACTGCATAAAATTATTCGTCAGATGGTCGCGCTCCTCTAAGCAGGCGGTGATAATATCATTGATGGAAGCCGTCACTTTAATTTCATGCTCCAGGATACTTGTGAAAACTTCGTTCAGGCCTTCGTAATTCTTTTTGGGCGCCTCTAAAGCCGGCACCGAGGCATGATTTCCCCTTTCGTTGATGAACTTGATCAGTTTGAGCATGTGTTGCCGCTCCTCATCAGAGTGGGCGTATAAAAACTGCGCAGCCCCGTTAAACCCTTTGACATCGGCCCAACAAGCCATGGCCAGGTAGGCCTGAGAGGAGAAAGCTTCCTTTTTCACCTGCTCCTGTAACAACTTTTCAATTCTATCGATCAACATACGCTTTAGGTTTACTACAAACTTAAGGCTTTAGTATATCGCAGGTGAATTCCCGCCGGATTTTTTCTTCATTTTAACGGGCACCATTTTCAGGCATCCCCAATTTCAAAGGGAATATGCAGCTAACGGGAAAAGGCCCCAAGTCCTAATTCTTAATGTACCGTCCGTCTTTGTCCTGAAAATTGCCGGTGACGATGATAATGAAATCAATAATGATCCAGATACCAAAGCCGCCCAGGGTGATTAGCATCAGTAAGCCGGTGCCTACCTTGCCCACGTAAAAGCGGTGAATACCTAACCCGCCAAAGAAAAAGCACAAGAGTATAGTGGGGACAAAACCTTTGTCACTGATGGGTACTTGCCGGGTATTATCGTTCGGATCTATTTTTTCCATGACTTATTGATTTGAAGCGTGGTTAAATTTCTTTTGTTGGCCGGGGTACATGATCAGCTTGCCCTCCCCGTCCCGGTATTGCCCTACCAGCAGATAATAGGTGACCAGAATGGTATGGATCACATCGCAGGCCAGGAAGATCAGGGCCATTACCGGCTCTTCGGCAATAAAGAAAGCAATAGTCGCGATCAGCATGCCCAGGTCAAGCAAGCCCATCTTCCAGCGTCCCACATAAAAGTGATGAATCCCTACGGTGCCGAAAATTCCGGCCAGGATCACGGCGGTAGCGTACTTTTTATCGGAAGCTTCTTCGGTGTGCACGGTACTGGCAGTTGCTTGCATGTACCAAACATAAGGAAAAAATTAAAAAGTGAATTTTGGGAGTTATCTACACTACCCTTTTATTGCTTTGTCTATGCTTCGACCAGTCCAACCGTCAGTCCGGTTGGACGCTCCCGCCTTCACTGCGCTTCTTCGGACAGGCAGCATGACAAAGATTGATAGTAAAATGGTGCATTAAGGAATTCTGAATTATATCTCCTCCAATTAAATTGGAGCATTATTTCTTATTCTTTGAAGGGAAATTAAAATCCAACTTTAGCTTTTTCCTTTTCCCTCTATCTGATCCTGTAATTTACATATAATATAGTAAATATTTGCTTGCTGCTTTTCCAGTTCAAGGACCTTATCCTCAATTCCTACCCTGGATTCCTTAGCCTCGTTGTATCGACCCAGTAGTTTATGAAATTCTTCTTTATAATCTATACTTTCAAGACTATTATATCCCTGATTCTCCATAAAACGAGTGATGCTTCTCTGGTATGCCCTTCCCACAAATTCCTTATCTTCATTATAATAAATAGGGTTAAACCCTTTGTACCCTAATTGTTCTGCAAAGTCTTGAACAGATAGTCCCGAATTTACCCTTATTTCTTTCGCTTCTTTGCCGGTCATTCGGTTTTCTTTAATTGGACTATCAATTCCAAACATACTGCCCTCATCACGAAAAAACCATTCTGCACTAACCGGAAACCGAGTTAATATCTTATTAATTGTTTCCATGCTTGGTTGCCTTCCTTTGTTTATTAAATGAGTAATGGCTGAATTATCATTATTACCTATTTCTTTACTGAAACTATTTTTGTTGAGGTGATAATAATCCATTATTTCCTTAATTTTCTTTTTAAAGTTGATAGTATTGTCCATTGTTTGCGGTAATTATTATGATTTGTTAAAATTAAAAAGAGGGACATTACTCCCTCTTTTCGTAACAAATAATAGAACACCAAATGGTTTCTAAGATGGCATAAAGATATGCAAAATATCAGTTTTTTCCTCTTAATTAGTGAATCAATAATTGAATTAGAAAGAAAGAAACCACTATCTCTAATTATAATCTACGATTTTTCCAACGAGTTATTTTAACAGCCTTTCTTTGTTTTTCTTTTATTTGGTGCAATAGATGATCACTACTATAGCCGGTGAAATCAATCAACATGTTTTAAGTGTTGGTTACTATACCGGATTGACTCCGTGCGGTGGATCAAATCCGATCGAGCTTGTGATCTGTATTGTTTTAGTAAGAAGTTAACCTGGAAGCAGGATTGGCTTCGCCCATCCTTGCTTCTCCGAGGTCAGCATAAAAGCCTGCCGGAAGCATGGCTTCCGAATCTTTAATATAGTCAGGCGTGCTCTGAATAATTGATCCGAAGTAAAGTAAGTTTGCCACTCAGGATTGACTCCTTTCAGTCGTCCATCCTTGCTTCTCCGAGGTCAAAAAATAAATCCCCCGAAACGCTGTTTCGGTATTTTTCATTTCCCGATCCTTTTGAAGTAAACTTCAAACGTTCGAAAAATGAAAAATCCAACACATGAAATGTGTTGGATTTACTTTCTCTAGTGATCGCGACAGGATTCGAACCTGTGACCGTCTGCTTAGAAGGCAGATGACAGGCAGGTATTCTAACCAACTGAACTACCGGACCAATATCTTTAGAACCTTTCCGTTTTGTCAACGGGAGCGCAAATTTAAAATAATTTTTCCATTGCCCTTCTTTCCGTCAAGTTATTTTTAGAATATTTTTCCTCCTCTCGGTTTAACTAAAGAAAGGGAGCTATATAAATAATATGTGTATGTTTATTCCACATTTCATCCTTAACTGCTACTATGGAAACCACCGAAATCACTTCCGGTCCCAGGGAACTAACCCTCGATCAAAACGCCCAAAGCTATTTAATGTCGATTACCAAATGGGCTAAATTTTTCGCCATCCTCGGTTTTATCGCCTCCGGTTTTATGGTTATTGCCGCCATTGTCATGATCTTTTTAATGGGGAATCACATCGACATGAATGACCTGCCTGATGAATCTTCCAATTTTAGTTTTTTCAGAAATATGGGATCAGGCTTTGGAACCATGATGGGAGTTTTGTATTTATTGGCTAGTCTCTTATACATTTTTCCCTCCCTTTACATGTATCGTTTTGCCAGCTACACAAAACGAGCTCTCTTATCAATAGATAATGAAAAATTAGAAATTGGTCTTAAAAACCTTAAATCTGCGTATAAGTTCGTGGGTATTCTAACCGTAGTAATTCTGATTTTATACGGATTAATTTTTATCAGCTCTTTTCTAGTAAGTTTCTTTTTAACCTAACGCATTACTAGAATAACTTCTTCCGCTTCAGCAGGAAAGGCAATAATATCTGGTGGTAGCTTTTGTTTACGTCCGCTTCCACAAATTCCACCCCGTATTGTCCGCATTTTAATTTCAATTCAGCGGTGCGGGCCTTCATTTCCTTAATGTAGTTCTCCTTCACCTCCTGGGGGGTCAGTTTGATGCTCTCCCCGCTTTCCAGGTCGACGAAGCGGTATGGTCGGTTCTCAAATTCAAAATCCACTTCCTTGCCCTTGTCCATTACATGAAAAAGGATCACCTCGTGCTTGTTGTGCTTCAAGTGCTGCATGGCCGACAGCAATTCCTCCTCCCGGTCTGAATTATCCAGCATATCGCTGAAGATGATCACCATGGAACGCTTGTGGATCATCTCACTGATGCGGTGCAATGATTCCACTGCCAAGGTAGTGCGTTGACTGGGAGGTTCCGCCAGCAAATTATCCAGATGACGGTACATCAGGCGCTGATGCACAGGGTTGGATTTGGCTTCGGTATGCAGGTGTATCTCCTCATTGAAAAAACTCAAGCCATAGGCATCCCGCTGCTTTTTTAGCAGCTCGATAAGGGCGGCGGCGGCATAGATGCTGAATTGCAATTTGTTGTTCCCTTCTTTCTTCTGTTCCGGAAAATTCATGGAAGAGGAAGTATCGATCACCAGGCGGCAGCGCAGGTTGGTCTCCTCCTCGTACCGCTTAATAAACAGCTTATCTGTTTTAGCATACAGCTTCCAGTCCAGGTGCCGGGTGGATTCGCCGGTATTATACAAGCGATGCTCGGCAAACTCCACCGAAAAACCGTGAAAAGGGCTCTTGTGCAGTCCCGTAATAAAACCTTCCACCACCTGCCTGGCAAACAGCTCCAGGTGGGAGTAGGCTTGTATGTCTTTGTGATTAATGGGCATCTACGTGGTAAAACCAAAGCCCATATTCTCCTTTTGTCAGACTGAGCTTGCCCCGATCCCGATAGCTATCGGGATCGGGGCAATGGTCGAAGTCCAAGTGGAGAATATGGGCTTTGTGTATCGTTTTCTTTAAGCGATCTGCGCATCCAGCTTACTGGCGTAAGCATTCTTAGGAGCTGCGCCTACTTGCTTGTCCACTACTTCACCGTTCTTGAAAAACAAGACGGTAGGGATATTGCGGATGCCGAATTTGGCGGAAACTTCAGGATTGTGGTCAACATTCACTTTTCCTACAACCGCTTTGCCTTCGTAATCGTTGTACAATTCTTCCACTACCGGGCCTACCATTCTACAGGGGCCACACCATTCTGCCCAGAAATCCACCAGTACAGGCTTGTCTGATTTCAGTACCTTTTCTTCAAAATTCGCATCTGTTAATTCAATTGCCATGTCTACTACTTATTTATTTACTTAAATTGATTTATTTTCCTGAAATCCTAACTCAATAATTTTACCAAAATGGATTTTTGCCAGATTGGCACTAATTTACGCTATAATTTATTTCTTCCCGCCGCTCCAGTTCATCTATTATCTGATTATCCAGTTGAAAGCGGATGGTGCGGGAGGTTAGTTTCACCAGTTGGCGGTTTTCCTGATCGGCCAGTTGTACCTGTAACTGGCAATTGCCGTTTTTGTTTTCTTTCAGGTTCTTCAACCAGTGAATGGTATTTTCATTTACTTCCTCCGCTGCTATCTTTACCTGCAGGCAGGAAGTGAGTTTCTCCCGCACATCGGAAAGCAACTCCATGCCGGTGATCTTAAATTCCAGCTCATCGCGCCAGCGGGGCTTCTGTACATTTCCTTTCAGGTAAAGGAACCAGCCCTGGTTCAGGTACGCTTTGTACTTGACATAGTCCTCAGAAAACAGCATGAAGCGGTAACTTTCCTCATACCCCTCCAGCACCAAAATCCCAAATGGCTTTCCGGTCTTGGAAACGCGATGCTGGGCTTCCGTGACGATGCCTGCCAGTTTCAATTCTCCTTTGTTCTGCAGGTTCTCCAGTTTATTCAAGTCACGGATACGGGTATTGCAAAAGTGCTTCATTTCAAAACGGTAATCATCCAGGGGGTGACCGGAAAGATAGATACCCACCACTTCCTTTTCCTGGGATAAGGCCTGCATCCTCCCCCATTCCTCACAATCGGGGATCTGGGGTTCGGGTATTTCCACTTCCGATTCTCCCCCGAAAAGGGATACCTGTGAAGAGTTTTGCTGCTCCTGATAGTTACTGCCGTAGCGAATGGCCTTTTCCAGAAAGGCAGGTTCCCCATTGGGCTGGTGAAAATACTGCGCCCGGTGAATGCCGGTAAAGGAATCGAATCCCCCGGCCAGGGCCAGGCTCTCAAAGGTTTTCTTATTGGCTGCCCGCAGGTTTATGCGCTTGGTCAGGTCAAAAATGGAGGCATACATGCCATTCTCCTTGCGTTCGGAAACGATGGCCTCCACGGCGCCTTCCCCTACCCCTTTTAATGCTCCCAGTCCAAAACGGATTTGCCCATCTTTATTTACGGTAAACTTAAAGGCACTTTCGTTGACGTCCGGTCCCAGCACCTTGATGCCCATGCGGCGGCATTCCTCCATGAAAAAGGTTACCTTTTTGATGTCGTTCATGTTGTTGGTGAGCACGGCAGCCATGTACTCAGCCGGATAATTGGCCTTGAGGTAGCCGGTCTGAAAGGCCACCACCGAATAGGCCGCAGAATGGGAGCGGTTAAAACCGTACTCGGCAAACTTGAGCATGATGTCGAACACTTCCTCCGACTTTTTCTCTTCGATCTGGTGTTTTTCTTTGGCACCTTTTACGAACTGGATCTTCTGCTCCTGCATCACATCCATCTTTTTCTTACCCATGGCGCGCCGCAGGATGTCCGCTTGTCCGAGGGAGTAACCGGCCATGATCTGGGCGGCCTGCATGATCTGCTCCTGATAGACCATGATGCCATAGGTATTTTCCAGGATCTCTTTCAGCAATTCGTGGGGATACTCCACCTCCTTCTCCCCTCTTTTCCGTGCTACAAAAAGATCGATGAATTGCATGGGCCCGGGACGATACAAGGCGTTCATGGCGATGAGATCCTCAATATTGGTCGGTTTGAGGTTTTTCAGGTGCTTCTGCATGCCCGGCGACTCAAACTGAAAGGTGCCATTAGTCTCTCCCCGCTGATATAGTTCGTAGGTCTTGGTATCGTCAAGCGGAATTTCATCCGGATTAATCTCTATGTCGTGATTTTCCTTGATCAGGGCAATGGCGTCCTTGATGATGGTGAGGGTCTTCAGCCCGAGGAAATCCATTTTCAAGAGACCGGCCTCCTCCACTACTTTATTATCGAACTGGGTAAGCAGTAAGTCGGATTCTTTGGAGGTACAAACCGGAACGAAGTTGGTAATGTCATCCGGCGAAATGATCACCCCGCAGGCGTGAACCCCGGTATTGCGAACAGACCCTTCCAGTTTTTTGGCCTGGGTAAGGGTTTCTGCCGCTTCATTTTTTCCCTGCAGTAAACTACGCAGTTCCGTAATTTGCGAAAAGTCATCCCCCTTGTAAAGCTGGGAAAGTTGTTTTTCTTCCGTGTCCAGAATCCGGTTGAGGGAAACCCCGGGTCCGTTGGGTACCAACTTGGCTATCTTATCCACCTCCGGCAGGGGCACGTCCAGCACCCGCCCCACATCGCGAATGGAAGACTTGGCAGCCATGGAGCCGTAGGTAATGATCTGGGCCACCTGGTTTTTACCGTACTTCTCCACTACATAATCCAGGATCTTGCCGCGGCCTTCGTCGTCAAAGTCAATATCAATATCGGGCATGCTCACCCGTTCGGGATTGAGGAA
>CAZBIF010000071.1:0-384 GCA_964492055.1 uncultured Flavobacteriales bacterium
GATGTTCACTTCCCGGGGATCCTGCATGTACTTTTTCACGATCTTGCGGATCTCCTTGGGCATGGTGGCAGAAAATAACCAGGTGGTATGTGGTACCTGTATTTGCGAAAGGATCTCATTGATGTCTTCCTGAAATCCCATGTTGAGCATCTCATCGGCTTCATCCAGTACCACACGTTTGACCGAACGCAGGTCTACTACTTTCCGACGGATGAGATCCAGTAATCGCCCCGGTGTGGCGATGATGATCTGCGGTTGATTTTGTTTTATGGCTTTGATCTGATTGGTGATGGCGGCTCCTCCGTACACCACTTCAGCCCGGATCTGTTTTACGCCGGAAGCGAATTCCTGGATTTGTTTAGCGGTTTGTTGCCCCAGTTCCCG
>CAZBIF010000071.1:394-620 GCA_964492055.1 uncultured Flavobacteriales bacterium
ATCAGGGGCAGGCCGAAAGCAGCAGTCTTACCGGTACCGGTCTGGGCCAGGCCGATAAAATCAGAATCAGCTTGCAGCAATAAAGGTATCGCCTGCTGCTGAATAGGAGTAGGTTTGGTGAAGCCCATTTTGTCAAGGACATCCAAAAGATCTTTTGAAAGCCCCAGTTCGTTGAATGTGGTCAAGGGGAAATTTTAAATGAGGCGCAAAAGTACTCATAATAATC
>CAZBIF010000071.1:660-5539 GCA_964492055.1 uncultured Flavobacteriales bacterium
AAATTGGGAATCGCAGCATGGAAAATAAAAAAGGCCATGCTTTCGCATAGCCTTTTCAATAGGGGGTGCACCTTTAATAATTGATCTTTTCAAAGTGCATATCAAGTTTTTTATCTTTCTGAAAGTACTCGACAAACAACACTTTTCCGGGTTCTGCTTGTAATACTTTTACCTCGTCAGCCTCAGTGGCTGTATCGATCTTGTCGGTGGTATAGTCACTTCCCGTATGTGCAATGGTACCAAAGATCACGCTATTCTTTTCTTTCTTGCGTTTTTCAAAATCGGTATACCCCACAATGAAAGTCTCTCCGCCATCAACCAACTCACTATAGGAGTAATCGAAACCGCCCATGTAGTTAATGTAATAGGCCAGGAACTGAGGTCCGTAATAACCGGCACCTGCCGGTAAAGCCACTCGGGTGATACTTTTATCGAATACTTTAACATCTTTGAGGTTGAATTCCGGATCAAATTCAAAGATATAAAAATCCTCTACGGTGATCTGGAAGGCGCTTGAGCCTGATCGTCCGCCTGACAATACCTGAGAGGCCATTCCCGCTGCAGAAACCGTTTTTTTGTATTGCTCTCCTATGGCATAAATGCTACCATCCTCTTTTTGTACAAAACGATGAAAAAAGATGTATCCGATCTCATCGATCTTTCCTTTCAGATCAACCGGTAAATACTTCGCCACGTCCTTATTCCAGGAAACGAACTTTTTGGATTCAATCTCTCCGCTCGGATTCATGGTTATCAATACCAATCCAAGGCTCTGACCGGCCATCTCCTTGTCGCCTTTTTCGAAATAGTAGCCGTATAGGTTTATGTTATTGTTTTTTTCATTGAAGTCGCTGTTCATGATCATAATGGAGTACCTGGAATCTTCCAGTTCCCGGCTAAAAAGCTCCTCCCCGCTTTTGGGGTCCAGGCCAATGATAATGGAATTTACGTCTTTGGTCATCAGGTTTTTCTTTTGCAGGACGTTATTGAGGATGATGTGCTCGTTCGCTTCCAGGTTAGAAACAAATTCATGCATGTCTGCATTCGATTTGGATTTGTATTTCCACCCTTTCGCTTCTTTGTTGTTGGGATAAAACTCAAGTACATACCCCCGGTTATCCAGCTTCACTGGAGTAACATGTATGAATCCTGCACCTTCTACTGCAATTACTGCAGGGTCGGTGGTAGTACCCTGGGCAGCTGCCATGGTGATGGCTTGTTTTTCGATGCGATCGGGTTCATAGCTGTCTGTCCTTAATTTTTCGGCAGCTTCATCGTAAAATTTAAGACTTACTTCCTTCTCTTTGGCATCATAGAATTTAAAAGCCAGGGCGTCTCCGTTATATTCTGCTTCCAGTAAATAAAGATACTTGGTGGCAGTGATGCGTTGTTTACCCACCATTTCCAGGTTTTCATCAAAAATTTCAAGGCGGTAGCTGTAATCCCCCTTCCCTACCGGTTCAGCTTTGTAGAAAAAGTAATAACCTGAAACCTTGTCATTTTTATCAATGGTGCCTGAGTTTCTCAGTTCCACGGTTGCAATATTGCGAATCGCCTTTTCCTGTGCCTGGGAATTGGTGCCCATCATGCAAACGGTAAGCAGAATGAGCGCGGATAATTTAATGTTAAACATCATGTTGTTTTTAAGTAGTTAATTAATAGAGTGAATAAAAAACCCCTGCGGGTATTTTTCTTTATATGTGTCTGCCAGGCTGTCGGAATTTTCCTTTTTGAGACGTGCCTGCAAATATTGTTGATATAAGCTGTATTCACTTTCATGCACTTCCGTGTGGTTTTCCATAAAATCCAGGGTAAGGGCTTTTAATTCAGATAAGCGTATGTTGTGAATGAGATTGTGGATCATGCGGTAATTAGGGGGATCCTCCGAGCGGGCAGGTTGAATATATTTGCCCAACTGATGACCTTCCTGCAGTAAATAAATGCCTGCCAGGGAAATGGCCACCGCCTGTCGCAGGTATAGGTCTTCCGGCTGGTATTGCAGGAGCACCATTGCGTGGTATAGGGATTCCCCAAAATAGTTTTCCTTAATAGCATGGTGGATGATCTCATAATCTGCAATCCGCTTTATTTCAGTAAAAGTAAGGCTGGTATCCACAGCCGTACTTAATATCTGAAAGCTACTCATAAGTTGATGCATACGCTCCTTACACTCCGGATGGGTTTTCAAGGAATCCAGTAAGGCCGAATCGGTTTTTTGTTCAATATCCAGACCCTCCCGATCGCCTGTCCTGCGGTAAACCATTTCCAGATTTTCTCCGTCAAACCAATCCTCAAACTGTATTTGTTGCCGGTATTTCGGCTGATCAATCCCATCCAGCAAAAGCAAGGAGCTAAGGGCAGCTGCCGGGCGGTAGCCCGCCTTTTCCATAAAAAGCAAGCCCAGGGAATCCGCCTCACTTTCCTTATAACGGCTATGCTTGGTGGTCTCCAGTTTCATTCCTTTTAACAAATTCTCCAAACGGCTGAGTTGATGTGTACCTTCCCGTTCAATTTGCTTTACCTTCTTCTTAAATTCTTTGGAATGCAAGGTACGGTAGGACTTCCAGTATAAATTTTCACTGTGACGCTGGTATTGATGAGCCATCTCATGGCTTAGAACAAAGGCAAGCTGATCCTCATTGTGTAGTCTGGCTAGTAAACCCAGATTTATTACCACACTCCCTTCTCCAAAGCAATACGCATTAGGCGTAGCGGAACGGCTGATGAAAAGGCGCAACGGTTCTTTTTTTAAACCCGGATTGATGATCCTACTGAAAATTGCCTGGGTGGTTTTATAAATTTGTTCATCAAACAGAAATTCTTCCTCCTCTAAATTGTTCTTGATCCGCAGATGACGCTTTTCTGAAAACTCCTTATAATCTTTATGTTTAAGAGTATCCATGTGATGGGCATGCGCACTGGTGAAATGTGTTTGATTTTCCTTCCGCACCGATGTATCCGGCATTTGCGGCACATAAAAATGCTGGGCATTACCTGCGCAGGGAAGTACCAACAACAGAGACAATAATAAATGAAGAGGGGAAAACAAGAGGGTAGCCGTTAATGGTTATTATATAGATTACTGTGGTAAAAATCAAGTATTATATTGAAAAATGCAATTATTTTTTAAAAACCCGATAAATCATTTACATGGAACTGCTTACAATCCCCTTATCCATGGTGTAAATGTAGCCGGTACCTGAAAATACCAGGTATTTTTCTCAAGATTTCACACCTCTCCCAATTAAAATGAAAGAAAAGAGATAATTATTTCCACAAACAAGGTGCTTATACCGAGCAAAAGGTAGATCAGCATCAATAACAGGTTCTTAAAGAGTATCCTCCAACTTCCCTGTTGATACAATTGGCGTGAAGACTTTAAAAAATACCGGAAAAAGACCAAGCCGCACAGAACAACCATAAGGGGGGCCGCCTGCTGCCAGGAAGGAATAAACCAAAGCATCAAGAAAACCATTCCAAACAGCACAAAAACAAAGCTTTGCAGGTAAATGACATGGATTAAATGAGCCACATAGAAAGGTACCTGTTTTCGGTAGAGCAAGAACACGAATAAGGTAAATAATGGAATAAACAGGAACATGGCAATGGAAAGGTTGCCGAAAATGTACTTCGCAAAGGTACGTTCGTCAGATCGGTAAATATGGATGAACCGACGGTAGAACATTTCTTCAAAATAACCCGCATCCTCGGTCTTGAGGCTATCGTATAATTGCTCGTCGGTTATTTCCGGATGAAAACGGTATTTTTTCAGTCTACTAAAATCGAAAGAATTGTTTGTTACTTCTTTGGACTCATTTAAAAGTTCCGGCCGTTGCAGAATTTGCAGTAGTTTTAATTCATTGCTATCCAGTTGTTTTAATAGCTGTTTCTGTTGCTTGTAATTCAGGTCGGCAAAGGCATCAGCAAAAGAAGTATCCCGACCCTTGCCCAGCCCTTCTATAATTTCGACCCCC
Source organism: uncultured Flavobacteriales bacterium (assembly GCA_964492055.1). Taxonomy (GTDB): domain Bacteria; phylum Bacteroidota; class Bacteroidia; order Flavobacteriales_E; family Vicingaceae; genus CAZBIF01. The sequence continues at coordinate 4,635 of CAZBIF010000071.1, forward strand.
ACTTTGCTGCGGAGTATTTCTTTCTCTTCTGCATTCACTTCCGGGATCTGGCCGGAGCCGGAAGAATCGATCTTTATAATTTGCGTGCCTCCCTTTTTATTTATCATGAAATTGGTAAAAGCAAAGAAGAATAGCAGACTGGTGAAAATGTAGAGCCTGAAAGGGTTTGCATAATCCTTGCGCCTTCCGGAAATGAACTGCTGACTTAAAAAACCGGGCCGGAGTAGAAACGGTTTTAAGGTACGACCGAATAGAAAGTCCAGGGAGATGTAGTTCTCAAAGAACTCTTTGATCACCGCCCGCAGCTGCAGGTTATTTTCATCAACTTTCTGTCCGCAATGAGAGCAGAAGCGATCTTCCCTACTTAGGGCTTGCCTGCAGTTCAGGCAGTTTTTATGCTTGGAGGCCTCCACTCTTCCTGCTTAAAACTTCATTAATACGATAAAGATACCAGCCAGCACTACGAACCACAGTAATGAAGCAATATGGAATACCAGCAAGCCCTCAGCAATAGCCCGTACCCATGATTTGCGGAACATAAAGCGGTAAAAATAAATGTAATATCCGTACATCAAGCAGCTGATTACGATCATAAAGAAATTTAAATGCAAGAGGGAGGCCAGGGGGAATAGCCACATGATCAGGTTGATAATACTGAATAAGTAGGTTTGCATAACCAGGTGTTCGGCATAGTTGAAGGACTTTTTCTTATTGAAAAGCCAGGTGAAAAGCGCCATTAGGGGAATAAAAGACCAGAGAATGAGATTGATGAATTCCCCCATGCGTTGTAGGGTAAAAATTAATTTCACCCCTGTGGCATCACCCTGACTGTTTAGCCCATCTTTCACTCCTTCTAAAAAGGAAGAACCTTCACCGCTTACATTTAATAAGAAAAGGGCCACGGC
>CAZBIF010000071.1:5549-6378 GCA_964492055.1 uncultured Flavobacteriales bacterium
GATCAATAACAACCTGAAGGGGGGAGTGAAGCGATATCGCTGCTTGCCCAGATACGCCCGCAGCATGTTTGCCGGATGGCTGAATAAACGCTTTACGGTGTAAATCCCTCCCCGCTCCAGATTAAAAGCGTCCAATAGGGAGGTGATCAGATAACTTAGGGTAATGCGGTGGACCATCCGCTTTTCGGTGACAAGCATAAACTCGCTTTCACTTTCCGGGTACTCCGTTTCCTCAATCATGTGAATAGTATATTTCTTCCACGGTATACATAGTATCCTTAAACCCGACTTGCTCCCCCACTCTTTTCCCGGTAAAAGCTTTAACCAGGGGAGCGGTAAAGGAAAAAAGCCCTTCTTTGATGTTGCCTTCATCCACACCTACAATAGTGAAAGTTAGTTTCTCCCCTCCCTCCTGTTTACGGGCGGTCACCCTGGCCCCAAAGCGAATACTATTCCTCTCGTCTCCCTTTGGGGAAGGAACGATCTCCGCACTTTGCAGGCGTTGTTCCAGTAATTCCAACTTACCGTTGATCTCGGCTAGTAACCGCCTTCGCTCTACTTCATTCTCCGCTGCCAATTGCTCACGCTCTTGTATTAGGTTTTCCTTTTCATTTTTTAGTTTCCGTAGTCCTACTGCTCTCACATAATTCGGCACCCCTGCTGGCAAGGGAGCCCTTGGCGGTATAAAAGGAGCCTCCTCCTGCCGGTCTTCGTTCACAAATCCTCTGCTCATGCGACCAATTTAGGAAGAAGTAATAAAATGAGTGAATTATCTTACTTTTGAGAGTAAATTTTTGAGTATGAAACGATTGTACTTTTGGATAGCCAT
>CAZBIF010000071.1:6388-13533 GCA_964492055.1 uncultured Flavobacteriales bacterium
ATCATGGTACCGGCTGTAATGCCTGCTCAGGTACCTCTTACGGGTAGTTTTACCGATTGCAATAACACCACCAAATCCATACAACCTACGCTGGGAACAGGTAGGTCAATTGTGATAGCCCATAAAGCGGTAGATTGTTCTGTTTGTGCTTCGCAGTCAGCTAGCCTGCAAACCCAGGCCGCTAAATACAAAGATACGGTGGAAGTATGGGCAGCCATGAGCTGGAAGTACAGTGCCAATGCATTTAGCAATCCCTGCTCTTCCACTACGGCCTGGGCTTCCAATTATAGCTGGAATGACATTTTTACCTTTCCGGATACCGGAAGGGTGTTTGTCAATAATGCCACCCCCTATTATTACGTTTATTCAGCCTTAGATTCAAGCCTGAAATACCAGGGCACCAACCGCACCCTTGCCTTTAATACTGCCCTGCAAAATTCCCTGGTGGGTGTACGAAAGGTTACCCCTCCCACCCTTTTTAAACTATACGCCCGGGGTGGGCAGTTGGTGATTGAGGGACTAAATCCTGCTGCCGGGGCACGTCTGCAGGTTTACGATCTGTCCGGGAAACTGATCATGGATCAAAGCTTGCACCGTAATCCCGAACGTCTCGGCATAGATGCAAGCGGTATACTCCTGGTGGATTTGCAGACCTCAGGAACCAGGCATCGCCGGAAAATTTACCTTAACCTATAAAAAAAAGCCCCCGACTGAGTCAGGGGCTGAGGTTAGCAGAGCATACAAGGCAGCGCTTGCTTTGGTTTTACGATTAGGTGAACTCTTTTTCGGCTCCCAATAATATCGCTGATCCGGAACTATTTTTTATAAGCAAACTCAAGGCGCCATCTTCCCTTTCAATTAATTTCTTTTTGGTGATTCCAGGAGATAAATAGAAGGGAAAAACAGAGTAATCAGCAGTTCTCAAAAAAAAGCGTTCATGTTCCGGGAAATTCGCATCCAGCTTAATTTCCAGTTCAAGCCCATGGAAGATATAAAGCACCGACGTCCAGGCTTTTACCTGATTATGGATGCGTTGGGATTCATAATTCCCCAATTCACGGAATAGGTTGTTCGTTGGGTTTTCCAGAAACAATTTTAAAAAATCCTCCGTATACCACGCCCCGGGGAGAACGGTGATTCTTTGCAAGTCTTTTATCTCCCCCCTTATTACAATATTGGCCTTTTTGGCTTTCCTATTCAGAAAGTGACATATTTCATCATCACAGATAAAGATATTGTAATGGCAGTTTTGCAAATAAGCATCTTCACCGCCATAGTCCTGATCACTGCTAAAATAAATAGGCAAAGATGCCGCTAGCTGTGTCTTTTCTATTTTAAAACGGTCTGCGGGATTGACAAGGTGAAAGTGGCTGTAGAACCGGTTGATGCATTCGATTACCGCCCTTTCCCTTTTTGATAGCAACTCATAAAATCCTACTATTTTCTGAGGGAGTATTTTCTCGTGGGCTACCCATTCTTTATAGCTCAGCACCATATTGAAATGACCTATGGCAGGATTCTTTTTCAGGTATTGCTTGTAATCCACCCAATCCAGGTACTTTCTGCCAAGTAATTCCCGTAAAGGCCGCTCTAGGCAGTTTTCCACAGATTCAATCAGTTGCTGGTAGATCTTACTAAACCTGGGCCATTCGCGGTCCTGGTATTGCGTTACTACCCCTTCATCTTTGATCAACTCTCCCCAGCAGGCTAACCCAGAGGTAGTATTCACTGCTGGAAAAGCCTGCAGTAAATGGAAACCGGGAGTATTGAAATAAGCGAGGTGATGCATATATTCATACCAGTCCTGGTTTAATTCCTTGAAAAGGGAATTCTCATGGTACTCAGTCAAAATGTCGTAGTATTTTCTCAATCCTACCTGATAAGAGGACAAAGTTGGACGGAATAATTGAGGAAAAAATCAGTATAAATACGTAGTTTTTGAAAAAGTTAGCTGATTCTGTACCTTATTTTTAATAACTTCCAAAACCTTGCCGGTAGTTCCGTTAAAATATTATTCATTTTTGAGCAGTATGTTTAGATGCATTTCGTAATTACCCAGAATGGAAAAAATCAAGATAGCCATAGCTGAAGATCAGGGCCTGTTCCGTAAGGCGATGATCAAATTGCTACATACTTACGAAGATTTTGATGTGGTGCTGGAGGCCGAAGATGGAGTGGAGTTCCTGGAATTGCTTTCCGAGGCTGAGAAATCACCTAATGTAGCCTTGATAGATCTAAGCATGCCCTTAATGGATGGAATAGAAGTAACTGAACAACTAAAGATCCATTTTCAGGATTTGGCAGTGATCATTCTTTCCATGCACAACGAAGTGGAGGTGATCGAAAATATGTTCCGTAAGGGGGTGAATGCCTACCTTGATAAAAATACCCATCCCGAGACCGTAGCTGCCGCAATTCGTCAGGTAAATGAGCAGGGTTTCTACTTTGATCAGGAATTTAAAAAACACCTGAAGGAACAAGCAGATAGCTGGGAAGGCTTGCAAACCCTCGAACAGAATAAGCTGGATACATTAAGCCGGCGGGAAACTCAGATCCTGCAAATGATCTGTTTGGAATATACCAATGCAGAGATCGCCAAAGCCTTATCTGTGAGTAAACGAACTGTAGAAACCCATCGCCGGCACCTTCTTGACAAAACTTCCTGCCGAAACTCCGCCGGACTGGTACTTTACGCGGTAAAAAATGGTATTGTAGATGTTACCAGTTTAAAGGTTAAAGGATGAAGCCCCTTATCCTCGATGGCAATCTTTGCAACATCTACTACACCCGTCAACATTGTCAAAATAGTTCCTGGCTTCTTTCAAAGCCTCATTACCATTATCGTGAAAACCTATGGCAAGTTGATTATCAAGAGTAGGATATCGGTCACAATCTGAATGTTCACGGTGAATTAGGTGCACATCATCTTGATTGGCTTCGTATTCTAAAACAAAAAAAGGCATTATTAAATTGTGTTATAAGCCATCACAATCGCCTTCCCAAACTAATTTATTTTACAGTTGCAACTATACGTATTTTACCTATATGATAGAATTGATTCTTTAATTATTTTCCAACACATATGCCTTACGGATGGCACTATTCAACCGGCGGGTATAGTCCTCCTCCAGCCAGTTCAGGTAGTTTTTGGTGGTTTTTATAGTACAATAGGAATATTGCTTAATGCGGTCGCGGATATCTTCTTCCAGTAATTTGGCCAGATCCAGGGCATCCCACATATCATCTGCATTTTCCATGCACATTTGTACATGCTGACGTATGGAAGCTTCGATCACCTTTTTTGAATGCAGCCCCCGCCGTAAAGCTTTCTTGTACTCTTCCTGAACATTGAACTCTATATCCTCAGAATTGGAAAATTTCTTTCGGATATCATCCGGCATCTGGTACACAAAGTTGCGTTCGATCAATTCATCGGATTTCAGGTCATCATAATACTGATGAGGAGAGGTGAAAATGTGGTACCAGTCCACCGGATCGTCCCATAAACCAAAACGGTGCAGGTTGTTCCCCAGGTCAATGATAGTAAATTTCTTTTTATCAGGCAGTAGCCTGCTACCCCTACCAATCATCTGATGGTAAAGACTGAGTGAGCGGGTAGCCCGGTTAAGGATAATGGTTTCTACGGTGGGTTCATCAAAACCCGTTGTAAGAATGCCCACCGAAGTCAGGATGGCATCCGGGGTCTCCTTGAACCACTTCAGTATATCCCGCCGTTCATTTTCATTCACATGGTGATCCAGGTGCTTGATTTCATAGCCGGCGGCCTTAAAGGTATCATATACCCCAAAAGAAGTGGAGATCCCATTATTGAAGATCAGGGTTTTTTTACCAAACGATTTTTCCTCATAGGCACGCAAGAGTTTCTCCTGCATGTGGTAATTGCCATACAATTGCTCGGAACTGCGTACGGTGTAATCGCCGTTAATGCCAATTTTCAAACTGTCCAGGCGAACATTGTAACTGTAAGTGGTGGCTTTGGCCAGAAATCCGTTTTCCACCAGGGAAGCGATGGACTCCCCAATCACCAGTTCCTGGTAATTTTCATTCATGGGAAGTTTGATGCTGGAACTCAAAGGTGTGGCAGTTACCCCGAGAATATTTACCTCCTCAAAATATTTGAACAACTTACGGAAGCTGTTATAATGGGCCTCATCCACGATCACCAGGCCGATGTTGTTGACGGTTACTTTTTCATCCTGCAGACGGTTGTTCAGGGTCTCCACCATGGCCACGAAACAACTGTAATCATTGTTATCAGAAAGTTCTTTCACCTTGCTGTTGATGACCTTGTTCTTCACCCCAAACTCGCTTAGCATGTTGGAAGTTTGCTTGCAAAGTTCAATGCGATGGGTCAGAATAAGTACTTTTTTGCCCGTGGCAAGCACATACCGCCTTGCTATTTCAGAGAAAATAACCGTTTTCCCCCCGCCGGTAGGCAGTTGAAATAAAATATTGTGATTATCCTTTACTTCGGCAAGTTTGACAGATATCTTATTAATGGCCTCAAGCTGAAACGGGTACAGGTCCTTTCCCTCCTCGCTCTCTTCAATTTCCGCTAAATTCAGTGGGTTTTCGTCATGCATAGGATGTTGCAAAAGTACCCACAAAGATGTTTTTAAGGGGATGCCTTCTAAACTAATTTCCACTATATTGGTCTTATTTATAAAAATAAAATGCTCGCAGGAGTAAGTAAATACCTCAGGGAGTGTGTGATCAACACCTTCTCCCTCCTTCTTTGCCTGGCTGCCAATTACCTTTACAGCGGGCTGCATAAAAATTTGCCCTCAGTAGGAGAGATCAGCGAAAAGTATGAAGTGATGATCACCCCTGCCGGTTTTGCCTTTGGCATCTGGGGGACCATCTATGCCGGTTTACTTGTTTTTCTGCTTTTTCAATGGTATACTGCCTTTCGTAAAGATGAATATTTTCCTTCCGCCGGCCCCTGGTTCTGGCTTGCCAATGCCCTCAATGCCTTATGGATCATATTCTGGAGTAATGAAGTCTTATGGTTATCCGTAGTAATTATCTTGCTCCTCCTAATTGCGCTCATTAAACTGGTATACCGCTTCCGCCTGGAAATGTACGATGCTCCGCTTACCGTAATTACATTTGTCTGGTGGCCCTTGCTACTTTATTTTGCCTGGGTTCTGATCGCCGTCATTTTAAACATCTCTATTGCCCTTCATTATACCACCGCTATTGGTGACACCCTCTCCCCTTCCCTTTGGTCCATCATAATTTTATCAGTAGCTGCCATTATCTTTCTATTGCTCGTATTCAAGCGCAACATGCGGGAAGGGACGGCTGTCTATATCTGGGCTTTGTTCGGGATCAGTAAAAATGGTTTGGTTTCCGAAGCAGTACAAACCAGCTGCTGGATCCTGATGGGAATTTGCCTGCTGGTTTCTGCCTGGCATGCCTACATAAACCGGCACACTTCCCCCTTTGCCAAACTAAAGCGAGGGGAATGGTGGTGAAAAATGCTTATTTTTAAGCAGTTGAAAAACTAAAAACTACTGCCCTATGAAAAAACATGCAATCCAGCTGCTGTTGATGGCGGCTTTATTATCCCCTGAACTTTACGCAGGTACGGAAAATACGTACAAACAATTACTGGCTTTGAACAAATACTGGCAAGAACATACGGAGATCTGCCTGCCTTATTTTGACCAACCCCTGGGAGAAGCCGAGAAGATTTCCCTGCATTTGGAATTAGTAATCAATAAACTCAAAAACGATCGTCTGGCTGGGCTGACAGCAAAGCAATTGCAAAACCGGCTGTGGGCTTTAAAGGAATTGAGCAGCTATCGCGAAGCGGGTATCTTTCCTCAAAATCAGTATCACTCCTTGCGCACCCCCTATTTTATCGATGATCACGGAACGGCCTGTGCGGTAGGACAAATGATGATCAGCACCGGTCACCGATCCCTGGCGGAGCAAATCTCCCGGGAAAACAATTATGCCTACCTGGAAGACATGCACTATCCGGAAATAGAAAAGTGGGCCGAGGATTTCGGTTTCACCCTGAAAGAATTGATGTGGGTGCAGCCAAATTATGGGCCTAATTGTGCTCCCGGAACGAAATGGGACGCATGTTATAATAATAGATTTGGTTGCTTATATCCAGCGTATAATGTAGCCGGTAGAAGATCAATCTTAGTAGAATATTTAGATTCAAACCGATGGACTGTAGATTCTAATGCTAATATATTGGTTTACATTGGGGCAAGAATAGGCGTTCACAGATTTACAATAACAGATTCATTGAATGTTCAACATGTATTCTACGATACCATTTATGAAAAACCAAAAATTCAAACAACTAATCAAGTTCAAAACGCAACGAATCAATGCAATGGCAAGATTACGGTGGTTAATACATCACTCCCTAATAGTAGAGGACCACTCAAATATGAATATCATTTGCAAAATATCTCCGGATCTTTAACTAAATCAATAAGTGCTTATAAAAACCAAACCATTATCTTCGATTCTTTATGCACAGGCAATTATCTAATTACAGTTAATGACACGGATTGGTATAATGTATGGAACTATGCAATACCATGTCGTAATATTGATTCCGTCCATGTTGGTTTGTCAACGAGTTTAGAAAATTTTTCAGACAATAAAGAAGTTCTAGTTCATCCCAATCCTTTTGAGAATCATTTGAGCATACGCTCAGAAAAATATGCCCAGCTTACAGCTAGAATTTATCAGAATTCAGGCAAATTAATGCATCAAAGCGATCTTGAAAAAGGTCAAACGTTGAATTTGGAATATTTTCCCCCCGGAATCTATATTCTTCAACTCTTTCAACGGCCTAATCAACAGTTACTCATCACCCAAAAAATAGTCAAATTAGATCCATAGACTTCAGTACCTTTGCCCGCCAATTTTCAGCGGGATGAAGTTACAAGAAGCGATCAACAAGCGGAAGACATTTGCCATCATAAGTCACCCGGATGCGGGAAAGACCACCCTGACCGAAAAATTCCTGCTGTTTGGGGGAGCCATACAAACTGCCGGGGCGGTCAAGAACAACAAGATCAAGAAAACCGCTACCTCCGATTTTATGGAAATAGAGAAACAAAGGGGTATTTCCGTGGCTACCTCGGTGATGG
>CAZBIF010000072.1:0-4141 GCA_964492055.1 uncultured Flavobacteriales bacterium
TTTCAGTATTTACAGGCAAGAATTTTATAAGGTCGAATTATTTAGGACAGGATTGGTAAATTATATAAAATTACTCCCAATGGGAAATTGACCATCCTTTCTGCGGGGATTGACTCTTCTCTTTCCGAAATATATGTGCATAACGATAAGGCGGTACACTCTTTCCGACGGGGGAATCAGATACTGGTGTATCCGGATGTGAAAAAAAATATATGTAGACAAACCAGATCAATTTAATACCATCGCTTCGCTCCTATATAAGGATAGTGTCATTTATTATGCAATAAATCATAAAATATACACATGGAATTTAAGTTCAAATGACAAATCCGTTGATGAATTAAAAAGCCCCATTCGAAATCTGGTAGCTTTAGAAGATAAGTTATTAATATCAACCGATTCCGGTAACTACTTCAGTTATTTGACCCATGATGGTTGGGTAAGCACAGAATCCTTTCTACCAGCAGGCCATATTACTGCATGGATAAATGATCATGAAGGAGGCAATTGGTTTGGCAGCCTGAATAATGGCTTGTATTACACTCCGGCTTCCACCTTATCCTTTATGGCTCTACCAGGGAAAATTAATCCTAACCAATCAAAATGTGTATCGGCCGACAGCCTGCTTTTTCTCTCCAGGGACAACCTTATTTATTGCTTTTCCCCTACCTATGAATTAATTTACACCTATCGGTTTAATGAGCAGATAGAAAATTTTTATCTAATTGAGAATGTACTCATCGCCCGACTACATTCTGGTGTATCGGTTAAAGCGAAAATTCATCAACCTGATTCTTTAAAGGAATTGATTATCCGCTTTCATGCGCCTGTAGGCTTAAGTAAACACTTTGTATGGACAGGAAATTTTGTTATTTACAGGGAAAAAAAATCTTTTCTTCTGGGTTCCTCGATTGAGGGGCCCACAATGCCCCTGGTAGGTTATTATGAAATGCGATCTTTTAAGGATGGTGAAGAATTATTTTATAAAGAAAATTTAAACGTAAGAATTCGACGTCTCTTCCCTATCAATGATCAGACAGTTTTATTAGGAACCGAGAAAGGATTCTTTAAATTTTATATCAATGATGAGAGTAATTCCTTTAACAGAGTAAAAAGTGAACTTTTTAACACCCGTATTTCTGATATAGATACCATTAGTAATCACATCCTGATCGCTACCGATAAAAATGGGGTGGTAATTTTGAACAAGGAGTTTAATATGGTACAGCAGATCAATCGACAAAATGGCTTAAGCAGTAACCTCATTACGGATATTGAAGTGCATGAGAATCACATTTGGCTAAGTACCGATCAGGGAGTGGATGAAATAATATATAATAGTGGGAAATGGCAAGTAGTCGGAACATTAACAGATAAATTTAAGCTGGATCATCTGTCGGTGGATCAAGTGAAGTATTTTAACGGAGACCTGATCCTTAACAGCAGCATGGGGTTTTTACGAATGCAGACAAAAGCGGCTAGTTCAGTCACATACCCAAGTATTCAGTATCAAGTGGGTGTAAAAAATGCAGCTATTTTGCAGGAAGGAGAAAATAAACTCCCCTATCAACATGAACCTATTATCATCCATTTTAATCCGATCAATTTTAATCAGCTACCGGTGGAGTTTCAATACCGCATCAATAATAAAAACTGGCAAGATGCCAGCCGGCAATTGCAATTGTCGGAATTGCAGTTCGGCGATTACGAAATCACCTTTCGCGGCAGGTACAAAGGAGGTGAATGGAATCTTAGCCCTACTGTCCTGGATTTCACCGTTGCCACCCCTTATTATTTTAGCTGGTGGTTTATCGCCTTGTCACTTATCGGCATTTCAGGCTCCATATACTTCTTATTGAACCGGGCCTACCGCAACAAGCAGGAAAGATCTGAACTGCTGATAAAGCACCATCAATCGGAACTTAAAGCTTTGCGTTTACAGATGAATCCCCATTTTTTATTCAATGTACTGGCTTCTATTCAAGCCAAGATCATGCAGGGAGATAAAATGAAAGCCATTTCCTCCGTATCTTCTTTTTCGCGCATGATGAGAAGGATCCTGAACTTTTCCAATGAAAGCTGGATCAGCCTGCAGGAAGAACTCACCCTGCTAAAGGAGTATGTTTCCCTTGAACAGGAACGGATGGTCAATCAATTTGAATTCAGGATCAATACAAATATAGATGACCCTGAGCGTATCCTCCTCCCTCCTCTGGTGCTCCAACCCTTGATCGAAAACGCCATCTGGCATGGAGTGGAAGGGTTAAAGCAGCGGAAAGGGACCATTACCTTGTCTGTTAGCAAAGAAAAAAACTACTTAAAATGCATAGTAGAAGACAATGGAAGAGGGAATCAAAAGAAAACCAACGATGAAAAAAAGTCCATCGCATTAGAAAACATAAAAACCAGATTATCCTTGTGGAGTTTAAACAATAAAAAAGAAGACTCAACGTACCATTTACAGATAGAATACATTCAAAATGAGCGGCAAGAACCAATAACCACCCGGGTTACCGTCACAATACCCTATGAAGAAGCGTATTAAAACCCTCATTATAGAAGATGAAAAAGGAGCCAGGGAATTCCTGGTTCAGTTGATAAATGAAATGTATCCTGAGCTGGAATTACTGGCTGCGGTAGATTCGGTTAAGGATGGAGTAGCAGCAGTTGATAACTACTCACCTGAATTAATCTTTCTGGATATTCAGTTAGGTGATGAACTTGGATTTGAACTACTGGAAAAGGTAAGCCCGGTAAATTTTTCGGTGATATTTACCACGGCATACGATCAGTATGCTTTAAAAGCCATAAAATACGCCTGCCTGGATTACTTACTCAAACCCCTTGACACCAACGAGTTAAGGGTAGCTGTAAATAAGGTGTTACAACAAAGGGAGCAGCAGGATTCAGTTTCGCATTCCGCTACCAATCGCTTTATTGAAAATTACCGCCACACCCCTTTTGAAAAAATCGGGTTGCATACCCTGGAAGGGACTGAATTCATTCCCCTTGCTGATATTCTTTATTGCAAGGCAGACGGCCCCTACACCTTTATTTATCTTACCAACGGAAAAAAACACCACATCAGTGAAACCCTGAAATCATTTCATGAACGTGTGGCTTCGGAAAAATTTCGGCGCTCCCATCGATCGTACGTAGTGAACCTGGATCATATCCACCATTTTGAGAAAGGGAAGAATGGCTGCCTGGTATTGAGTGACGATAAAAAAACTACCATTCCGGTATCGCGAAGAATGAAAGAAGAATTCTTTACCGATCTATAATGCTACCCCCTAATAGCAACCCACCAACCACTTAATAAATAAATCCCACCGTTTAATAAACGATCCGGATTTTCTAATGCTATCTCCCTTAGCTTTGAACTACTCTCTTAAAGATATCTCAACTAACACAGTTCTCATTTACCTCTACAATTATAAAGCTGCTTGAAATTCAAGCAGCTTTATTTCTTCATTCCTACCCTAACAGAGGGTATAGAATCAACTCATCTCTCCCCGCAAATTAGTCGCCAGGTAGCTTTTCTTTTCGGGTAGCGTCAATTCTTCACAGGATAATAGGTACATCATTTTGGCAATCGCGGCCTCAAAGGTCAGGTCCCGCCCTTCGATCACCCCGGCTTCCTGCAGGTGCGCCCCGGTGGCGTACTTGTTCTGCACGACTCCCCCGGTAATGCACTGGGTAATGTTGAGTACGATCACCCCCCTTTCTTTGAGGGAATACAATTCTTCTTTTAACCAGTCCGCCTCAAAGGTATTGCCGCTGCCATAGGTTTCCAGGATCAGCCCTTGCAGGCCGGCCGAACGGCTTACCGCCTGGAAGACCTCTTTGCGTAGGCCAGGAAAGAAACGAATACTGCCCACATTGTGGTTGATGTGGTGCCTTACGGTAAGCTCGCAAACCTCCGCCTTTCGGATGGCAAAGCGGTTGTAACGGATATTAATGCCCGCCTCAGCCAGCAAAGGATAATTGGGGGAACGGAAAGCCTCAAAGTGCTCGGCACTTACTTTGGAGGTGCGGTTGGCCCGGAAGAGGGAGTTCTCAAAATAGATAGCCACCTCCGGCACGATGGGAAAATCATTTTCGTAATCCCCGGCGATCTCAATGGCGGTGATCAGGTTTT
>CAZBIF010000072.1:4151-13277 GCA_964492055.1 uncultured Flavobacteriales bacterium
TCCTTCCCGTCGGTGCGCAGCTTGCCGATGGGCAGCTGGCTACCGGTGAATATAATAGGCTTACACACATGCTCCATCAGAAAGCTGATGGCAGAGGAGGTATAAGCCATGGTATCGGAACCGTGCAGCACCACAAATCCGTGGTAGTGATCGTAATTTTCTTCCAGGAGCAGCAGCAGGTCCAGCCAGATGCGGGGGTTCATGTTAGAGGAATCCAGGGGCTTGTCAAAGGATTTTACCTCCAGCTCCACCTGCAATTTTTTCAGTTCGGGGATCTCCTGCAGCAGGTGGTCAAAATCCACCGGATGGAGGAAACCCGTCTCCTGCTCCTCCACCATGCCGATGGTGCCCCCGGTATAGATGATCAGTACTTTTCTATCCACGTTGCAAATTAAACAGTTTCTCCGCATTGCGGCTACTGAAGCCCGCTACTTCTTCCAGACTCAGTTGATACAGTTCTGCGACTTTTTCGGCGATCAGCCGGAGGTAGGCGGGCTCATTGCGCTTGCCGCCGTAGGGCGCCGGACTTAAATAAGGGGCGTCGGTTTCCAGCAGCAGGCGATGGTGGGGAATGTGGGGCACCACTTGGTCCAGCCCCCCGTTCCTGAAGGTGACCACCCCCCCAATGCCCAGGTAAAAATTGGCGTAGCTCAGGGCCTTCTCCATCTCCTTCCTGCCCCCGGTAAAGCAGTGGAACACCCCGCTCAGCTTTTCATCGTGCAGGCGATCCAGCACGGCAAAGATCTCCTCAAAGGAATCCCGGGCGTGGATCACAATGGGCAGGCCTTTTTCCTTCGCCCAGCCGATCTGGGTCTCAAAGGCTTCTACCTGTTTATCAAGGGTGGATTTGTCCCAGTACAGGTCGATGCCGATCTCCCCCACCGCTATGGGATGGAATTTGGGAAAGCTGTATTCGATCTTCCTGAGTTGCTGCCGGTAATCTTCCTTCACCGAACAGGGGTGCAGGCCCAGCATGGGGAAGCACTTGCCGGGGTAGTTATTGACCAGCTCCTGCATGGCCGGCAGGGACTCCACATCGATGTTGGGCAGGCAGAACTTACTGATGCCGGCCTTTTCTGCGGCTTCCATCAGCCGGGGCCGGTCTTCCGCAAACTGTTCGGCGTAAAGGTGGATGTGGGTATCGATAAGCACGGGGGCAAAAGTAGGATTCTAAGGGGAATGGGAAAGTGCAAAATGAAGGTTGAAACTTGGCGGAAAAGCCAAAAGTTTTATATTTGGAAATGAGAATGATGGTGAGGCTAGCACTACTACGAATAAACCGACTTTGATTCTGTACATGACTACCTCCTTCCTTACATAAATTTAATTGCAGTAATAGGTCACCCCCACTTAGGTAAACTTAGTTGAGTGAATATATATTTATTTTGTAAGCCATACTGAAAAGGCAACAAAGCAAATAATGATTTTACTACCGCTTGACCGAAACGAATGAGAAACGAACGAATTGAAATAAAGAAAACGAATGTTTGAACAGACTTTTAAAAATATAGACGACATACTCCACAAAGACGCAGGGTGCGGAAGTGAATTGGATTATGTTGAGCAGACCTCTTGGGTGTTGTTCCTGAAATACTTGGACGACTTGGAGCGTGACCGTGCCACTTCTGCCGAACTCACAGGAAAAACCTACACGCCAATTATTGACCAAGACTACCAATGGAGCGTTTGGGCGGCTCCAAAATTAGCGGACGGAAAAATTGACCACAACGCACTAACGGGTGACGACCTTTTGGACTTTGTAAACGGCAAACTTTTCCCCTACCTCAAAAAATTCAAACTGTCTGCCGAAAATGCCGACACCATTGAATACAAGATTGGCGAGATTTTCAGCGAACTGAAAAACCGAATCCAGAGCGGCTACAATTTGCGTGAAGTGATTAACCGCATTGACGAGTTGCGTTTCCGTACTCATGCAGAGAAGCACGAAATGAGCCATCTGTACGAAGACAAAATCAAAAACATGGGCAATGCAGGGCGAAACGGTGGCGAATACTATACGCCCCGACCGCTCATTACCACCATTGTAAAAGTGGTCGACCCAAAAATTGGCGACAAAATTTATGACGGTGCTGTTGGTTCTGCGGGCTTCTTGTGTGAAGCGTTTGACTATCTGAAATCAGGAAAGGAACTCAGCACCAAAGAATGGGAAACCTTGCAAAAACGCACCTTTTACGGAAAGGAGAAAAAATCTTTAGCCTACATCATCGGTATCATGAATATGATTCTACACGGTGTAGAAGCACCAAACATTGTGCATACTAACACGCTTGCCGAGAACTTGGCTGACATTCAGGAAAAAGACCGCTATGATGTGGTGCTTGCCAATCCGCCTTTTGGTGGAAAGGAACGAGCTGAAGTGCAACAAAACTTCCCGATTAAAACGGGCGAAACCGCCTCCCTCTTTTTGCAGCATTTCATAAAGATTTTGAAAGCAGGTGGCAAAGCAGGTGTGGTGATTAAAAACACCTTTCTGAGCAATACCGATAATGCCAGCATAGCCCTTCGGAAAGAACTTTTGCAAAACTGCATCCTTCACACCGTTTTGGATTTACCAGGCGGTACCTTCACAGGTGCGGGTGTGAAAACGGTGGTGCTGTTTTTTGAGAAAGGCAAAGCCACCCAAAAGGTGTGGTTCTATCAGTTGAACCTTGATCGTAATTTGGGTAAGACCAACCCACTCAATGAAAACGACTTGGCAGAGTTTGTAGAACTGCAACAAACTTTTGCTGATAGCGAAAACTCTTGGTCGGTAAACATTAAGGACATTGACCAAAGTACATTTGACTTGAGTGTGAAAAACCCAAATGCGCCAGAAGCTGCCCCACTCCGCCAACCACGAGAAATTTTATCAGCCATGAAAGCCTTGGATGATGAAAGTGCAGAAATCTTAAACTCAATTTCGGAATTGATATGAAGGAAGGTTGGGAAATAAAGAAGCTATCCGAAATTGGCAATGTCTTTAATGGCAATAGCATAAATGCAAAAGTCAAAAAAGAAAGATATGCAGGATTAGATGGTGGTTTACCATATATCGGAACTAAAGATGTTGGCTTTGACAGTATCATAGATTATGAAAATGGAGTCAAAATACCCTTCTCTGAAATGGAGCAATTTAAGACTGCACCACCTAATACTCCTTTAATCTGTGCTGAAGGTGGAAGTGCAGGTAGAAAGATTGGGTTCACCAATCAGGAAGTGTGTTTTGGAAATAAGCTTTTTGCATTAGTCCCAAATAAGAATGTAGATAGCAGATTTCTATTCTATTACTATTTCAGTTCTTCATTTCGGGAACATTTCTCAACCGAAATGGCAGGGATTATTGGCGGGGTGTCAATGAATAAATTCAAAAGTATTGAAATCCCTGTCCCACCTCTCCGCGAGCAACAACGCATTGTTTCCATTTTAGACCGTGCCTTTGCCGCCATAGACAAGGCCAAAGCCAATGCCGAGCAAAACCTCCAAAACGCCAAAGAACTTTTTGACTGTGTACTAGATAGTATTCTTTATGACAAAAGATGGGAAGTTCGACAGTTGGGAGAAGTTTGCGAGAAAGTTGAGTATGGTACATCTTCAAAAGCTCAATCACAGGGAAAACTGCCCGTAATGAGAATGGGAAATATCCAGAATGGGAGGTTTAATTGGGAGAGCCTTGTGTTTTCTGACAATGAAATAGATAATGAAAAGTATCTTTTAAAGTACAATGATGTTTTGTTTAACAGAACAAATAGCCCTGAATTAGTCGGAAAAACGGCAATTTATAAAGGAGAAAGACCAGCAATTTTTGCAGGTTATTTGATTCGGGTACATAGAAAAGAAGATTTGCTTGATGCCGATTATTTGAACTACTTTTTGAATAGTAAGATGGCTTTTGAATATGGTCAGACCGTTGTCACTTCCAGTGTCAATCAGGCAAATATCAATGGCACTAAGTTAAAATCATATCCTATTCCGCTTCCCAGCCTCAATGAACAACAAGCCATCGTCCGCCAATTAGATGCCCTTCGAACCGAAACGCAAAAATTGGAAGCGGTGTATCAAAAGAAGATGGATGATTTAGAAGAACTGAAAAAATCCATTTTGCAGAAGGCTTTTGCGGGGGAATTGGAAACTGAAAAAGCAATTGCCTTATGACACATTTGATTTCAGAGATATCAATTAAGAACTATAAGTCCATAATTGATGAGACTTTTGATTTATCGCCTTTTACTCCCTTGGTTGGCTACAATAATGCAGGCAAGTCTAATATGCTTGAAGCGATAAAATGGTTTTTGCGTAGTAGTCCATTGTCAGAATCAGACTTTTATGATGTCAAAAAGCCTGTAGTAGTTATCGCTAGAATAGATGGAGTAAGTGAAGAAATTCTCAATTCACTCGAAGCAAAACACAAAAAAAAGATAGAGAAGTTCGTTATAGATTCTTCTATGACCGTAAAAGTATCGCAAGAAGAGCCAAATCAAAAAAGAGCGGATATTAAGACCGATCTTCTAAATGCCCAAGGTGAATGGGAAATAAACCCAAATGGTATTCCCCAAGCAATTTCAGCTTTATTCCCTGAGCCTATTCATGTTGGGGCAATGGAAAATTCGGAAGAAGATGCCAGTAAGAATAAAACGAGTACAACAATTGGCAAACTTTTGAAAGATACCCTAGAACCACTTGAAACCAAATATTCTGCGGAAGTAATTGAAGCACTGAAAGGAATTAATGAGCAATTAACCTCCGAAGGGGCAAACCGTGCTCCCGAATTAGATGATTTTGATAAAGGAGTAAATTCCAAAATCACCGAGTTTTTTCCAGGAGTAGAAATCAAAGTGCATATTCCTAATCCAGAAATAAAAGAAGTTTTTGGAAAAGGAACAGTAAAGGTCTTCGAAAACAAAGCAGGTGAAGGTCGTGATTTCTCTGCCTTAGGACACGGAGCGCAACGCTCCATTCAAATGGCTTTGGTTCGTCATTTGGCAGACGTTAAGCGAGTTGCTGCTAGCAAGTATTCTAACACTCTATTGCTTATAGATGAACCAGAACTTTATTTACACCCTCAAGCGGTAATCATTCTAAAGGAAGCCCTAAAAACCCTTTCGAAAAGTGGCTATCAAGTTATTTTTTCTACTCACTCCCCATTTATGATTTCTAAGGAAGATATGGAGAATACCGTATTGATTAGAAAAAATAAAGAAAAAGGAACTTACAAGAGAATTACGATTAAGACCGCAATTAAGGATTTAGAGATAGATGCGTTGAGCCAGATTGAACTGCTTCATGAATTTTCAAACTCCGCAAATATATTTTTTGCCGATAAGGTAATTTTAACAGAAGGTAAGACGGAGAAACGAGTCCTACCAATCATCATTGAAAGCATTACGGAAAAATCACTTGGTGCCCAGAAAATTGCCTTAGTTTCACTAGAAGGAGCAAGCTCATTGAAAAGAACCCAAGATGTTTTAAAAGCATTGGATTTGCCGAATAAGGGTGTTGTTGATCTTGACTTTGCTATTACCAAGTATAAAGAACACAAACTCTTTGACAAAACTCATGATTCGATTAAGGCAATTAATGAGTTTTTAGCCACTAAAGTTGATGATTGGGGGTTCAAAATAACTGAAGATGGATGGCCCACAAATAAGGGTTCAATAAGAGCAGATGAAGTGTTTGCAAAGCTAGCTAAAACACCTGAGATGGCAGAGCATGTAGAAGCCGTTATTCAGATCTGCAAAGATGCTGATATTTGGGTTTGGCGAAATGGTACAATTGAAAGCCACAGTGGCTTAGAGAGCAAGAAAAAGGGAGAACAGCAATGGAAGCAGTTCAATTCAGATGTAACTGCAAAAGGCTTGAAGAAAACTGTAGATAAAGAATTGTTTAATCAATTAAAAAATGCCGTAGAATGGCTAACTGAATAATATGAACGAAGCAGAAACAAGAGCAGAGCTAATTGACCCCAAGCTAAAGGCTTGCGGTTGGGGCGTGGTAGAAGGCTCTAAAGTGCTTCGTGAATACCGCATTACCGAAGGTAAAATCCAATCGGGTGGCGGTCGGGGAAGAAAAATTATTGCCGATTATATTTTAGTTCATAAAGGCATCAAGTTGGCCGTAATAGAAGCCAAAAGTGATGAATTGGAAGTTGGTGAAGGTGTAATGCAAGCCAAGCAATATGCCGAGAAACTGCAATTAGAAACCACCTACAGCTGCAACGGAAAAGTCATTTACCAAATCTGTATGAAAACAGGCGAAGAAGGTTTGGTTGCAGACTTTCTAAGCCCTGAAGAACTTTGGGACAAAACTTTTGCTGAGCAAAACGAATGGAGAGAAAAGTTTGCCAATGTTCCATTTGAAGATAAAAGCGGCACTTGGCAACTTCGCTATTATCAAGAAATAGCCGTAAAAAATACCTTAGAAGCATTGGCAAGCGGCAGTGAACGCATTTTGCTCACGCTTGCCACAGGAACAGGAAAAACAGCCATTGCTTTTCAAATCGCATGGAAATTGTTTCAAACACGTTGGAGTTTGCAACGAGACGGCAGCCGCAGACCGAGAATTTTGTTTTTAGCCGATAGAAACATTCTCGCAAATCAAGCATTTAATTCTTTTTCTGCATTTCCCGAAGATGCTTTGGTGCGGATAAAGCCCAGCGAGATTAAGAAAAAAGGAAGAGTACCAACCAACGGAAGCATTTTCTTTACCATTTTCCAAACTTTCATGAGCGGTACGGATGAAGAAGGCAAACCTGCTCCATACTTTGGTGAATATCCAAAAGACTATTTTGATTTCATCATCATTGACGAGTGCCACCGTGGCGGAGCAAATGATGAAAGCAATTGGCGTGGCATTTTAGAATATTTCAGTCCGGCAGTGCAATTGGGTTTAACCGCTACGCCCAAACGAGATGATAATGTGGACACCTACAAATACTTTGGTGAGCCTGTTTACATCTATTCGCTGAAAGAAGGCATCAATGATGGTTTCTTAACACCTTTCAAAGTAAAGCGCATCAAAACGACCTTGGACGATTACCGCTACACTTCGGATGATACCATTGTGGAAGGCGAAATTGAAGAAGGCAAACTCTACGAAGAAAAAGACTTTAACCGCAGCATTGAAATTGTTGAGCGTGAAGCCAAACGCGTAAACATTTTTTTAAATGAAGCCAACCAAAATGAAAAAGCCATCATTTTTGGAGCGAATCAAGCTCATGCAGCTTTGCTTCGAGATTTGGTAAACCAAAACGCCAAAAGCAAAGACCCTTTCTATTGTGTTCGGGTAACTGCCAATGATGGAGAAGAAGGCGAAAGACTGTTGCGGGAATTTCAGGACAATGAAAAAACATTGCCAACCATTCTGACTACTTCACAGAAACTCTCAACGGGTGTTGATGCACGGAACATTCGGAATATCGTTTTGCTTCGCCCTGTCAATTCCATGATTGAGTTTAAACAAATCGTTGGTCGTGGCACACGCTTGTTTGACGGCAAAGAGTTTTTCACCATTTATGACTTTGTAGATGCTTACAAGCATTTCAACGACCCGGAATGGGACGGAGAACCATTGGAACCAGAACCGAGAGAACCGAAACCTTATCCACCAGCAGAGCCAAGCGAACCGCCAACTGCTTCTGAACCTGACGAGCCAAGACCAAGAAAACAAAAAGTCAAGGTTAAACTTCGAAATGGAAAAGAGCGAGAAATTAAACACATGGTTTCAACTTCATTTTGGAGTGCAGACGGCAAGCCTATTTCAGCAGAAGAATTCTTGAATAATCTGTTTGGGGAATTACCTAAACTTTTCAAGGACGAAGAAGAATTGCGGAAACTGTGGAGTAATCCGTTAACTCGAAAAACTCTGCTTGAAAACTTAGACGCAGCGGGCTTTCCAAAAGACGACTTACTGACTTTGCAAAAGTTGGTGGATATGGAAAAAAGCGACTTGTATGACGTATTGGAATATGTTTTCAATGGCGACTATATCGCGATGACCAGAGAAGCGAGAGCCAAAGCAGCAGAAGCAACCATCTTTGCTCTACTCAATGATAAACAACGAGAATTTATCGCATTCGTATTGAGCAAGTACGTTGACACAGGCGTTGACGAACTCGACCAGGAGAAACTTCCAATCCTGCTGACGAACAAGTATCAATCATTAGAAGACGCAAAAGATATATTAGGAGATGTGGCGAATATTAGTAAACTGTTTGTAGAATTTCAGAAACATCTTTATAATCAGAAAGTGGCCTAAAGATATGACCATTCCCCCCACTTTCCTTACTTTGCCCCCGTGAACCATCCGGTCAAGATCCTGCTTATCCGCTTTAGCTCCATCGGGGATATAATGCTTACCACCCCCATCATTCGCTGTTTGAAAAAGCAGCTGGAGGGAGAGGTGGAACTGCACTACCTCACCAAAACCGCCTACGGCAGCTTGCTGCAGCAGAATCCACATATCCATCAGGTACATACCATCCAAAAAAGCACGGCTGAAGTTAGCGAAGCCCTGCTGGCCGAAGGCTTCGATTACGTGATCGACCTGCACAAGAACCTGCGCTCCTGGCGGGTGAAGCGGAGTTTACGCAGCCTCAGCTTTACCTTCCACAAGCTCAACTGGAAAAAATGGCTGCTGGTGAACTTCAAACAGAACCGCCTGCCGGAACTGCACCTGGTAGACCGCTACTTCAAGGCGGTGGAGGCCCTGGGAGTGAAAAATGACGGACAGGGACTGGACTACTTTCTGCCGGAAAAGACGCCCTTCAAAAGTACATTCGAAAAAGGTGCCTACATCGCCCTGGTGCTGTCGGCCACCCACGCCACCAAGCGCCCCACCTTTGCCATGTACCGGCAGCTCATCGCCGGTCTGGATATGCCCGTGGTGCTTATCGGCGGGAAGGCTGAAAAAGCCGAAGGCCAGCAGTTGCGGAAAACCGCTGCCCGCCCGGGATTAGTGGAAAACCACTGCGGGCAGTGCAGCCTGCACGAGTCGGCCCTGCTGATCAAAGAGGCTCGGGCGGTGATCACCCCGGATACCGGTATGATGCACATTGCGGCGGCCTTTGAAAAAGACATTTACAGCCTCTGGGGCAATACCGTGCCGGAGTTCGGCATGTATCCCTACTTGCCT
>CAZBIF010000073.1:0-305 GCA_964492055.1 uncultured Flavobacteriales bacterium
CTGGCATAGGCAGATGCCCCGCAAATGATCATTTTGGGCTTCACTTCTTTGGCCTGTTTTTCTAACTTATCATAATCAATCCTTCCGGTTTCCTTCTCTACACCATAGAAATGCGGGCGGGACAGCTTACCTGAGAAATTAACCGGTGAGCCATGCGTAAGGTGTCCCCCGTGGGAAAGGTCAAATCCCAGGATCGCATCCCCCGGTTTTAGACAAGCCAGCATCACGGCCGCATTGGCCTGTGCCCCGGAATGGGGTTGTACGTTGGCCCATTGAGCCCCGAACAGGGATTTTAATCGATCAAT
>CAZBIF010000073.1:315-1664 GCA_964492055.1 uncultured Flavobacteriales bacterium
TACTTCATCCACCACTTCGCAACCCCCGTAATAGCGTTTGCCGGGTAGTCCCTCCGCATATTTATTGGTGAGTACTGAACCCATGGCGCGAAGTACATCTTCACTTACGTAATTTTCTGAAGCAATGAGCTCAATCCCATTCTTTTGGCGTTGGTACTCTTTTTCCAGTAACTCTTCTATGCGTGGGTCTTTCATGATCGTATATGCTATGCTGTTGAAAGGGGCTAAAGATAAGGAAATCCGTATTCTTCTGAGGAAGACTGTACGGTATGGAGTTATATTTTTTTATCCCTGTAAATCCCTATCCTCCACCTCCACAAAAGGAAAATAAAGGCATACACCAAAAGGGTGAAGGTGTATGAATGGTGAAAATCCAATTGTTCAGGATGGTATTTGACTACCAGTGCCAGGGCAACCACCCGCAACACATTCAGTATATGGATAAACAGGATCCCTACCCCCACAAAGAGCAGCTTCACCCACCATTTGCCTTTAAAGACTACAATAAAAGCGGCAAAGAGGATAAAGAGGCTCAGCCCGTCACAGGGGTTCCCGATCACCACCCCGGAAGTACCTTTGATTCCCATGTGGTAGGTAGAGTATAGATTATGTTCAAGCAATTCGTAGCCGAAAAAAGTCAATATGCTTTCCGCCTGGGAGATAATTTGCAGGATCAACCAGCTGTCCAGAGTAGTATAAGGGGTGATTACGAAATCATAGATCAGTTGCAGACCTATATATAGGCCAATGAGTTTGAGTACGAAAAACACCGCGGACCGATTCTCCCGGTATAATTTTCTAAGGGAATTCATACTGTAATGTAAAATATGAACTTACAAAATGAAGGTAGCATACATTTATTGCACATACGGATTTTTACCAGTGGTTAGATTAGTAACAGCCAGATAACTTATACTCAGAAAAAGATAGGGGAGGGGACTATGCAACCAGCCGATCATCCACCGCAATACAGGGTAAACTTCATTGAACTGATAGAGTGTAATTCCTAAAAGAATCATCATAAAGGCGGCGAAAATGATTCCCGAAAATAACAATACCCCTAGTTTGAACGGAAGGCGTGATGAAAAGCCCCAGTGAAGCCCTGCTAAGGTAATTCCGATAAATAGCAGGCTGAATGCCAACGTAAGGAAATACTTCAATTTTACTAGTTTTCCCGTCTGCCAGTCCGAGATCAATTCGATTTCGGTGGTATCGGCATAAAAGAATGTTTGCCCGGCCATACTTGCATTAATACTTTTAAAAACTACTTCCCGGGAATAGCTCAGTAAAAACAATATAAGCAATATGAATGCCCATACGATCGGCTGTTTCATACCGGCAAATTAAAG
>CAZBIF010000073.1:1674-5455 GCA_964492055.1 uncultured Flavobacteriales bacterium
TAAAGAGTTTAACGGCATAAAAAAAGGAGTTTATTCAACTCCTTTTTTATCCTGTTTCATATCGTAGATCTTTTTACCCCCGTAGACTGTACCGGCCAATAGCAGCCAGCTTAACCCGCCATCAATAGGGATACATGGAGGGGGAAAACACGGAGGGTTGGTCCCTCCCCCCGGATCGGGCGGCTGGGCATTCAATTCTTTTGTAATACCAACGCTCAAAATAAGAGCAAAGAAGAAAATTAATTTTTTCATACGTCTATTAGCCTCCGCAAATATATTTTAAATTAATTAGCAAACGTGCTTATCGATTAATTGTTTTGGTGATCATATCATCAGCTGATTGTACCCGGATAATATAGATACCTGTAGGTTGATTTTCCAGGCGAACGGGAATACTGCCCACCCCGCTTAATTGTTCTATCTGGGGTTGC
This sequence comes from uncultured Flavobacteriales bacterium, assembly GCA_964492055.1. GTDB lineage: Bacteria > Bacteroidota > Bacteroidia > Flavobacteriales_E > Vicingaceae > CAZBIF01. The sequence continues at coordinate 2,106 of CAZBIF010000073.1, forward strand.
TGAATCAATTGTCCCATTTCGTTATAAATCCTGATATCTATCGGATTGAGCTCTTCCCCTATGTTAAAATCCAGGTACCATTGGTCGTAATAAGGCCGTAACTCCATGCCTTCTTTTGTAGAAGCAGCCGTTTGGGCCTTTTGTTCGGGAGAAATACAATCTTCATAGGAATTGCTGAATATCAATTCAAACCGCTGGTGCTCCCCTTTGGTGGAATTGAATTCATAGGTTTTCTGAAGGGAAAGATCAATCAACTCCTCCTGTTCCTTATCTTTTAAATAAACACATTGATAGTAGGTATTTATTTCATCCAGGTTTTCCACCTTAAATTCATAAACCCCCTCATTGTAAGTATACACTGCTACTGGTACCGTTTTGGTTGCCATAGAACCTTGCAGGTAATTGTACACCAGTTTTTTATTGCCACTAGCTATAGGGCTATAAATTGCGGGTACTTCCTCAAAGGGACTGGGAAGATACCTGCCATCCAATTGATCTATATCATTGGAAGCAAAAGGATCAAATTTAATTTTCAGTTCGTGTGAAAATTGATTGGCCTGATCTTTCAAAGTAAAGATGGAAGGTGGGTTATTAGCCTTTTTTCTAATAAATGTACTGGAAGTACTGATAGCTTTATCCGACTCTTCAAATTCAAACTCCCGGGGATTTCCACTACCGGTAGAAGTTTTATCTACCCAGAATCCCTGTCCGGGGGCGATCAATACATTATTTCCTCTGGAAAATGAAGAATAACTTCCACTATTGGTATTGTATATGTAAAAAGTATTACTCAGGTCAGATTCATGATCGAGATTATCGTAATTGATGTGGGCATAGTATGGATTACCAACCAAATTCCATCCTGTGTAAATATCCACAGCTTTATCTAAACTACCTGAGGTTGGGGTACCAATATAGGAAACAGTAGCTCCATTAAAGGTAGAAAGGTCATTTGCAAGATAAACTTCATAACCCACTCCCTGAATCATTTCTGTGCTGACACTTTTAACCGTATCATGCCGTTGTTCATCAGCATTCCAAAACCAGATACTATAGAATATAGTGCTATCTGAATAATATGCATTCCCATTGTTACCACCCACACCGCTCAGGATCAGATCATCATCCAAGTCGGCAATAGTTCCATCATTCAAGGGGGAACTAAAATCTGAAAATTCTGCATTTCGAGGGGAAATAAAACGCTGTAAATTATAGTTGTTATCCGTATCCAGAAAAGCATCGGGCATGGATTCCAGAATCTGTGAAGTTTTGGTGGCATCGGAAAGCATAATGAATTGATCCACGCTTCCCACATTCATCCCTCCGGAAGTAACCTGCAAGCTATTGGACACGCTCCAGTAGCCCGCATCAAAAAGCATGCGCTCCAGGCTATTAACGTACAGATTATTAAACCTGACTGTATCGGAGGTTAAACTATTGGTGAATACCTGGGCAAAATCATCTGCTACAGCAGCTACTGTGCCTGAGCCGGGAGTAAAGGTGGAAGAAAAGTCAAAATCACCATACACGAACAAAGTATCTGAACCGGTAAATTCCAGGCTTCCACCGCTTAAATTCACATCGGCTGCCGAGGCATTCGCTGCAATATCTACATTATGATTGATAGTAACGTTAGTATTCGATGCTGGAATACAACCACAATTCCAGGTGGTGGTTTGATTCCAGTTGCCATCCTGAGCAGAACTTATTTCCGTGATAGCCTGTGCCAGGGTAAAATACGCCCCATCGGGAAAATCCACCCCGGTAAACTCTACATAAGAGGTAAGGTCAGTAGTGGGATTAGTTGCTATGATGGAGGTTCCTCCGTTTGAAAAATCCCCGTCTGCTGTTTCCGCTAATATAACGTACTTATTGGGGTCGGTAGGAGGGGACATCAAAGCCCCACTTATATCAAAACGAACTGTTACCGTACCTACAGTTCCGGTTTCATCAGCCCGCCACACCTGGGTCCATCTTTTGCTCACATTCGAAGGCACAGAAGTGCTTGTGGCGGTGCCTGCATTATCGTGACCAATCAATAAATATTCACCATTCCCCAGCGAAGAAGCATTGCTTAAGGTAACTCTTCCGGTACCTGTGGCAGAAGTGTGGCTTCCGTCTGATTCTCTGCCAATGCCAATTACTCCCCGGTTATAGGTGGTTTTATAGGCATAGATGGATTTGGTAGCGGTTAAGTTATACTTGGCGGCAAGGTAAGCAGTTACGATATTACGTTGTGCAGCATTTACATGGTTGTTGAACATGATTAGTTCCGCCACTTGTCCGTTAGCGAATTGCCCGAGTGTATTATTTATAGGATGAACCCTTGCACCAATCAGAGAACTATCAAACCCCCATAACATGGTCCTGGTTACGGAATTTATACTCGCGTTATTTGACAATTCAAGAGCTCCCCCCGTCGAATCACTTACTGTACGGGAACTAACTACAGAGAATGAACCTGAAGATTTTGTCCGATTGTAGTTTCTTTCGGGATTGGTGTAATATAATCTGAAATTATTGGATAAATGAATATGTAGGTGATTTTCCAATTGATAAAGGCTACCAAAGTTGGATACATCAGAGCTATACACCCCAAAAACAGAGAAGGCATTGGTAGTAATATGGTTAGTTAGTTTGAGGTAATCTGCTGATCCGTCAAAATCGACAGCGGGGAAGCCATTTATCTGGCTTGTTTTAAAAGTAGGTTGACGACTGCTTGTCGATTGAGCTGCATGGTTACTGTTTCCGGAATTGTCGGTCCAGCTACTTACCGGATCATTGTTGTTTAAGCCCAGGGAATTGGCGTCGAGCCACAGTATGTTAGAACTGCTGCTGCCTACACCACCGGGACCGGTCTGGGAAAATAAAGGCGCACTGCATAATAACATGGCCAAAAAATTTATAAAGAGAATATAAAGTGATTTCATAAGCATAAATTGGTTATACAAAATGATATTGTGTTATAGTGAAAAAGTTTAGTGCAAAATTACAATTATTTATCTATAATACTGAATTAAAGTAGCTTTAAGCCATATAGTTCAGTTAACGTTTTGCAGCAAGGAAAGTTTCAATATCTAATATATTTATGCAGAATTTAATTCGTTTATTTGCACATTGGGTCTAATTGATCAACTATAGTTAACACCATAAACTCTCCCTTCCTTTGTCTGTTGATGCTTCTACAAGTTCCCCCCCATCATCCGGCTTGAAAATAGAACCTAAGGTTCTGCTTCAGTATATGGTGCGGTACTGGTATTTATTATTGATCGGGCTGCTCATAGGATTAGGTTATGCCTTTTATAAAGTTCGTTACACGCCTGCTTCCTACCAGACCAATTCCCGCATGC
>CAZBIF010000073.1:5465-8003 GCA_964492055.1 uncultured Flavobacteriales bacterium
TTCCTCCTGGGGGCAGGAATATTTTTTACCCGGTATGGAATTGATCTCCAGCCGTAACCGCCTGGTGAACGAGATCGGTTTGATCCGCTCTTTTCCATTGATGGAAAAGGTGGCGGAAGCATTGGATTGGCAGGTCTATTTTCAACAAATTGGCAATATAAAGTCTACCGGTATGTACCCCAAGGTGCCTTTTATCCCGAAGTTAACAGAGGCGGGTGCCCTACCGAAGATGAACTTTTTTATTCGCTTTGAAAATCCGGAGCAGTTTCGTATTGCCACTTCCGAAGAGGCACTTACCGAGAGTACCTTGATTAAATTACGGGATACTTTTAATCTAAAAGGTTATAGATTGACCATTCTTCCAACCGTTAAAGATCCGAATAGTTTTGGTTTAATGAGTTTCTATTTTCGCTCGGATGATGCCCTGGCCCGGCAACTTCAAAATTCCATTGGCATCACCACGGAAAATCAGGAATCTTCTATACTGCAATTAAGCCATGTTTCCCAGAATCCCGAAGAATCCATTGATATCCTCAATACCTTAATGGAGGTTTACATCCAATGGGGTCTTGATCTCAACAATGAAATTGCCACCAATACCATTCAGTTTGTGGACCGGCAATTACAGACCATTGCCGATTCCCTGGTCGCTACTGAGTACCGCCTGGAACAATTTCAAAAGAGCAATTTCGAAGAGCGAATATTTCCCCAGCAGGAATCAGAAAATCTGCAAGTGGTATTGGAATTGGAAAACAGGCTGGAACAGCGATTGGTGCAAAAGGAGTATTATCTGGCTTTGATCAAAGCCATGCAGGAGGAAGATTATACCTCTTTCCCTTCCGCAGCGGTTTTTGGCTTTACCGATCCCAATCTGGATCAGTTAATGGAAGAATGGCAGATGGCCTTAAAGGAATTGCAGGAAGCAAAAGCCATTTATCAGGCAGAAAGCGAGGTGATCCTCAAACAAGAACAATTGATCCGGGAGATCAAGAACCGTTTGATCAGTTTTGCCAGGAGTAGCCTCCAGCAATTGGAAGGGGTGATTGCTCAGATCAAAAAGCAAATTGAAGTGGAAGAGTCGAGGGTCATGCGTATTCCGCGGGAACAACGGGAATATTTGACCTTGCGTAGGGAAAACAAACTATTAAGTGACCTCTATACCTTTTTATTAAATAAGCGTTCTGAAGCCAGTATTGCCAAAGCTTCCAATGTGCCTAAAGCCCAAATTCTGGATTATGCGGATCCTTATAGGGTCAGTTATCTGGGCCCTGATCATTTTAACATTTTCCTTTTTGCGATCATCTTGGGTCTGGCCATTCCCCTGGGTTTGATATTCTTATTTTATTTACTTAATGCAAAGATTGTCGACATATCTGATTTAAAAAAGACAACCAGCATACCCGTTATTGGCTTTATTGCTCATAAACGTGAACTGGACAATAACATCGTGGTCACGGACAACCTTAAATCCTTGATTGCAGAGGCTTTTCGATCCATCCGAACCAACCTGAACTTCATGGCGGAAGGGAAAGAGCAACTAACTATTCTGATCACCTCTTCCATCAGCGGAGAAGGCAAGACGTTTACATCTATTAACCTATCCGCAATGTATGCCGCCAGCGGCAAGAAAACTGTGATTGTAGGAGCGGATCTCCGCAAACCCAAAATATATATGGATTTTGGATTGAATAATGATATCGGCTTGAGCAATTTTTTGATCCGCAAAGCAGAATTAAATAATATTATCCAACCAACCCGGGTTCCCAATCTTTCGCTTATCTCGGCAGGCCCTATTCCCCCCAATCCGGCGGAATTGCTGGAAAGTGAGCGCATGAAAGAATTTATTGAACAGTTGCATACCGATTTCGATGTTGTGATCATTGATTCCCCCCCCATTGGATTGGTTACAGATGCATTGATCCTGAATAAATATGTGGACGTTAGCCTGTATATTGTGAGACACAATTATACCAAAAAAGAGTATTTACATAACATTGAAAACCTGTTTCAGGAAGGAAAAATTAAAAACGTGGGCATCGTGGTGAACGCAATCAAACACAAAGTAGGGGGCGGTAAATACGGCTATGGTGGCAACTATGGATATGGTTATGGCTATGGTTACGGCTACGGGTATTACGCTGAGGAGTAATATTAATGAGTGATTTAAGGGGTAAAACCACTACCGCACTATTCTGGGATCTGCTGGGAAATTACGGAGGGCAAATCAGCGGGTTTATTATTTCCATATTTCTAGCCCGCTTACTTTCTCCTGAAGATTTTGGTCTGATAGGGATGTCCTTGGTTTTTATTGCCATTCTCGAAGTATTCAAAGATATCGGCTTTGCTTCGGCCTTGATTCAACGGGAGAAAAATACTTCGCTTGCCTATTCATCCGTTTTTTATATCAATAGCGTACTTGGCGTGTTTTTTACCCTGTTGATATTCTTGGCGGCGCCTTATGTGGCGGATTTCTTCGAAAATGAAAAACTGGACCCTCTCGTCAAACTATTATCAATTACCTATCTATTCAGTAGTCTT
>CAZBIF010000073.1:8114-12968 GCA_964492055.1 uncultured Flavobacteriales bacterium
TATGCTTTGGTTATTCAGAAGTTACTTTCCTCATTAATCTCTACCGTGATGATTTGGAAAATATCAGAATGGAAGCCCCGAAAGGAATTTTCAGTGAACGAATTAAAAAAACTATGGAGTTTTTCCATTTATGTGTTTGCTTCATCTTCCGTAAATCAAATAGTTCAGCAATTGGATGCCCTGATTATTGGTAAATTATTTACCGCCCGAACCTTAGGATTCTTTACGCGGGCTAACAGTCTGAACAAACTGATAATTCAAAATTCTTCAGCCAGCATTTCTAAAATTTTTTTCCCCACCCTCGCCCAGGTAAAGGATCAAACTACACGATTTGAGAATATTTACCTTAGGGTAATTGATTTGGTAGCGGCGGCTGCCATTTATTTTACAGCCATCTTATTTCTGATCGGAGAAGAATTGATCATTGGCCTGTTTGGGGAAAAATGGTCTCCCTCCATCCCTATTTTCCAGATCTTAATACTTCGTGGATTTACATTTCCTATCAATGCGATGATTATCAATGCCTTTCTTGCGAAAGGAAAAAGTAAGGCTAATTTTTATTACAGTAATCTCCGTCAGGTATTGCAGTTGATCCCATTTCTAGTGGCTTATTTCATGGGGTTTTATGCCTTTTTATATGCTTCGGTAATTGTAGCCGTATGTGCCTGGTTAGGAAATACCGTGGCAGCCAGATTGTCTCTTGGGATTTCTCTGCTGGCTCAACTTAAACCGGTGCTTCTTTATATTATTTTTTCAATTCTTCTGGTAGTAATACTAGACAAAAGTATGGACTCTGGAATAAATTATATACTCGCCCTGGTTCAGGCCTTACTGTTTAGTTTACTTTTCTTTCTTTTGCTAAGAATAACCAATGCCCCTTTGTTGAAGGAAGGTACCATTTTATTCCAACGCCTTAAATCCGCATTTAAATGAAAAGCTTAAAGCACCTACCCCGTGCCATTAAAACATGGTTTAAGCCAAAAATATTCTGTATTTCCGTCCAGCGAACCGGCACTACTTCCGTGGGGCAATTTTTCATTGATCACGGATACCCTGTGGCTACCTGGAACTATTCCAGGCAAAATGAATGGTCATTGAAGTGGTTCAAAGGGGATTATGAAGCTATTTTTAAAAGCAATTCCTTTCGGTTTAATCAGGTGTTTGAAGACGATCCCTGGTGGTGCGGAGACTTTTATCGTGTATTATTTCATCGATTTCCTTCGGCCCGATTCATTCTTATAGAAAGAGATGCTGATCGCTGGTTTGATTCCATGAAACGGCATTCCCATAACCGTAATCTGGGTAATGCCCACATGCACGCAACTTTATACAATCGCTTAGGTGATTTCTACAGGATTGATCCTACAGATGAACAGTTCTATAGTGCGAAGATCGATAATCTACTATCCCTGGATGAATCCCATCGTGATCATTATACTTCCCTATACCACAGACGAAATCGTGAGGTAATTCATTTCTTTGATAGCTTCGGAAAGGAAAGACTTTGTCATTTGGCATTGGAAGATAAAGACAAATGGCAAAAATTGGGTTCCTACTTTTCCCTGCAGGTAGATCCGAAATACGATGTGCATGTAAGATAGACCTTACAAAAGAGGTGCTGCCCAGTGAGACGCTTCAATGAGCTATGCTTGGACAGACGTACAACGAATCGATTCCATAGTAATTTTCCATGCCCTCTCCTACAAAATGGAGATAGGGTACGGTAGAGATGTCTTTACCGGTATGAATGATAGACCGGTTCGAATAGTTCAGCGGATGGATACAGAACAGGCTTTTCTGTCGCTGGCTGAGAATATAGGTTTCCCGCATCTTAAACTGATCATAAATACGGCTTGCCCTGAAATGCTGATCAGCTATATAGTAGATGAAAGAAAGTTGAAAGAAAAGGAGCAGCATAGGTACCGCCATTCGCAATTGATTTTTGAGAGTAGGTGAGAATGATTTTTGCAATTTGAATTTTATCCACTGCATCCCGTTGGTTACAATAAAGAACAGGATGAGGGCGTTGGGCCACAGGCTGCGTAATACATACTTATCCGCCAGAGCGTAAGGAACCAGCAGTACACTGAATAGCAGGCTAAGGTAAATGATCTCCCTCTTCAAACTGCTTTTAAACAAGCTACTTCGGATAGAAATTAAAGCACTGATAAATCCCGCGAGAAGAATTAAAAATTTAAGATCGATCAGCAGCCGCAAGGTATACTTTAGGTAATTGGCGACTAATTGGTAAAATAAACCGGACCACTCAAGATCGGTATATTCAAATCCCCTGCCTGCGTTACCCGGAGCAAATAGTACAATGCAAAAACCCAGAAGGGACACCCCCAGTAAGATTATTTTGTCAGCTGCCAATTGACGTTTTTGCCGATAATTTATAAAGAGCTTTATGGATAAAAGGGAAGCAGCAATTAAAAAATTGTTAGGGCCTGATAAGCCGATTAAAAAGGACAAACACAGCAGGTAAATAAAACTGCTGGATTTGCTGCTCACTGCTTTAAGAAACAAGATGAGAAGCAAAAGTGAATAGATGTAACCACCGCAAGCCCAGAATAAAACTTCCGCTACGCTGTTTTTCAATCCTATAAAAAAGATACCGATAAATAAAACAGTTGAAACCACGGCTCTTTTTCCCTTATGCTTGGTAGTGAGTCTTACTAATAGGTAGTTAGCTCCTACAAAAACAGCCAGTTTGATTAGTATAATTAGTTTCACCGGTAAGTATTCATAGGTAAATAACATGAATATGCCTTCCAGCGAAATAGCTCTGCCGTCCCAGGTATTATATTGAGACCAGGAGAATGGCAAAAAATCCCGGTTTCTCATCATGTGAAAATACCCGTAATCATCTCCCCAGGGAAAGGTCCAGAAACTCAAGGCTAACAAGCCTGAAAGTAACAAGATGGAAAAGATAAAATGGAATTGTTTGAAATTCAATTTGACTGCCAAGTAAAGGCAACAAAACTAAGTTTTTAATCCAGAGATTAATCACTACCAGGAAAGAGGGTGTGTTGAAAAAAGAAACTTATGAAACTGCAATTATTTTTATTGGTTGCCCGAATGTTCCATCATTTCCATCTATACTTGTATGCTGATAGAGTAGTACTCTAAATTTAGTTCCCTAAAATTTGATCGATAAACTGAAATATGAGATAAAAAAAAGAGTTCACATCGGACTAAAATTTTTATTATATCTCAAAAAAAAGAGGAAGTCCAAGGCATATTTTAAAGAGCACAATCCTTCGTATATTATTTTAATTGATCATCCGGAACCTGGGCAGTTTCAACGTTATTTCTATACTTTTTGTAAGTACCTGCTTTTGGATGGATATATAATCTGCATAGGGGGAGGCTTTAAAGTTTTTAAGCAGTTTGTCGGAATTAATAATTACATGTCCTTACTGTTAAAAGAAGAAAATGTTCATTTTTATTGGAGTGACCACATTCAGAGTGAAATTCAGTTTGACCAAAAAAACCTGGATGTGGATTACTTTGATTTCGTGCAGGATGGAAAACGTGACCCCAGGCATTATTATATTCCCATGAGTTTACACCCCATATATTATATGCGGGATCTCTATCAGCTGAATTATCGTTCATTAAATAGGAAAAGATCAGTATTTGTAGCCGCTAGTCTGGCAGATGATTACCAGCAGTTCGATGAAGATAAATTTAAGATGGAAAGCAGGTTATCGATCATTTCACATTTAAAAAATAAGAACTTACTCACTATTTACACCAACAGAAGATCCTTCGAAAATTTTTTAAGCAGTGAGAGTGATGGAAAGTGCATAGTCAATGATCGCAAGTATATTAACATACCTAATGAAGAGTTGTTAGCTGTATTGAATCAATTTGATTTTTTCCTGGCATTGCCGGGAGTAGTTATGCCTCTATCACATAATCTTACTGAAGCCATGCATATGGGAATGATCCCCCTCATCCATAAAAATTATGCCCGATTGCTCAATCCTCCATTAGAAGATAGGAAAACTGCCCTGATTTATGGTGATTTATCCGAGCTGGAAGATAAGTTAACCGAAGCCTATACCCTGGAAACAGCCTGTATTGAAGAAATGAGAACAGCCATAGGCCGTTACTATCAACAGTTCCTCAGTCCTGCAGCTGTTAGTAAAGAAATAACTTCAGGCAAATTTCAGGTATTCAAATTGAATGGGGAATTCGCCAGTGTTAAACGAATGCACAAAACACAGGAACATGATAGAGTTGCTTCTTAAAAGAGGTGCATACCCGGATCTTCGGTAGAAACTCATTATGCTTATGGGGATGGAAAATATCAAAGAACCCATACCCTCCCTGAACATTCACGGGATTACTAAATAAATATCATAATGCTATTGTTATTTTTGGGCAAAATAAAAGAAGTACCCCATACTGCTTATTTTGCTTATGGAATCCCTAGAACTGTACGCCTGAAATTTCGTTATCTGATTATAATATGATTCCTGTAACCAAATCTTTTATTCCTCCCCTGGAGGAATACACTTCTTATGTAAAACGTGCTTTTGACAAGCAATGGTTGACTAACCGGGGGATCTTGGTACAGGAGCTGGAAGAAAAGCTCCATCAATACCTTGAATTAAAAAGTGGTCTGCTCCTGGCTACCAGCAACGGAACCATTCCCTTACAAATTGCGCTTAAGTTATTTGGAGAAGAAGGAGAGGTGATCACTACCCCATTTTCTTATGTAGCTACCACATCTGCTATTGTATGGGAAAAATGCAAGCCGGTGTTCGTTGATATCGAGCCCGACACCTTCAACATCGATGTCTCCAAAATCGAAGCGGCGATCACCGACAAGACGCGGGCGATTGC
>CAZBIF010000074.1:0-6281 GCA_964492055.1 uncultured Flavobacteriales bacterium
ATAGATTGTTGAACCTCAATACAACTGTTTACAGAGGGCCGGATGGACTGGATACTACCCAGACTTATTTTATTACGGTGGATTCCCTGGGCCGTCCTATGGATTCGGTTGCGCGTTCCATGCTGCAAACCCTCGTTTTGTATAATCTCCAAACTTATCCTCCCACTTTTCAACTGATCAATACCTTTCCGCGCTATAATGTATACGATACCATCAATGGAGGCCGGGATTCGGTTGAAAATCCTGCCCGTCTCTTTCAGGATTCTATAATTTATTATATACTGGACAGTTTACCTGATGTATATTATATGGATCGGGCGGTATACGTGAACCGCACCATGGGACAAGATCCGCCAACCCTTGGTGTGGCCACCTTCGACGGATTGAATTCATCTGGTGAACCTTATTTATTTGATGAAAGAATCCGTAGGGAGAAGGCAGATATGTTAACCTCTGCTCCTATAGATTTATCTGCTGCTGATGACTCCATTTATTTCAGTTTCAGTTTTCAGGCTCAGGGAAAGGCTATAGATAAACCGGATAACGGAGACTCTTTGGTTTTGGAGTTTTACAACGAAAACACTGGCAGTTGGGGTAAAGTCTGGGGTACTGATGCAGTGCCTTTAAGTGATTTTGAATGGGAGATAATTTATGTGGATCCGGTTTTTAAATCCGAAGCCTTTCAATTTCGCTTTCGGGCATATGCCAATCCCAACGGGGCCTTTGATCCCTGGCATATTGACTATTTGTACCTGAATGATAACCGCCGTAAGAACGATACGGTATTCAAGGATTTGGCCTTTGTCTATCCCCCTTCTTCCTTATTGAAAGATTATCAGGCGATGCCGTGGTGGCATTTTAAAACAGACCCCAACCTTTATCAGGCTAATGAACTGGACCTCGACATAAACAACCTTTTTACTGATCCCCTGCGGGTATTTAATAAAATAGTGGTGGAGGATACTGTCCAGAATACTACCCTCTATATACACCCTGGCCCTGCTTCTTTCTTTTTCCTCTCCGGGCAAACGGATACAACTATCATATATCCTTTAAATTTTACCTTCCCTCAGGAGTATGTAGATAGTTCAGGGATCCTATATGGGGTCTGTGACGTCAATTTCCGACCCGCGTCTATTGAAACCAAAGACTTTATAAGAAGCAATGATACGGTTTACGCCAAGGCTATCCTGGAAAATTACTATGCTTATGATGATGGCACCGCGGAGGCTGGCTATGGCATCAACCCGGCCACCGGTTCTGCCACTACTTTTATGGCGGTAGAGTTTACACAGCCCATTCCCGATTCGGTAGGTGGCTTACAAATTTATTTTCTTCCTCAGCCAAATGAAACCAGCACCAAGGTATCAACTTTTAAGGACAAGCGGTTTGAGATAAGTGTTTGGAGCAGTTTATCTCCTGCTGGGTTAATTTACCGTCAGAATACCCGCTACAATCCTCAATATACCGTCAATAATGGAATTGCCACCTATTGGCTGGATTCCCTGGTGGCGGTAGGTACTACCTTCTATATTGGTTTTAGAGCGATATCTACTTCCAGCCTTAATGTAGGCTACGATATCAACACCAATAGCAGGAACCGGATTTTCTGGAGCTATGATGAAAGCCAGTGGAATAATCCCTCTGCTAGTATCCCCGATGGGAGTTTGATGCTGCGGCCTGTATTCAGAAAGAATGCCTATGGCGTGGGGTTGAATGAACATTCACCACAACCAGAAGAGGTAGAGTTCTACCCCAATCCGGTCAGCCAACAATTGAACATTCGCATGAATAGCCGGGAAACTAATATTCGAAAAATTGAAGTGTTTGATATTGCAGGGAAACAAATTTTGTCGTTGTCTTATCAATCCCAGATAGATCTCACTAACTTACAGCCGGGGATCTACATTGTAAAACTCACAACAGGTAATAAGCAGGTGATAACCAAAAAAATTATCAAGCAGGCATTTTGAAGGAGGAAGAGTTAGAAGAACTGGATGAGGAGTTGTATGAGCATCATCAAATCATAGTTGATAAGGGACAGCAATTTTTACGGATCGATAAATTTCTCTCTGACCGCTTACCCAATTCTTCCCGTAATAAGATACAGCAGGCTGCAAATTCCGGAAACATCATAGTTAATAAAGAGCAGGTTAAATCCAATTACAAGGTTAAACCAGGAGATGTGGTTTCCATTGTGTTGCCTTACCCTCCCCGCGATAAGGAAATCTATCCTGAAAATATTCCCCTCGATATCGTTTACGAAGATGATTATCTGCTGGTTCTGAATAAACCTTCTGAAATGGTTGTACATCCGGGCTACGGCAATTTCAGCGGCACGCTGGTGAATGCCCTGATGTACCACTTCGGGCAATTGCCGGAGGCGGAAGGCAATGAGGGACGGCCCGGCCTGGTGCACCGACTGGATAAAAATACTACGGGCTTGATGGTAATTGCCAAAACGGAACAGGCTTTGACTCATCTGGCCAGACAGTTCTTTGACCGCACTACCGACCGCCGCTATCAAGCCTTAGTATGGGGTGAACCCAACCCTGCAGAAGGCATCATTCAAGGAAACATCTGGAGATCCAAGAAAAATCGCAAAGTCATGGATGTCTACCCCGAGGGCGAAGTCGGCAAACCTGCCATAACGAATTATAAAATGCTACACAGCTTTGGGTATGTGAGTCTGGTGGAGTATAAGCTGGAAACCGGCCGCACCCATCAGATCAGAATTCACAGTAAATGGATAGGCCATCCACTCTTCAATGATCCAGAGTATGGGGGGGACAAGATCCTTAAAGGAACTACCTTCTCCAAGTATAAACAGTTTATAGACAATTGTTTTCAGCTATTGCCGAGGCAAGCCCTGCATGCAAAAACCCTGGCTTTCGATCACCCCCAGACCAAAGAACGCATGGAATTTGACTCTGAATTACCTGCCGATATGTTAGCGGTAATTGAAAAATGGGAGCGCTATACAGATAGCCGGGAGATTTCTTAAAAGGGAGTAGTAAATTCAGCAATTACTTTACCTTCCGCACCGATCAATTTAAGTTTTTTCCCTTCCAGTTTGTATTTCCGACACTTCTGAATTACCTCTAGTAATTTATCATCTACATTCTCTTTGTCTGGACACCGGATTTGGGTAGACCTCATTTCCTGAAAGGTAAGATGCTCTTTATCCCTGAAATAATATCCATTCCACATATTGCAACCACCCGTTATGATAAATGTATAATCTTCATCAAATTTGATAAAAGCGGTAATTCGAGAAGGGACTTTTTCATTCCCTACAAAAGTTGATTCCCAAAATACTGTATGAAATACACTTTTGCTTGGATCGAGATAGGCTATGGCGGTAGTTAGATTTTCATTTAATTTACCTTCGACAATTGTCCATACTTTCCCTTCTTTTTTTAAAGTATTGATCCACGGATTATCATTCAATTTGATGGTCATACTATCCATAGTCATACGATACATACCGTTTATATTAATTTTATCCTTACTCTCAATCTCATACAATTGAAATTGATAGTGTTGATTGTTGAATAGGGTAAGGGAGTAATGAGAAAGTGTGCAATTAGTACAGAATGAAAAACCACGATATTCCTTTCGATAAAAATGATTACCAGTTGCGGTACTATCTTTTTTATTCACCGATACAGTCGCAGGCGCCTTGTCAAATTCTTCCATGGTATTAACTGTACCTTGCCGGTTCCAGCAACTAAAGAGAGGGAATAACAGAATTAATATAATGTACCTGCTCTTCATCGCAAGATCAAATTTGCCCAATTAATTTAACTATTGTAGCACTAATGAAATCGAATTTCTATTTTAGCACCCAAAATTTAACTTTAATGAAATATTTTATTTTCCTTTTTGGCATTTATTTAATGGCTTGCACTAATCCGGCTGAACACGGGTCGGAAGCTCAGGAAGGCATCGAAGACACTACAGCACAGAGGGAAGAGAGTGATGCAGACTTAATCCAAAACCAACTGGAGAAGTATACTGAAGTTACCTTGACCACCGATACAACAGTATTAACTCCTTCCCATAAGAAAATGCTCCCTCATCTCATCAAAGCAGCCAAGATTATGGATGAACTATTCTGGGTGGAAGCTTACGGCAAAAAAGATAGCTTATTAAATACTATCAATAATTCAGCTTTGGCTGAATTTGTCCGGATCAATTACGGTCCCTGGGATCGCCTGGCCGGGAATGAACCCTTTGTAGAAGGGGTGGGAGCAAAACCCAAAGGGGCGAACTTTTATCCGAAGGATATGACCCAAGAAGAGTTTGAGCAATCAGCCCTACAGGATAAAAAGTCCTTATATACGATGATCCGCAGAGATAGCAGCGGAAGATTAACCAGTATACCATACCACGAGTTTTTTAAGGAAGAGGTTAATCAGGCCGCCGATCACCTTCTGGAAGCAGCTAAATATACGGACAATGCCGCTTTAAAGAATTACCTGCAAAAGCGGGCCAAAGCATTGCGAACCGATGAATACTATGAAAGTGATCTGGCCTGGATGGATATGAAAGACAATCAGCTGGACATCATTATAGGGCCTATAGAAACATACGAAGATCAGTTGTTTGGCTACAAAGCGGCGCATGAGGCGTATATTCTGGTGAAAGACTTGGAGTGGAGCAAGAAGCTTGAAAAATACGCGGCCATGTTACCGGAATTGCAAAAGAACTTACCGGTAGATAAAGTCTACAAAGCGGAGAAACCCGGTACCGAATCCCAGCTAGCTGCCTTTGATGTGATCTATTATGCCGGGGATTGCAACGCCGGCAGTAAGACCATTGCCGTCAACCTGCCAAATGATGAAGAAGTGCAATTGAAAAAAGGCACGCGCCGGTCGCAACTGAAAAACGCCATGCGGGCAAAATTTGACAAGATACTTGTGCCTATTGCCGATGAATTGATTGTTCCGGAACAACGCAAGCACATCACCTTTGACGCATTCTTCGCCAATACTATGTTTCATGAGGTAGCCCACGGTCTCGGCATTAAAAATACCATCAACAACATGGGTACCGTAAGGCAGGCATTAAAAGATAATGCCTCGGCCTTGGAGGAAGGCAAAGCCGATATTCTGGGCTTGTATATGATCACTGAATTACATAAAAAGGGAGAAATACAAGGGGATATCAAGGACTACTTCACTACCTTCATGGCTTCTGTCTTCCGCTCGGTTCGCTTCGGGGCCTCTTCAGCTCACGGCAAAGCCAATATGATCCGGTTTAATTATTTCAGGGAGCAGGGAGCTATCAGCAAAAACGAGAAGGGCTATTACGTGATCAATTACGATAAAATGACCGAGGCCATGAATTCCCTTTCCGGAATGATCCTGAAACTGCAGGGTGATGGAGATTATGAAGGAGTGGCCAGGCTGGTGGAAGAAAAAGCGCTCATCATGCCCGAACTTCAATCGGATCTGGACCGCTTATCAGAAGCAGGAATTCCGGTGGATGTGGTTTTCCGGCAGGGTCTGGAGGTACTAGGATTGGATCAATGATACCAGTGGAACTGCTTCCAGAGTTTGCTAAACTCAGATAGGTAGGCTTTGACCACCGACTTTTCCGTGGTCACCAGCATGTTTTCCTGGTTGTTCTCTGCTGCCTGCCGCGTCCAGTTATAGCTGCCGGTGAGCAATATTTTGCGATCTACTACAAAGAACTTATGGTGCATATGGTATTCCGTACTGTCGGTTTTTACCTTTAATCCGTTCTTCACAAAATAGGCAATGTCTGACCCTTTATCATACACCTTTACATCATCGGTCACGATCTTTACACGCACGCCCCGCCGGTGGGCAGCAATTATTTCTTCGGCAATTTCATCATCACTAATGGTAAATACGCAGATGCGCAGCGAAACATTTGCTTTTCGGAGGTGGCTGATGATGACAGATTTTACCGAAATACCCGGACTGAAATAACCTTCACTGTAACTGTCCTTTTTTTCCTTGGGGATGGTAGCTTTGATGGCGCCTTCCACCCATTCCACCAGTTCTTTTCCGCTCAGTTTACCCTCATGTTCCTTGGCCAGGTTAAAAATTTCATGCCTCAGCAGTTCCAGTTCCTGCGGGCGGTAATTTTTCTTTTTGAGCAAATGCTTGATATCCCGCTTTTCTGTCCGGCTAAAAACTGCGTCTTCAAGGGAATTCTTGAATAATTGGATAAGGTCCTCCATGCAGGAAATTGATAATAAATTCGCCTATCAAGACCTTCTATTAAGCGATTTGTTCGGTACGCTTTAA
>CAZBIF010000074.1:6291-9958 GCA_964492055.1 uncultured Flavobacteriales bacterium
CTATATGCAGTCGGAGGTTGACCTGACGCGAAGTGAGGTAATTCGGGATGGCGTATTGCCTTCCGGTTACGTCAGTTAACCAGAGGTAGGATAATACGTTGTTACGCTGCAATAAATTGAAACCGTCGATCCCAACCCATACTGATTTAAAGTGCCGGAAAGGGCTTTTCGGCTTGAAATTACTCCGTGGACCGATCAGTTGCTTGCTGAGACCGATGTCAACCCGGATGTAGGCCGGGATACGTAAAGTGTCCCGGTACCGTTCATTGGAGGGTGGGCCAAAGGGCAAACCGCTGCCGTAATGAAAGGTTAAGTTCATCTTGTAAGTAGGGTTTTTAGGCAAATAATCCTGAAAAAACAAGCTGATGTTAAGACGCTGATCGGTAGGGCGGGGGATATAGCCGGGTTCAATACGTACACTGTCGGCAGGGCGGTTGTTGAAGGTAAAGCCGGGGATGATCTTTTCCCCTTCATCATTGTAGTAAACAAAATAAGCATCGTTCTCTATGTTTTCATACACCTTCAGCAGCCCCACATTGATCCAGGAATCAACTCCCTTTACAAATTCGCCATTTATCTTGAAATCAGCTCCGATCGCGTAAGCAGTAGCTGAATTTTCTGCATAATAGCGGATACGAACATTGTCCAGCTCATAGGGGATGATATCATCCATCTTTTTATAATAGAGTTCCCCCACAAATTTGAAGGGGCGTTTCCAGGCTGTAAAATTATAATCTGCCCCAGCCAGAAAGTGGATGGAGCGTTGCGCACGGATGTTACGGTTCAATTCTCCGTTAAAATCCCTGAGTTCGCGGTAAAAGGGCGGCTGGTAATAAAACCCACTGCTGAATCGGAACAACCAGTCCCTCTCCCAGTTGGGTTGCAGGGAAACGGTGGCCCGGGGGCTGATTACCGTTTCTTCGTTCAGGTCCCAGTATTGAGTGCGCACTCCGCCGGTAAGGCTGTAGCGATTGCTGTCCTTGTCATCCCAGCGGTAGGTGCGTTGCAGATAAGCGGTAAAGCGGTTGGATGATAACTTATTATTAGCGCGGAAGCTTTTAAAAAGATTGAGGGGAATAGGCCGCTGAGGTACCTGGCCCGGAGTAGGGCGGGGTTGAGGTTTGGAATATCCCGCGGAGTCGATCAGGTCCCATTCATTTAATTGATCACTAATCTCTTCATGTTGCCAGGCACCGCCCCATTCCCAGTTGCCATTACTCAGGGATTTCTTACCCCGGTGTTGTACATTGGTTACGGTGGCATCCAGGTAATTGCGGGCATGGTTGAGGTAGGATCCCACTCCACGGTTAAAGGCCACATCACCAAAGTTGCTGCTGCCGATATCCCGTTCCAGTTCATCAATAAAATATTGCCCGAGTATATCAAACGTTTCGGTTTCAAAGGAGCGGAAGGCAGAAGTGATGAATTTCAGTTCCACATCCGGTCGGGGTTTGTAAATATTGCTAATGGCCCCGAAATAAGTCTCGAAATCCGTCACCTCCTGACCTTCGAAGAAAACAGTCAGCCGCAGCGCCTGCTGAATATTCCCGAAATTTGTCTGCCTGGTTTCCGGAATGAAATTGTATTGGTTACGGGCATAATTTCCCAAAAATCCAATTTCCCATTTCTCACTTATATCGTAGGTCAGGTAGGTTTGCAGATCGGCAAATACCGGCTGGTAATCCCCGTCCGTATCCAGACTGCCAAGCAAATATTGGTTGCTCCAGTAGCGGGCACCGGTAATATGCGTAAATCGCTTTGAAGAATCCGTTCCCTGCAAATGCAGCGAACCTCCAAGTAAACTCCCGGTAACGGATCCGCCAAACTCTTTTGGTTCCTTATAGGTTACCGCAAGTACGGATGACATTTTGTCCCCATACCTTGGTGCAAATCCCCCGGCTGAGAAAGATACATTCTCGATTAGATCGGCATTGATGAAGCTGAGCCCTTCCTGATTGCCGCTGCGTATGAGGAAGGGACGGTAAACCTGTATATCATTTACATAAACTAGATTCTCATCGAAATTACCACCCCGCACATTGTATTGAGAGGTCAATTCATTGTTGGAAGACACTCCCGTCAGGGTTTTTATTACCGCTTCAAAGCTTCCGGAGGGATTGGGCATTTGCCGGATTTCCTTCGGATCAATGGTTTCCATGGTATTTTCCCGGTTTCGCTCTTCTTCCACCTCAATCTCCTCCAGGTTTACGGATGACTCTTCCATGCGAAAGCGAACGGAACGAACTTCATTTTTTTCAAGAAACAAACGATTAATAGATGGTTTATACCCCACATGGGTGATCACCAGCTCGATGGTGTCATTGACCTCTACATCCAGGCTGAAAATGCCTCTTTTATTGGTAAAGGTACCCCCGCTTTTTCCCTGAACGCTAACCGAGGCTACCTCTATGGGTTTGTTATCCTGATCAACAACTTTTCCGCGTACAGTGGCTTGTTCCTGAGCAGCAAGAAAAAAGGGAGAAATCATCAGGATGAGCAGGAAATAGAGCGGTTTGCTTAGCACGGCGTCAAAAGTAGTAAAATTGTATCTCCACTTATTGTTACTGTTAACGCAGGGAATTAGATATATTGCGGGAATGGCTGAAGAAAGAAAGTTTAATGTAAGGATCTACGGTTTGTTGATCAATGAAACCAATGAAGTCTTGTTGTCTCATGAACGTAAAGGCGAACTGAAATTTACCAAATTTCCCGGCGGGGGATTGGATTGGGGAGAAGGACCCCTGGATTGCCTGCATCGTGAATTCAAGGAAGAGCTGGGAATATCCCTGAATGCAGTTTCCCATTTTTATACCACCGATTTTTATCAGCAATCTGCTTTTGATGATCGGGATCAATTGTTGAGTATATATTATCTGGTAAAATCACCCATGGCCCATGCTATTGCAGACGGGCAGGAAACCCTTGACGAAGAAGGGACCGAAGATCATTTTAGCTGGAAAAAGATCGATCTGTTGAATGTTGAAGACGTCACTTTTCCCATTGACCGTCATGTGGTGCGTTTACTTAAAGCTCAGGCAGTTTTGCCCTGAAATATCAAATGGTGGAATTCGCCCGGATTGAGCTCTTCTCTGGCAATTTCCTGAATTAGGGAAGCATCCAGTTGATCTATCTTTTTTAAGATCTGCCCGATGGTTTGAATTTCGCCCCTTACCAGCAGGTTTTTAGCGTTTGATAACATAATGCCTGTATTACTTTCGCGGCTTAGGGCCAGCTGGCCTTTGAGTTGTTGCCTGGCTTGTTGGAATTTCGTTTTGCTAAGCGGTTTGTCACGTAATTTCTTCAACTCCTTTTCCACTAGTAGCATACATTTACCCGCATATTTTGGATCGGTTCCCAGATACACACTGAACAAGCCTATATCGGAATAAATGGCGTAGTTTGATTCTATATTATAGGTAAAGCCATATTTTTCCCTGATCTGTAAATTAAGGATGGAGTTCATGGCTGGCCCACCCAATATATTATTAAGTAAAACCATGCCTAAACGATTAGCATGCTCTGCCCCGTAGGTAGCTTTCCCCATCATGCAATGCGACTGAAAGGTTTCCCGTTCTATCCTATTTCGCCGGATCCCATTGGCCTTAAAGGTGGTGCGTGGGGGAGGGGATGTGACCTGTCCGGCCTCTATGGTTGCAAAATATTTTTC
>CAZBIF010000074.1:9968-12745 GCA_964492055.1 uncultured Flavobacteriales bacterium
GGCGTTTCAATCGGGGAACACTGATATTACCCACACTACTGAGGACCAGATTCTCTTGCCTGTATAGCCGATGAGTGAAATTGAATAGATGCTCAGGTGTAAACTCACGCACACTTCTTTCCGTACCCAGGATGGAATTTCCCAGGGGATGATTCTTAAAGACCTGGGCTTCAAAATCATCATATATCTGATCGGCAGGGGAATCCTGATACACCTTGATCTCATCCAGCACCACCTCTTTCTCTTTTTCCAGCTCCTTTTCCGGAAAGGTGCTGTTCAATAAAATGTCACTTAGTAATTCCGCTGCCCTGGGATAATGCTCTTTTAAAAAAGAACTGTAGAGGCAGGTGATTTCTTTGGTGGTATATGCATCCATTTCTCCACCAACGCTATCCATGCGGTTTAAAATATGATAAGCCCGGCGGTTTTTGGTGCCTTTAAAAAGGGCATGTTCTATAAAATGGGCCAGGCCTTCCTCACCCGCTTGCTCATCCCTGGTTCCCGCATTGATCATCACCGCCAGGTGAGCTACCGGCCGGTCTGTTTGCCTGTGAACTACGCGAAGTCCTGAGGAGAGGGTAAAAATGGAAAATTCTGCCTGTTCTTTCATGAAAGCGGCAAAATTAAGGATACTTTGGGGGCTATTAAATTGTAATTATCCGCCCTGCATCATTCTGAAGGCATGGTTCCAATTATTATTGCTGAAGCCGGGAATACACCATAACATAGCCAGGGGTTCAATGGCCCGGGCTGCTTCTTTTTTACCCATATCCAGGCATTCGAAACCAAATAATTCCACAATGCTTTTAACTTCCCCTTTAGCTCCTTCGTGGTCTCCGCAAATGAACATGCTGGGTTTTGCTTCAAATTGCGGATCTACCATATGCGCACTGCCTATGCAATTAAATGCCTTCACAAAGCGGGCGGTATCTACCGCTTCCTGTAAATCTTCCATCAGCGAATGATTGATCTCACTGAAGTAATGCAACACCCCGTGCTCCGGGGGAGCCTCGGAAATTGGGTTGGTCGCATCCATCACCGTCTTACCTCCCAGCAGATCGTTCCCCAGATCCTCCACTACTTTTTTAGCGGCCACTCCTTTTACCGCCAGGACCTGTATTTCACCGAATCTGGCGGTTTCCCTGAATGATCCAACTTGTAAACGATCCTTGAATTCGCTAATAAAATCTGCCAGTTTTCCCTCTTGGTGCGTAGCGATCATAATGTGGTAACCATGCTTATGAAACCCCCGGGCCAGGGCCTTACCCACTACCCCGGAACCAAGTATGCCTATTTTCTTCATTTTATTCGATTTTATGATCTAAAATTAAAAAGAATTGTCAGATCACAAGCATCGTATTAAAAGCCGATGATCTCCAGATCGCTTTTGGGAAGGGTATGACTGAGTAACCTCGGCCGGATTTCCTTTGCTATAATTTCTTCTATAAAATGAATGGCCTGACTGTTAGCCTGCGTACGATAGGAGACAATACTCATCTCCCGCACGGGAAAGGGAGCCATAAAAGGGCAACATTTTTTCTGCCGAATGACAGGCAATTCCCGAAAATAGAGTTCGGGGATCAAAGCATACCCACCCATCATATCGGTGATCTTTAACAGGTTCTCAAAACTTCTGCCTTTATAATTAAAGTGGGAGAGGCGTTTCATTTTGTCCTTCAGGCGACAAATGGTGATGGCCTGTTCGCGAAAGCAATGCCCTTCTTCAAGCAACCATACTTTTCCCTGCATTATTTCGGAAGAAGTGATAAATTGGCGGTTGTGGTCCGAAACCCCATATACCATCATGGTTTCATAATACAAAATCGTTTCCTGCAGCTGACTTTCCCGAAGGGGGGTAGCGAGGATTCCCAGATCCAGCTTATCCTGCATCAGTTGTTTTTTAATTTCCTCGGTGGTCATTTCCAGGATTTCCAGCTGCAAATCGGCATGCTGATCTTGGAAATGCTTAACCACCGCCGGTAACAGTACTGAAGTTGCGGTGGGGATAATGCCTAAGCGCAAACTGCCCCGTAGGCGCTTCGAAGTGTGGGGAAGGTAAATTAACGCCTCCTTTTCCGAAAGGATGTTGCGGGCTTTTTCCATAAATTGCAAACCCGCTTCCGTAGGCTTCACGGGACGATGACTACGGTCAAATAATAAATAACCGATCTCCTCCTCCAGTTTTTTGATCATAGCACTAAGGGTGGCCTGACTCACCCCACATTGCTCAGCGGCTATGCCAAAGTTGGGTTCCCTGAAGACCGCCAGAGCATACTCAAGTTGCTTAAAGTTCATTATAGAGGATTTCTAACAAAACTATAGATATATTCGATTGCATCTAAAATGGGAGGTTTCTATTTTTGGTAATCTCAAAATAAGAATTATAAAAACCAGACAATAATCAGCAATTATGGAAGATCGAAAGCATACACACGGCTCGAATGGTCACAAGGCCTGGGAAACCAATGAAAGCAGCAAATGCCCTTTTATGGGAGGACCGGTGAATTATACGGCGGGTACCGGGACCTCCAACCGGGACTGGTGGCCTCAGCAATTAAACCTGTCCATCTTGAGACAACATACAAACAAGTCCAACCCCCTGGGAGAGGACTTTAATTATGCTGAAGAGTTCAAGAAGCTCGATCTCAAGGCAGTCAAGGAGGATCTATGTAAAATGATGACCGATTCCCAGGATTGGTGGCCGGCGGATTACGGACATTACGGTCCACTCATGATCCGCATGGCCTGGCACAGCGCAGGAACCTATCGCATAGGCG
>CAZBIF010000075.1:0-1172 GCA_964492055.1 uncultured Flavobacteriales bacterium
TAACAATGAAGCAATGTAACAATGAAGCAATGTAACAATGAAGCAATGTAACAATACCTCTGGTTTCTCATCTCTCATCTTTCCTCACCAGATAATAAACACAGGTGGTTAAATAGTTCCGAAAATAGGGAATCGACGCAATTAACGGATTTTGCACTTTTCCCTCCAGGTTGAATTTGTATTTATAGATGGGGTTGATCAAATAGAATTCTTTTTCCGTAATCCCAAAGCGGTTTTTAGCGATGAGTTTTTCAAACCGCTCTATGCTGATGCCGGTTTCTTTTATCTCTGCCAGATCTTCTACCGTACGGCTTCTTTCTCCCATACTTTTCAAAATACCTTTGTAAATGCGCATGGGCAGTAAATGATAATAGGGCAAGCGGCTCAAGATCTTGCTCTTGGCTATCTGTTGATGGCCGCCGAAGGGCATTTGCCAGGGAGGGAAGCCAAAAAATATAAATCCCCCCGGTTTTAGGAAATCCCGCAAGCGACCTAGCACCTTATCCTGATCATGGATGTGTTCAATCACATCTTTCAGTACAATAAGGTCGAATTTTTCCGGAAATTCCTTCTCCACATCTACCTCATAAATATCCTTATTGATCAGTACTGCCTTTCCTTCAGTCAGATCCTTGCTTAAATAATTTTTAGCTACCTCATACCTGCCCGGCATTAACTCCACTCCGGTACCATGGCACCCGGCATCTATAAATGCTTTCAATACACCACCTTCCGCACAGCCGATCTCCATTACCTGCATACCTTTTTGCAAGGGTAATTTGCGCTCAATGAATGGAATCACGTAGTTCTCAGCATTTTCATACTGATATCTGATATATGTTTCTTTATCTTTATGAAAGTCAAAAGCCATGCTGGCGGCAAAAATACAGCATTTAATTAGCACGATTTATGGATATTTGCCGCGCACTACTAATTAATACCAACAAAAAGGTCACAACCTGTGATAAGATATTTTACTATTCTTGGTCTTTTATTGTTTACCGGCTTTTCCCTACAGGCGCAATTGTTGCGTACCGGTATTCATGCAGGATATGATTTTTCACGCTTCAAACTTGAAGAAAATCAACTTAGTGAACAGATATTCGTTCGGCAAGGGCGGGTGTTTAATGGGGTCTCTTTTGGAGTGCAGGCAGAATTTACCGGGCCCAAAG
>CAZBIF010000075.1:1182-5477 GCA_964492055.1 uncultured Flavobacteriales bacterium
CTCGAGGCTTCCCTCTGCCGTTGTGGGGGAAATGTGGAACTCACTACCACCTTGCCCAATGGGGCAAAAACCTTCAATGAACTTACCTATGTAATGTACCGCGGGGATTATTCAGCAAAAATTCTATTGGGTTTTCGCAACTTTCAATTACTGGCCGGTCCCAATATCATGAACCGTTTTTTTACAGGAGTAAAGATCGGTGGAAGTGAGAATTACCGGGCAGCTGGTGATCAGTTTGCTGCGATTGTAATTGGTGTGGAAGCCGGGGCAGGAGTGAAGCTGGGGGATTTTTTACTTTCGGGAAAATACCGGGGCAATATCACAGAATTCGGACGGGAAACACCCCTCTTGCCCACTAAATTCCGTAACTACCAGATACGCTTCCAACTAGCCTATTTCATCCATGAAAAACACCGGGCCAAGCACCATGACAGTATTTTCTGGGATTAAGTAAGTAGCACAGGGCTTGCGTGAATAAAAACCTTTTTTTTGTGTAGCAACTGGCAGGCATAAAGAAATTGCTCCCCCCCATTTTTGATCTGGTATTTCCTCGCAATTTCGGCAGGCTTCATCTGAAAATTCTTGCTGATGATATTGGCTTGGGGTAGCCATTTTTTTTGGGGTTTATCTACTTTCTCAATAGTTAGCACCCTGCCGGGAAATGACATCATCAATTTTCGGGAAGTGAACAAATGCGTGTTCGGTGCTAATTTCTTTAAGTCGAAATCAGCAGCTAGCTCAGCGTAACAGTTCGCTTTGTGAATGGCAACATTAGGTTCGTACAAGTAGGAAAGAGGTGGCGAATAGGCTATTTCTTCTTTTTTTTCATCAGCTGAAAAGGTGTATTGCTGTTCTTTATCATTGGAAAAGTTAATGGTAATTATTTTCATTTTCCCGGCAAAACCGGCTCTGAGTTCTACCAGTAATTCTTTACAATCATTGGCCACTGCTATTATATGGATAGCGGCAATCGCGCTAAGTTGATGACGGATCACGCTCAGATCGAGCATAGGAGAAAGTTTAAGCAGAATGTGCTCGGTGTGTTGCCAAAGCAGGGGAAGTAGTTTGGGAATATCGGGCTGGCAATCCTGCAAATTGATTAGGCTTTTGCCTTTATCCCTCCGATCGGGATCAATATAGATCACTTCCGATTTTTCCTGAACCTTAGCGGAGGAAGTACGATACTGCTCCAGGAATTTCCCTGCTGTGGCTTCCTGTACCTGAATATTTGTCAAGTCAAAATTGTATTTTGCCAGTTCTGCCAATTCAGGGCGGGGCTCCACATAAACTACTTCCAGGAACTTTTTACTGAAAAAATAACTGTCTATACCCGTACCGCCGCTAAGGTCAATCAGCTTCCGACCCGAGTAGAGGGAAGCTTTGTATTCGGCAGTGGTTTGTGAACTGGCCTGCGATAAAGAAAGGGGATGGGGAAAGATAAATTTCAGGAAAGGTAATTTTTCCCTGGATTTTTGCAAACCGTTTATCTGCTTAATGATCAATTCCCTTGGTAGTTCAGGGCGTTTACTGAGCTTTAGGGCTACTTTCCGAATGTCAGTATGCTTATATTCTGAGATGAATTGAGCTATTTCTACTCGCTTTAATTCAGCTGCCGGTAAATACATAAGAAAGGATGTTAGCCCCCATTTTCAGGGCTTTCAAACGGGTAGCTTCAGAGTCGTTGTGTACCTCCTCATCTTCCCATCCATCCCCCAGGTCGCTTTCATAAGTGTATAAAATAGCCAGTCTCCCTTTAATAAAATAACCAAAGGCGCGGGGTGGATTTTCATCGTGCTCGTGGATTTTGGGCAGTCCGTTTGCAAATTCAAATTTCTGATGGTAGATCGGATGGTCGAAAGGGATCTCTATCAATTCCGTTTCCGGGAATAATTTTTTCATTTCCCTTCGGATAAAAGGATCCATGCCGTAATTATCATCAATGTGCAGAAAACCTCCAGCCTGTAGGTAATTATTCAAATTTTCAACCTCCGTGGAGGAGAAAATTACATTTCCATGCCCGGTCATGTGGATGAAAGGGTAATCAAACAATTCCGGGCTGCCGGCCTCTACGATGGCTTGCTCTTCATTGATGTGTGTTCCTAATTCCTGATTTGTATAGCGAATGAGGTTGGGCAAAGAAGTTTCCAGGTTAGCGTACCAGTCACCGCCGCCACTGTACTTCAGCAAGCCGATCTGAAAGGAGGACTGGCTGTACAGCAGGCAGGGAAATAGTAGTGAAATTACTAGCAATCGCATTTTACAAATGTAAGAGATGCACTGCAATTATTGCTGCGGTTTCAGTACGTAAGCGGCTTTCACTTAAACTCACTTGTTGGAACCCTTGCTCAGTCGACTTTTGTATTTCTTCACTGCTGAAATCCCCTTCCGGTCCGATCAGGATAAGTGAATCATTGCCTTTTTTTATTTCGGACAGGGAGTGTTTATTGTCATTCTGCTGGCAATGGGCGATGTATTTATTCTCTGCCTGGGCCGAAGCAATAAACTTTTGATAATGGATGGCTTCTGAAAAGGCGGGCAACTTAATTTTCCTAGATTGCTTGGCCGCCTCGCGGATGATGCGCTCGGAGCGTTCCTTATTTATTTTCCGGCGCTCGGAATGTTGGCAAATTACAGGAGTAATACGATCCACACCCAGCTCCACGGCTTTTTCCAGAAAGAACTCATAGCGATTCATGTTTTTGGTAGGGGCACAGGCGATATGTATCCCATATCTTTTTTCTTCAGAAGAAATCACTTGCAGTAGTTGTAATTTACTTTGCCGGGGATTCGCTTCTTTGACTTCAGCAAGGTAAAGCTTGCCTTGCCCATCACTTACTTCCACTTGTTCGCCTGGCCTGGCACGAAGTACTTTGCAAAGGTGTTTAGAATCGTCTGCAGCTAGCACACATTCATCAGCGGTAAGGGATTGGGCAAAGAATCGATGCATCAATTAGGGAAATATTGATTCACCACTTGTTCTGCCTGAATAGGATGTTGGGTGCCGATAAGCACCTCCTTTCCATTTTGCAGGTAAATTCTTATTCCTTGATTTCCTTTTACGTTAAAAGCGGTTGAGTTTCCTGCCCAGCGGTAACCCCATCCTCCAAAATCATAAATCGGATGATATTTTCCAACTTTCACATTCTTCACTTTTTTCCAGTTTATTTTTCTTTTTAGAAAATCGAAAGGTTTAAAATATACTTCTATTCCTTGTTCATCAATTCTGGTTGCCAGTTTAAGTGTAAGAAATAACAGAAAAATCAGAACTACGATAAAAGTAGGAATAAGCAGTTCCACTATTGCCCCTTCATCATTTACTGATTCCTGATAATCCTCATAAACACCTCTACCCACAGCTAAAGCAACACCCACGATAATCAACCACAACCACCACTGGGTAAATTTCTGTTCTTCGGTAAAAATCGGCCTGCTCATTTTTTGGGAAAGGGGGCTATTGGTTATTTTAGCGACAAATTTAGGAAATGAAGAAAATCTTAGTGGCTAACAGGGGAGAAATTGCGCTACGGGTAATGCGTACCGCCAAAGAAATGGACATTAAAACCGTGGCTGTTTATTCCGAAGCCGACCGCGATGCCTTATTTGTCCGATTCGCTGATGAAGCCGTTTGCATCGGTCCTCCTCCCTCGAATGAATCCTATCTTAAAGGAGATAACATCATTGAAGTAGCCAAAGAATTACAGGCAGAAGGGATCCATCCCGGCTATGGGTTTTTATCGGAAAACGCAAGCTTTGCGCGCAAGGTTAAAGAAGCAGGTTTGACGTTGATCGGTCCTTCCGCCGAAGCCATGGAAATTATGGGCAGTAAACTGGCGGCCAAGGCGGCGGTGAAGGAATATGGTATACCACTCGTGCCGGGTACAGATGAGGCGGTTACCGATGTAAAAGAGGCAGAGAAAATCGCGAAAGAGATCGGTTTTCCCATCCTTGTGAAAGCCAGCGCCGGGGGTGGAGGCAAAGGCATGCGCATTGTGGAAAAGGCCGAGGATTTCAAAGAACAAATGGACCGGGCGGTATCTGAGGCAGAATCTGCTTTTGGGGACGGGGCAGTTTTTATTGAGCGCTATGTAGGTTCCCCCCGCCATATTGAAATACAGATATTGGCGGATACCCATGGGAATGTGTTGTACCTTTTTGAACGGGAATGTTCCATTCAACGCCGTCATCAGAAAGTGATCGAAGAGGCACCTTCTGCGGTATTGACCCCTGAATTAAGGAAAAAGATGGGGGAGGCGGCAGTTAAGGTAGCAAAATCCTGTAATTATGTGGGGGCGGGG
>CAZBIF010000075.1:5487-10638 GCA_964492055.1 uncultured Flavobacteriales bacterium
TGAAATGAATACCCGCCTGCAGGTGGAGCATCCCGTCACCGAAGTGATCACGGGTATTGACCTGGTGCGGGAACAGATCAATATAGCCCGCGCAGAGAAATTATCCTTTACCCAGGAAGACCTAAAGATCAACGGGCATGCTTTCGAAGTGCGGGTTTATGCCGAAGACCCAGGCAATGATTTCCTGCCGGACATTGGGACGTTGAAAACCTATGTTCGCCCGCAGGGGCCGGGTGTAAGGGTAGATGATGGATTTGAAGAAGGCATGGCCATTCCCATTTATTACGATCCCATGATCGCTAAACTGGTAACCTATGCTCAGGACCGGGAAACTGCCCGCAAGCGTATGCTGCGAGCCATAGAGGAATACCAGATCAGTGGAGTAACCACCACGCTGTCTTTTTGCCGGTTTGCCTTAAATCACGAAGCTTTTATCAGTGGAAAATTTGATACTCACTTCGTCAAGCACCACTTCAAACCGGAGAAATTAGGAGAAGAAAATGCAGATGAGAAGAAAGTGGCCGCCCTCTTTGCCGCAGAAATAATGAAAGAAAAAGAGCAAACCCTTAGCGCTCCTGAAGCTACCGGGCAGGTCAATCATTCCAGATGGAGGGAAAGGAGGTTCCATTGAACCCTTACCTGAATTTTGCGGGATGGTTGATATGTTTTTTGCCTTCCCTTTCCCTTGCACAAACCGATACGATCTCGGTTTATTTTCCGCATGATGCTTTTCAACCTTATGAAAAAGAAATACCTAAACTGCGTTGTCAGGAGGAATGGCAAGCTGTAGAAATTGTCGCCTATACTGATTACCTGGGTTCAACCTTTTATAATCTCCAACTATCGAATAAAAGAGCTGCAAAGGTTAAAGAAATAATGGTGCAGCATGGTTGCGATACAAAGTTGATCAAGAAGGTTAGCGGATTAGGCGAACTGGGAAAAGAAATGCCAGGCAGCGAGGGGAATCCTGAAAACCGAAGGGCAGATATAATTATTGAATACAACCCAAAAGAGGAAAAAAAGACTACAACACCTGCAACCTCCCTGAATCTTGATAGTGCGAAAGTGGGCGATCATCTGGTACTAGAAGATTTTTCATTTATTCCGGGAAGACATTTCCTCCTTCCCCAATCACAAGCCTACCTGGATACCTTGTTTGAAAAGCTCGTCAGAAATCCAAAACTGAAAATTGCCATTGAAGGCCATGTTTGTTGTACTGGCAGCGATAGCCTGGACGGCGTGGACAGTGACCTACTTACCAGAAATTTGTCCGTAGAGCGGGCAAAGTACATTTATGAACAATTGATCGCCAAAGGAATTTCGCCTGAACGTTTGAGTTATAAAGGGTTTGGGCGGAGCCGTCCGATTTACCCTCAGGAACGTACCCCCTTCGAGCAGCAAGCCAACCGACGGGTGGAGATACGGATTTTGGAAAAGTGACCCTTTGGATTAAACTAATGCGGTCAGCTACTGTTAGTTATATATGAAACCGATTGCCAGCATCGTTTACGGCGTAAGTTTATTTCTGCTTTTTTATACCATAGCTCCTTACCTGGATATTAGCGGAAATATTTTATTTCTGCTTTTTTTATTGGGCCAGTTTTTTGTGGTCTATTTGGTATACATGACTCTGCGTTATGGAAATCCTACTGATAAGACCTTTGAGGACGGCCATTGGTATGAGGATTATTCCCCTTTCATCACTCCGGGGAATAAATAAATTCAGCATTTTTTAAAACCGTATTTTATTCACATTATTTTCTACTTTTATTCCGGTATTGAAAAGGTTTGTAAGAACTGAATTGATCAATATTATAATTGCGTTGTTATGCCATTTATTTAACTAATACCTTAAAACCTATGATTCATCCTTCCACGGAACTCAAATTTATCAACGAAGAAATTGGCTATGGAGTGGTAGCCACGGAATTTATTCCCGCCGGTACCATTACCTGGGTGATGGACAAACTGGACCGTGAATTTCAAGCTGAAGAATTCGAAGCTTTTGATCAGCTACATAAAGACATCCTGGACATTTATAGTTTTCGCAACAGCAAAGGCAACTATGTGCTTTGCTGGGATAATGGCCGGTTTGTGAACCACAGTTTTAATTCGAATTGTTTGAGTACAGCCTATGATTTTGAAATGGCAATCCGGGATATTTTACCGGGTGAACAATTGACCGATGACTACGGCTACCTGAATATCAATGAGCCTTTTCAGGCTGCTGATGAGGGAACGGAGCGCAAAACCGTTTATCCGGACGATTTGCTGCGCTATTCAAATGAATGGGACCAGAAACTGAAGAAGGTATTTAGCAAAATACCCAAAGTAAATCAACCCCTGCTTAAACTATTAAGTGCCGGCACCAAAGAGGAAGTAAATGCCGTGATCAGCAAACAGAAAGAGATGCGATCTATACGGGAGCTGTACTATGATCCTGCCCAGACTGTTTCAGTGGGTTGAACGAATTAAGTCCCAGACCGTTTAATCTTTTTGTCAGATAGCGACACAAACAGATGAAGGCATTTTTTCAGGATTTCAAGGAGTTTGCCATAAAGGGCAATGTGATCGACATGGCTGTAGGTATTATTATCGGAGCGGTATTTACCACCATTGTTCAATCGTTAGTTAAAGACATTCTCACGCCCCTGATCAGTGTTTTTACTTCCGGAGTGGATGTCAGTCAGAAAAAGATCGTATTAAGGGAGGCAATCGCAGAAGGAGAGGGAGGCGCTGCTGTTGAAGCCATAGAACTGCGTTATGGTCTTTTTATGGAAAATGTACTTGATTTTCTGATCGTAGGCCTGGTGGTATTTATGCTGGTTCGCATCTTTAACCGCCTGAAACGCAAAGGGGAAGACCCCAAGGAAAAATCTACCCCTACTCCAAAAGATATACAGTTGTTAACGGAGATCAGGGATGCTTTACGCAGTTCTGGCCCAAAAGAACCATAAGCAAGAGGCATTGTTAAACCGATTACTATGACTTTAAAAAGCAGGGAAAAATTTAAATTCAAGCACTTACCTTCACTTTTAAAAGATACTTATGTAGCCTGGAACAACGATGAGCCTTTTCGTCTAAGTGCGATCGTAGCATATTTCGCGGTACTTTCCATGCCTGCTTTCCTGGTGATCATCATCAATACGGTGGGTGCGATCTGGGGCAATGAACTGGTTCAGGGTAAACTGCATGATCAGATTGCCTCAGCCATGGGTCATGAAACTGCTGATTCCATAGGTAAATTCATTCAGAACAGCCAGCAGGAAAATAAAAGTCTTTTTCAAACCATAGTGGGAATAATCACTTTGCTGGTTGGTGCTACCGGGGTGTTTTACCATTTGCAGGTAAGTTTAAACCAGGTCTGGGAGATCAAGATGAAAGAGGATACCGGCTGGCAAAAGTTATTACTTGACCGTTTACGGGGCTTCGGTTTTATTCTGGTAATTGGTTTCCTCTTGCTTAGTAGTTTTATTGTTTCTGCCTTGCTATCAGCCTTTACGGATTACCTGCAACAGATATTTCCATCCCTGGTAGTCGCATTTTCATACGGCATTGATATCGTAATTAACCTAACAGTGATTTCCGTACTCTTTGCCATCATGTTTAAATTTTTGCCCGATGTGGAAATCCGCTGGAAAACCGTCTGGATAGGAGGGATCATTACGGCAGTTTTGTTCCTCATCGGGAAATATATCCTCAGTCTTTACTTTGCCAAACTGGAACCTGGTTCCTCCTACGGTGCCGCAGGTTCGATCATTCTGGTGCTGCTTTGGGTTTCCTATACCTGCCTCATCTTATTCTTCGGGGCGGAATTTACCTGGGTGTATGCGCAACGTTACGGTCATGGCATTATGGCTTCAGATTATGCGGTGCGTTTCAAGCGGCAGGATGTGGAAGTAGACGATGAGGCCCCGGATGAGCCGGATGAGTCTGAAATAAGGTCAGAGAAAGAAAAGAAGATTGAAGAAAAAGAAGATAAAGAAACGAAAGAGGGTTAAGCCATATGCTTGCTGAGGAGGCTTAGCATTTCCTGATGCATCCCGGCGGCAGAACTGATAATTTCCTTTCCCTCAAGCCAGTTGTCGCCCCAATTAAAATCTGCCACTTTCCCTCCTGCCTGTTGTACCAGAAATGCTCCAGCGGCTACATCCCAGGGGTGAAGGCTGTATTCAAAGAAACTTTCAAATCGACCGCAAGCCACATAAGCAAGATCTACCGCTGCTGAACCCATTCTTCGAATTCCTCGGCACTTCTGTGATAATTCTTTTAAGAGGGCAAAATAAGCTTCTATGCGCTGGTAATCGTAATAAGGAAAGCCGGTTGCTAATAGTGATTCTGAAAGCTGCTTACACGGACTTACCTGCATTATTTCATTATTGAGGTAGGCAGCCCCACCCTGCCAGCTATAGAAACATTCATCGCGGTTCACTTCGTATACCACACCAATGACAATTTTTGCATTTTGCTGTAAGGCTATACTTACGGAATAAACCGGGATGCCATGTAAAAAGTTAGTGGTACCATCAAGAGGATCGATGATCCAGTTAAAAACCTCACCGCTTTTATCTGAAGTGCCTTCTTCCGCTACAAATCCCGCTTCGGGAAGTAATTCACCCAAACGGGAGACGATCTTTTCTTCGGCTGTTTTATCTACGTAACTTACCAGGGAATTCAGGGATTTTTCCTCAATCTGTTGCTTGCTTACCTGCTGCTCTTCCATCTTGATGAACATGCCCACCTCCCGGCTCAATTCCACTACATCCATGCAAAGTGCCTGCAAATCCATACTACAAGGAGGTTTGGGAGTTTAGGGAAGGCGAATACCGGTGGCGGTGCTTGCTGAAGTAAACCATTCCGGCCACGCCACTGATAAACATCAGTACAGCGATGATTTCAGCCTGGGTGGCTTCTATGCCGAGAAAGTGGTAGTCGGGATTAATGCGGATCTTTTCGATTAAATAACGTTCAATGCCATTCAGTGTAAGGTACAGGCTAAAAATAAATCCGGGGATGAGGATCTTTTTTCGCAAACCCCAGAGAATGCCGAAGATGATAAATGCCATTACCGTTTCATAGAAAGGAGTGGGCCAGGCATGGCCCGTGAGACTTTCATACCCCATGCGTTGAAAATCACGCTGCAAGTCAATA
>CAZBIF010000075.1:10648-12739 GCA_964492055.1 uncultured Flavobacteriales bacterium
GGATAATCGTAAGCCCACATCCAGTCCGGCAAAAAACTCATCCATTCCGGTTTGGGAGCATCATTGGGTTCTCCCCAGTCGCCATCCCCTGCCAGCTGGCAACCGATCCGGCCCACACCATAGGCCGCCATCAATCCCGGGGCACAGGCATCGGCGACATGTACCCATTTCAAGCCGTGTTTGGCAGCATAATATAAAACCGCTGCACCTCCTACGATCAAGCCCCCATAAATACTGAGGCCGCTAAAGGAGATAAGGGCTCCTACCGGATCAGCAGCGAATTCGTCCAGGTTTTCCAGATTGTGGAATATCTTCGCACCAAGTATACCCGCTACAGCTGATATTATGGTCATGTTGCCGACCAATTCATGCGGATGGAGTTCTTTCTCCACCAGTTTGGGCTGAGGCAATTTGCTTTTTTCCTTCTCCCGGTATTTTTGATAGGCAAAGAAGGCGGCACCAAGCAGACCGCCCCATATATTTCCCCTGCCGGAAAAAATAAACGCCTGGGGGTCAGCTACCATTTCGCTGTAGTGAAAGATGATCTCCAGCAGTTTAAACCCCACCACAAAACCGATCAATCCATTTACCAGCAAATCGGCAGTAGAAGCTTTTTCGCCTATTTTTTCTTTAATGGTCTTGCTTTTTAACCAGCCAAGCTTTTCTTTGCGTTTTAGTTCTTTCGTAAAAAAATAGGCAGCGGTGAGAAAGGAAAGGGCCACAAAAAATCCAAAAGTGGGAAAGGGGAGGGGGATATCCAGCCCGAACAGGTCTTTTATGGCATCGGAAAGAGTGGGGTACATGCAGCTATATTAATCGGGCAAAAGTAAGGAAGTTGATACGCTTAATGGGAATACTCTCATGGTGTTTTCCTAAGATATCATCTAGAATTGACTTTGTCAGGAATATTCAGGAATTTCCCCTTTCAAATCAATTTATGGATTTAATTGAACAACTGCAGATCAGGAGCAAAGAGGAATATCAGCAAACCTATCAAAAAAGTGTAGAGCAACCGGAAGCATTCTGGGAAGTAGTGGCTTCACATTTTCAATGGAAAGTGAAATGGGATAAGGTGCTGCAATTCGACTGGGAGAATGCGGAATTCAAATGGTTCTCCGGAGGAAAGCTTAACATTACGGAAAATTGCCTGGATCGCCATCTGAAAGAGCGCGCTGATCAAACTGCCATCATCTGGGAACCCAATGATCCTGCGGAAAACCATAGAAAAATAAGTTACGAGGAACTGCATGCGGAAGTCTGTCGCCTGGCCAGCGTACTTCACCGAATGGGGGTCCGAAAAGGCGACCGGATTTGTCTTTACATGCCCATGATCCCCGAACTGGCCTTTGCGGTATTGGCCTGTGCCCGGGTTGGGGCTGTGCATTCGGTGGTGTTTGCCGGTTTCTCAGCCAAAGCCATAGCCAGCAGGATCAATGATGCCCAATGTAAATTTTTATTGACTGCCGATGGCATGTACCGGGGCAGTAAGCAAATTGGCCTGAAGCGGATCTGTGATGAAGCCTTGTTGCAGTGTGATTCAGTGAAAAACGTACTGGTCTATAAACGCACGGGGGAAGAAGTGCAAATGCAGCAGGGACGGGACCTTTGGTGGCAGGAGGAATTAAAAAATGCAGATCGTGAATTTGCTGCTGTACCCATGGATGCGGAAGATCCGCTTTTCATCCTTTATACTTCCGGTTCTACGGGCAAACCCAAAGGCATGGTACATACCTGCGGAGGATACATGGTGGGGGCGACCTATTCGTTTATCAATGTTTTTCAATACCGCCCCGAAGATGTTTACTGGTGTACCGCTGATATCGGCTGGATCACCGGGCATTCGTATATCGTTTACGGGCCTTTGTGTGCCGGAGCCACTACCCTCATGTTCGAAGGCATTCCTACCTGGCCGGATGCCGGACGCTTCTGGCAGATCGTGGAAAAATACCGGGTGAATCAGTTTTATACCGCTCCCACAGCTATTCGTGCGTTGGAAAAACACGGCACTGAAATAGTAGAAAAGTATGATCTGAGTTCATTAAGGGTGCTGGGAACAGTAGGAGAGCCTATCAATGAAGAGGCCTGGCAATG
>CAZBIF010000076.1:0-6340 GCA_964492055.1 uncultured Flavobacteriales bacterium
TTGAAAGATGTTTATAAAACGCAAGTTTTTGCCCTTTCAAAATGGCGGAATGAGCAAGAATTCGTGATGCCCGAAAACATCATCACAAGACCGCCCAGCGCGGAATTACGCGAAGACCAGAAGGATGAAGACAGCCTTCCCGATTACGATACGCTGGACAAAATTTTGTACGGCCTTATTGAGGAACGCAAATCCGTATCTCAACTTTCAAAAGAAGGTTTTGACGAAATGATGGTGCAAATTGTCCGCCATTGGGTCGACCGCGCGGAATATAAACGCCGCCAATCACCACCGGGTGTGAAGATAACATCCAATGCCTTTGGACGTGAAAGGCGCATGCCGATTACGAACAAATACGAAAATGCTTGATAATTGAAAGCTATATGCCGTAATATGAAAATATTATGCAAGAAGGAAAATATCAGCTCGACGATTTGAAGGTATCAAATAACCCTGATATTTATAGGATGATATTAATAAGTAAAAGTGATACTCATGAAGTCATCGGCAAATTAAGTTTTCATAGAAACGGCTTTTTATCATTCGGCATACTACTGAACCATTCTTTTACAGGGGAAAGAAAACGACGTATTATAAATGAATATCTAGGTTTAGGTGGTACACCATTAATAGATACATTCTTAGATACACTTACCAGGATGCTCAAAGATTTGGGTGAACAATATGATCAAGAAACCGCTCTAATAAAAATACGCGATATGATTGATCCTGACGAAGAGTTTGTAATTGATGGTAAAAAAAATCCATATGACTTAAGCCAACATTTTGTAAGACCTCAAGGTTTGAATGTATTTGGCAGCCTTTTATCCTTAAAATTCACATGTAGTGCAATGCAGGTTGAACTAACTACACCTTATGATCAGGATCAATTTGTAACTGTATTGATTGTAAAAAGCGAGGCGCCCTTTGCAAAACATCTAATAAATCACATTGCCTCATTGATTGGTTGGCCTCAATCCACAGAACTTCAAAATAATTTAAATCATACTTTAGGATAAAATTTATAAATTCAAATAATTTAACTTATAAATCTATAAGCTTTAGAGTTATCACAAAACTAAATAGTTATTTACCCCTATCGTATTGACAAAAATCCCTCTTTCCTTTCTGCCGTGAGATTGCTACCTATATTCCATGACACAAAACAATAAAATTAAATTCCGCATGACTTTTTCGTTTATCAGGCGAAATTAAGGAGATTGTAATTAGCAAAGCTACCTGTCCGAAACAAGAATGGGGATATTCCTTTTCTGCTGTTGCATGTTTCATTAAAAAGTAGTTATTTTGCACTCCAATTTTTTTGAGGAAAATTTAGCGCCATGTCAAGAGTTTGTCAAATCACAGGGAAAAGGGTTATCACGGGAAATAATGTTTCCCATTCCAATCGCAAGACCAAACGTACTTTCTCTCCCAATTTATTTACCCGTAAGTTTTACGTGCAAGAAGATGATAAGTGGGTGACCCTGAAAGTTTCCGCTGCCGGTATCCGGAATATCAATAAAAAAGGACTGAACGCTTGCATTAAGGAAGCGAAGGAGAAAGGGTATATGTAATACCCATTAAAGATCTTTTAAAGCCCTGAATACTCTCCGTCTATACCGGGGTTCCTTCAGGGTTTTTTTGTTTCTTGCATTTACCGCTCATCCTAATAAAACGCCTGAAACGCTTTAAATTGTGAATTTTGTACAATGGTGCACAGCATGAGAAAAATCTTATTTCTATTAGTTGGCTTATTCATTTTATCGGGCTGGCTAAGGGGGCAGGAAAATCGCCTGGAGCTGCAACAGCCGGAAAAGGAAACCAGCTATTACCAGTATGATGAAGATTTTCTTCCGGCCTCCTTTCATAAACAGCGAAGGGATTCATTGCGCAAGTTGTTGCCCGACAGTTCGGCAATGATCCTTTTTTCGGCCCCTGAGCGTAAACGTTCCAATGATGTGTATTATGAATACCATCAGGATCCCAATTTTTATTACCTTACCGGCTACCGGGAACCGAATGGCATGGTGTTAATCACCAAGGAGAAGTGGGAAATAGCCGGGGAAAAAACCAATGAGATCCTCTTTGTGCAGGACCGGGATCCTGCAGCTGAAGTATGGAATGGGCGCCGCCTGGGAAAAGATGCCGCCGAAGAAAAGTTGGCATTCCAAACGGTAAAGGTAAATGAGGTTATAGAAGAACAGCAGCTTGACCTGCATCGTTTTAAGCGCATTTTTACCATACAGCCGGAAGCCATGGAAGAGCAGGATACCACAGACGGTCGCTATTTAAAGGGCTTGTGGTATCAACTGGGAAAGCAGATTCCCGATAGCACGGAAACCAATGAAAATTATACGCAGTTAATGCTTGCGCAATTACGGCAGGAAAAAACGGAAGAAGAATTGGTAATGTTGAAAAAAGCAATAGATATTACCTGTGAGGCGCAGAATGAATTGATGAGGCAGATCCATCCCGGAATGAAGGAATATGAAACAGAAGCCCTTATCGAGTATGTATTTAAAAAAGAGGGAGCAGAGTATCCCGGTTTTCCTTCCATTCAGGGCAGCGGGGAAAATAGTTGTATTTTGCATTATACTTCCAATCGCCGACCCTTGAAGAATGGGGGCTTGCTGGTGAGTGACGTAGGGGCCGAATACCGCGGTTATACGGCAGATGTGACCCGCACCATCCCCCCGGACGGCACTTTTAGCCCGGAGGAGAAGGTGATTTATGAATTGGTTTTAAAAGCCCAATCGGCCGGCATCGACAGTGCCAAGGTGGGAAACAGCTTCTGGGCTCCCCATCTGGCGGCAGTTTCTATTATCAGCAAGGGTTTGAAGGAGTTGGGAATCATCCAAGAAAGTGCGGAAGTGCGTAAATACTTTATGCATGGTACATCCCACTACCTGGGATTGGATGTACATGATGCCGGTATGTACATGCCCCTGCAGCCCATGCAGGTGATCACGGTGGAACCGGGGATCTACATCGCCGAAGGTTCTGATTGCGATCCCAAATGGTGGAACATTGGTGTGCGCATTGAAGATGATATATTGATCACGGCAGAGGGACCGGTCAATTTATCCGCCGCTTCCCCTCGAACAGTGGAGGATATTGAAAAAATGATGAGTGAAAACGGCAATAAGAATTAAGTTCCGGCACGCTCAAAAAAATTTTCTCATAATCGAAAAAATTATTATTTTTGCACTCCCATAAATAAAGCGTGGATTATGGCCAAGAAGAGCAAAGGAAACAGGATACAGGTAATCATGGAATGCACCGAGCATAAAGACAGCGGAAAGCCCGGAACTTCGCGTTACATTACCACTAAAAACAGAAAGAATACGCCGGATCGGATGGAGTTGAAGAAATACAATCCCATCTTGAAAAAAGTGACGGTTCATAAAGAAATCAAGTAAAAATATAAGTCATGGCTAAGAAAACGGTTGCAACTTTACAGAAAGGAGAAGGTAAGTCATTCACTAAGGTGATCAAAATGGTGAAGTCTGATAAAACCAATTCCTATTCTTTCAAAGAAGAAATGATCCCCAACGATCAGGTGAAGGATTATTTCAACAAGAAGTAATTAATTCAATAAAATATTCAGAAGGCTTCTTTCAGTTTGAAGGAAGCCTTTTTTATGCAAATTATGGGCTTATTTAAAAACATTTTCAGCAAGGAAAAGAAGGAGGCACTTGATGAAGGCCTGAGCAAGACCAAAGAGAGTTTCTTTGGCAAACTCAGCCGGGCTGTAGTAGGTAAAACCAAGGTGGACGATGAAGTGCTTGATGAACTGGAGGAGGTTCTCATCACTTCTGATGTGGGAGTGAATACCACCCTGAAGATCATCGAACGCATTGAGGAACGGGTGGCCAGGGATAAATACGTCACCACTGCGGAACTGAATGGCATTCTCCGGGAAGAGATCGCCGCCCTGCTGGAAGAGAACAATACCACCGATTACGAAGAATTCAGCCTGCCTGCCGAAAAGAAGCCCTATGTGATCATGGTGGTGGGCGTTAATGGGGTAGGCAAAACCACTACCATCGGTAAACTGGCGTATCAGTTCAAGAAGATGGGTAAAAAGGTGGTATTGGGAGCTTCCGATACTTTCCGTGCTGCCGCAGTGGATCAATTGACCATCTGGTCTGAAAGGGTAGGAGTACCGATCGTCAGCCAGGGCATGAATGCCGATCCTGCTTCGGTAGCTTTTGATACCTTGCAGTCTGCGCTATCCCAAGAAGCTGATGTGGCCATCATTGATACCGCCGGTCGTTTGCATAATAAAGTGAACCTGATGAATGAATTGAGTAAGATCAAAAGGGTAATGCAGAAGGTGATCCCCGATGCCCCTCATGAAATCTTACTGGTGCTGGACGGGTCTACCGGACAGAATGCATTTGAACAGGCCAAACAGTTTACCGCAGCTACGGAAGTGAATGCTTTGGCTTTAACGAAACTCGACGGCACGGCCAAAGGCGGAGTGGTGATCGGGATCTCCGATCAATTTAAAATTCCCGTAAAATACATTGGCGTGGGCGAAGGGATGGAACACCTGCAGGTGTTTAATCGGCGGGAATTTGTGGACAGCCTTTTTGGTAAGAACTGATGAAGACCAAAACGCTAAAACCCAATAAGGTAAATGTAGTTACCCT
Source organism: uncultured Flavobacteriales bacterium (assembly GCA_964492055.1). Lineage (GTDB taxonomy): Bacteria > Bacteroidota > Bacteroidia > Flavobacteriales_E > Vicingaceae > CAZBIF01. Next base: position 4,656 of record CAZBIF010000076.1, read on the forward strand.
GGGCTGCTCCAAAAACCTCTTTGACTCGGAGGTGATGATGAGTCAGCTCAAAGCCAACAATTTTGAGGTAGAGCATGAAGGAAAATCCGATGACCATGAGATCGTGATCATCAATACCTGTGGTTTTATCGATAATGCCAAACAGGAGTCCATTGATACCATTTTGCAATACAGTCAGGCTAAAGAAGTAGGACTTGTAGATAAAGTTTACGTTACCGGCTGCCTTTCGGAACGCTACCGTGATGAGCTGGCGGCCGAGATCAATAATGTGGATGCCTTCTTCGGTACCCGCGAACTGCCGCGCTTGCTGAAAACCCTGAAGGCCGATTACAAAAAGGAACTGATCGGTGAGCGCCTGCTGACCACCCCTGCCCATTATGCCTATTTCAAGATCGCCGAAGGCTGCGACCGCCCCTGTTCATTTTGCGCTATTCCATTAATGCGGGGAGGCCATCGCAGTACTCCCATTGAAGAGCTGGTACATCAAGCCAGGCAACTCGCCGCCCAGGGCGTTAAGGAACTCATTCTTATTGCTCAGGATCTTACTTATTATGGCCTGGATCTTTATAAAAAAAGAAAACTTGGCGGCCTGCTCAGGGAATTAGTTAAGGTGGAGGGTATCGAGTGGATACGTTTGCATTACGCCTTTCCAACGGGATTTCCCATGGACGTACTGGAGGTAATGCGGGAGGAACCGAAGGTTTGCAATTATCTGGACATTCCCTTGCAGCATATCAGTGACAATGTGCTTAAATCCATGCGTAGGGGTACTACCCATAAAAAAACCACCGAACTTATTTATAAAATGCGCGAAGCCGTGCCGGATATGGCCATTCGTACCACCCTTATTGCCGGTTACCCGGGGGAGACCGAGGCCGATTTTCGCCAGATGGCGGAGTGGGTAGAGGAAATGCGCTTCGACCGCCTCGGTATTTTCACTTATTCCCATGAAGAAAATACCCATGCCTATAAGTTGAAGGATGATGTGCCTCAAAAAATAAAAGAGGCTCGTGCTGAGGAGATCATGGCTATACAAGCAGGTATTTCCTTTGAACTCAACCAGAAAAAAGTAGGCAACATTTACAAGGTGCTTATTGATAGGGTTGAAGGAGATCATTTTATTGGCCGCACGGAATACGATTCTCCGGAAGTTGACAATGAAGTGCTGATCCCCAAGGAGCAATTTTGCCGCATTGGTGATTTTGTGCATGTGAAAATTACTCAGGCAGAACATTTCGATCTTTTTGGCGAAATTGTGGCCGATTAAATGAAGCGGTATCAGATTCCATTTAGCGACACCCACGCATTTTCAGACCTACTGCTGGATTATCTGAAGGGCAAGAAAACACTTCATTCTTTCTTTCAATACAAACCCACAGAAAAGGGATTACAAGCAGCCATTGAAGCGCGACAGTTCCCGGCTAAATCCCGTAAATTGCTGATCAGGCAGATCAACTCCCAATATGAAAAAGCGGGCATCACGTTCAAAGGTGACAATAAAGTAAAAGAACATATAGATTTACTGGCTAAGGAGAATTGCTTTACCGTTACCACCGGGCATCAATTGGCCCTGTTCACCGGACCGCTATACTTTATCTATAAGATCTGTAGTATTATTTCCCTGTGCAATAAACTTAAGGAGCAAAATACGGACAAGCATTTTGTACCCATCTTCTGGATGGCAT
>CAZBIF010000076.1:6350-12612 GCA_964492055.1 uncultured Flavobacteriales bacterium
ACCATTTTCACTACGAAGGAAAATTACTGGAATGGAATACGAACGAAGAAGGTGCCGTAGGCCGCATGTCCACCTCGGGGCTGGATGGGGTATACAGACGCTTTGACCGTTACCTGCCGGAGTATTCTACCCATGCCAATCGGTTGAGGGAATTATTTGAAAAGGCCTATATCCAAAGGGATAATTACGGGGATGCCTCCCGCTTTCTGGTACATCAGCTCTTTCGGGAGTATGGATTGCTTATCGTGGATGGGGATGATATTGAACTGAAGGCTAGTTTCAAAGCTCAACTCAAACAGGAAGTGCTGAAGCAGCCTTTAAAATCAGCGGTGGAACGCACTAATTCACGTCTAAAAAAGCATTATAAGATCCAAGCCCATGTGCGGCCGATCAATTTATTCTACCTACAGGATAACGCCCGCCACCGCCTTATTCAGGAGGGGGAAGATTATATAGTGGACTCCACTAACATCCGATTCAGCGCCAAAGAGATCAGCCGGGAAATTGATCAACACCCTGATCGCTTTAGTCCCAACGTGCTTTTCCGGCCTTTGTATCAGGAGCACATTTTGCCCAATATCGCTTATGTAGGCGGTGGGGGTGAGGTGGCTTACTGGTTGCAATTGAAAGCTGCCTTTAAAGCTTTTGATATACCCTATCCGGTGGTATTGCTGCGAAATTCACTGCTGTGGCTGGATGAAGAACAAAGCCGCTATTTCCGCGATCTGGAATTGAAATTTACTGACTTATTTAAAGAGAAGGGTAAATTAAATAAGGACTGGATCATCCGGCAGTCCGGCGATACTCTTCGCCTGGAAAAAGAACAACGGGCCTTTGAAGTACTTTATCGCAGGCTTGCCCAGAAAGCTGAGGAAGTGGATGAATCCCTGGGACCGCATGTTGAGGCTTTGGAAATAGAGCACTACAGAAGTATTCGCAAACTTTCGGAGAAACTGATCCGGGCGGAGCGCCTCAGGCAAACTGCGGCCAGTCGGAAAATTGATTTTTTACGAAACACCTTGTTCCCATTTAAAAAATTGCAGGAACGCCACGACAATTTCAGTGAGGCTTATATGGTGTATGGACAGGAATTTATTGCCTACCTGATCGAAGAATTCGAAATGCCGGTGAAAGGATTTGATATTGTGCTGGTGGAAGAGGGAGGTGATGGCGAGAAGACCCAAGACCTTAGACTTTAGAAGTTAGACCTTAGAGGTAAGATGTTAGAAGTTAGTGCAAAGAGCCAAGAGCCAAGAGAAAAGACCTTAGAAGCCAGACTTTAGACCTTAGACCTTAGAGGTACCACTCCACTAATCGATTTAACTTTGGAAGTTGATATTCAATATAGACAAAAGGGAACAATTCGTTACCCACAATCCAGCCTATGCACATTAGACCATTTGATCATTCATCATCATCTTCTTCTTCCTCTTCTTCGTCCTCATCACTGCGGAAGGTTTTGTAAATGATCTCTGATTCTTTTTTACGCTCTTCTTTACTTACTTCTTCTCCTTTCAAGTATTTTTTATACTCTTCTTTCATGATCATGGCATCGTCAATATCCTGCTGGGTAGGTTCAAAACGATAGGCCGAAAAATATTTATCGTATTCCCCGCTTTTAAGAATAAGGGCATATTCATCCAATGCATCCACCAGGGTTTGAGCAGATATTTCATCGGGAACATAGTTCTCATCAATACTATCCATGGCAAGCATGATACTTTTAATACCTTCTCCCATGTTCCTGGATTTTATCTCATACACTCCTTTCATTAACCATACGGCATAATCATCCGGATCGAATTTGGTGATTTTCTTCAGGTAATAGGCTCCTTTGCGGGGATTATCATTGTCGTAATAGATTTCCGAAACGGTGATCACACTGTCTTTGAGGGCGGTTAGGAAATCCTGAGCATCCCGGTAAACTTCCTTGTTTTCGTCAGTTTTGTCTTTGTATTTCTCAAGTTTATAGGCGGCCTTCAGGGACTCTTTCAATGCCCGTGGGTAATCTTCCTGTAGTTCAGGTTTCTTGGCAATTTCGAAATAGCTTTGAGACAAATAATAATATACCCACGCATTTCTTCGGTATTCGGAATCTTCGGTTAATTTATCCGCCTTGTAAGCAGCATCTTCGTACTTACCATCCACCATAAGGAAGGTGATCTTTCCTACCTTTTTGTCTTCCGGCTGGGCCATTAGCAGTTGAGAAATTAAGAGCAGCAGGGCAGTATAGCGTATTTTTTTCATGCAGGTTTTTTTTCGATAGTGCCGAAATTACAAAATCCATACCATCTACCTGATTTGCTTGCCTACTTTTGTCCTAAATTTTAGCATGAAGCGGATCAGCGAAGAAGATACCAGCGAAGGTTACTTGATTAAGATCAGAGCTTTTCAAGAGGAAGGGAAGCAAAAACTGTTCACCGTCTGGGTGATTGCATGGACCCTATGCGGACTGGCGATCATCGCCCAATTCTTTTACCCTCTTGATGGTCAGTTTCGCATTATGTTGCTTGTGTTTGCCGCCTTTTGGGGGTACTTTGAATACAAAGTTGTAAAGGCCTGGCGCTGGCGAAAGTGGGGGGAAGAACAACTATTGATCGATTCAGATTATTTGCACTACGGCAGGACTATTGGCAATCGCGGATTTCTGAAGCCCTACCGCAAGGAACTTATCAATAAGGTACGCACGTTAGGGGAGGAGGATATAAATGATTTCATAAAAACTTTCATGCATTCCTACTGGGTGATCGGAGGGGAAAAGCTGGCATTTACCATAAACGGAAGGGTTGTGCCCTTCGGATTACGCCTTACCAATAAAGAGGCAAGCAAACTGATGAAAACCCTCAACCGCTTGCTGGAGGATTCAGCTAGTAATTGAAAAAACGGCTGAGCTGATGGTTCGCAACTGTCGTCCTTCTTTTTCTTCGGTAAGGATGTTGGCGACTGCTTCTTGGTGATCCAGAACTTCATCCAGGGAGCGAATGGCCCCGGCGGGAACTCCTGCCCGGATCAACTGATTGAGCAGTTCTTCTCTTTCGAATCGTCCCCGAATTTGATCGAACGCTTTTTGTAATTCTTCCCGATGATGCAGCCGGGCTTGGTTGCTGTTAAAACGCTTATCATCCGGTAAATCCGGCAATCCTAATATTGAGCAAAGCTTTCTAAATTGTTTCTCAGTTCCTACAGCCAGCACGATTTGTTTGCCTTCTTTGCAGCTTAAGGTTTCTCCATAGGGAGCAATATTTGGATGAAGCAATCCCTGTGGAGTAGCCACCTGCCCGGCCATGAGGTAATTGCTGGCCTGATTAGCTAGGGCAGCATCATAAAGGGATACTTGAACACGGAATGCCTGTTTGTGTTTTTGCTGCTGCAAAAGGGCGATCAAAATGGCTTCTTTCAACTGATGAGCAGCAAACAGGTCGATAAAGGCTACCGGTAATTTGGCCAGTTTTCCAGGCTTGCCATTCATACTTAAAAAGCCGGTTTCTGCCTGCAAGACCAGATCATAGGCTGTACGGCCGGATTTGTTGAAACCGCTGATCTCAGCATAGATTATAGCAGAATTGAGGGATCTGACATGCTCAAACGTAAGTTTGAATTTTTCAGCATCACCTGCCTTGAAATTGCAAATAAGCAGATCAGCTTCTTTAATCAATTGTTTGAGTTTTGTATGATCGTTACTATCATTCAGGTCAAGAAACGTACTTTGCTTCCCCCAGTTCACCGATCCGTAATAGGCGGAATAGGGGTGGTCGGGATCTTCTCCGGCGAGTTTCCAGCTACGGGTAACATCTCCCCCGGTAGTTTTATTTTCCACCTTGATCACCTGCGCTCCTAATTCTGCAAAAAACATTCCCACTGCAGGACCGGCAAGCACCGAGGCCAGTTCAACCACTTTCAACCCTTTGAATACCTCTTTCATGGTTTTACGGCCCTGATCAATCCATAACTCCACAAACCACGATCCAGGGAACTCAGTAAATAATAACACATTTTGGTATTGGCCTCCTGGGTGGCGGAAAAGGGGCGACCGATGAGACGGTAAAATTGATTATACAGCCAGGCCGGGTAATAGAAACGACGGAGGCGTTTTATCGATGGGCGAATTTCTTTGGTATGATCGTATATTTCCACTTGCTTAAAACCCACTTTTTGCAAATTCTCCCGGTATTCGCTAGACGTGGCGAGGGATTTTACCTTACAGCCATGAAATGCATTTGTATAAAGGCAATCGTATTCTTCCGGACTGAGCTCTTGTTTGCCTTGCAGATTCTCAGCCATAACCAGAAATCCGCCGGGTTTAAGCAATCGATAGGCTTCTCGCAAAAAATCAATCTTGGGTTCTGCATAGCAAATGCTTTCCATACCGGTGACCACATCAAAGGATTGGTCGGGAAAGGAAGTATGCATGTAGTCCATCACGGAGAAATTACAGAGTTGCTGCACTCCAGCTGTTGCGGCATTTTCATGAGCCAATTCGATCTGATTAGGAGCAATGGAAATACCATGAACTTCACATTGATAGCGGCTGGCAAAATGAATGGCGGTACCGCCAACTCCACAGCCGGCATCCAGCACTTTTTTTCCGGCTGAGAGATCAGCCAGTAAGCTTATTTCTTCATTGAGGTTGAATAAGGCCTGCGAAAGGTTTTTGCTGCCAGCTTTCCACAAGCCCAGATTGAGTTGCCGGTTTTTGTCCAGATCCCAGGCATCCCTATAAGCATTATGACAAAGTTTATAATACTCCTGAATATCGGAAACATGATCCTGAACTGGCATGGTACAAGATTACTGCTTTCGCGCGAATCGTTGTGAAATACAATTCATACCTGTAGAGATAGTTTCATTGAAAAGGAAAACTACTTCTGATAAATACACTATTCAAATCATTGATAAACAAACGATTATAGAGTAAATAGGCTGATTGGCGAAGCATGGAACGTTTATGGTTTATAATAAGGCAAACATTAAAATTTAAAATTATGAGTGCAACGGAAGACAAAATGAAAGGAAATTGGAACCAGGTAAAAGGTAAGTTAAAACAACAGTATGGGGAATTAACCGAAGATGATCTGGCCTATGAGCGAGGAAAAGAAGATGAAACCCTCGGTCGTATTCAGCAAAAAACCGGAGAGTCTAAAGAAAATATCAAAAGATTTATAGACAACGCCTAAGGTTTCAATTTTTTAAATTTCTAATAATTAATTAAAAATCATAAAATAAAAAGTAACAATGGAAAAGAAAGTAGCAATTTTAGCCACAGACGGCTTTGAACAATCCGAATTATTTGAACCCAGGAAAGCCCTGGAAAATGCAGGCATTACCTATGAGATCGTATCCCTGGAAAAAGGTGAGATCAAAGCCTGGGACGAAGATAACTGGGGTAAGACCATCAAAGTAGACAAGACGGTTGATGAAGTTTCCCATAGTGATTATAGCGCCTTGCTGTTACCCGGAGGTGTGATCAATCCCGATAAATTGAGGAGAAATAAAAAAGCGGTGAATTTTGCCCGCGATTTTTTTGCCAATCACAAACCGGTAGCAGCTATCTGCCATGGACCGCAGATCTTGATTGATGCTGAAGTTGTCAAAGGAAAGAAAATGACCTCATTCAGCAGTATTCGTAAAGACTTAGAGAATGCCGGCGCCAACTGGGTAGATGAAGAAGTAGTGGTGGATGACGGATTTACTACTTCCCGCAGCCCGGAAGACCTGCCAGCCTTTTGCGATAAGCTGGTAGAAGAGGTGAGGGAAGGAAAACACGAGGAATTAACCGTATAAGGATAAACCATTCCCTGAAAATGCCCGCAGATATTTCTGACGGGCATTTTTATTTTCTATACGTTCTTTTAATTAAATTTGCGCCCCTCTAAGTTGCTTAGAGTAAATGGTGGTTGTAGTTCAGTTGGTTAGAACGTCTGATTGTGGTTCAGAAGGTCGTGGGTTCGAGTCCCATCCTCCACCCAAAGCTTTGAAAGTCCGATGAATTTCATCGGACTTTTTTATTGAGCATCAGCGCAAGTTTACTTGCAGCTGATGCTCATAAAAAGTAAACCTTGCGGAGCAAGGTGACATTCAAAACTTTGGAACCTCCCCCTAAGGGCCAGGCGACCGCAGGGAGCCAATCCCATCCCCATGAATTAAAAAAAGATCAAATTAGTTTTAACGTAGCAAGGTGACTTTCAAAGCTTTGGAACCTCTCCTTTCAGGGCCAGGCGACCGCAGGGAGTGTGAGAAGCAAGTGAAACTAGAAACTGGAAAC
>CAZBIF010000077.1:0-1970 GCA_964492055.1 uncultured Flavobacteriales bacterium
TATTTAAAGTATCCTTTTTAAAGTATTCCAGCCATTCCGGCAATTCGTCTTCCACGCTGATGCCGTTCACGGAAATGATCTTATCGTCCAGGGTCAAACCGGCCCTGGCAGCGGGAGAGCCGGGGAAAACCGAAACCACTTCGCGATTGCTGTAGCGGAATCCCAGGTGGGATTCAAATTGCTTTTCGGTAGGCTGTTTCTTTACCTGATATCCCAGCTGCTGAAGGCAAGCTTCCAGTTTTTCGGTGTAATCGTCGGTACCATGAACGTAATCGGCGAAAAAGTCAGTTAAGTCCAGGCCTGAGACCTCCTCAATTACTTGCCGGTAATCCTTTTCACTGATCGCTTTTCCTTTTTGATAATAATTATGATAAAAGCTTTGCAGTACGTCATCAAAGGAAGCTTTTGAATCCGTTGCCTCCCGGATCAGCACATCCAGCATCAGGGTGATGAGGGCACCTTCGGTATAAATGGAAGCTTTGCGGTTGGGCACACCTACGGAATATCCATCCAGCCAGGTATCAAATGAGGAATCAGCAACCGATAAATTACGCACCCCAGGATTGTTGAAATGCTTACCCAGCAGATCCTCTATGTTCTTTTGAAATTCCTTTTCCGTGATGACCCCGGAACGAAAGAGGCACAGATCGCCGTACCAGGTGGTGGCGCCCTCCGCCAGATAACCCAGGCGACTGTAATTCTCTTTGGTAAAATCATAAGGCCACATTTCCACCGGCCGGATGCGTTTCACATTCCAGGCGTGGAAAAGTTCATGGGAGCATATCCCCAGGAGATCAATGTAGCGCTCCTTGCGGTTCATGATGTGGTAGGAAGGGCCTAAGGCAATCACTGTGCTGTTGGCATGTTCTACTCCATGGTACATGGAGTTGGGTGTGATTTGAAATAAAAAGTGATAAGCCTCCATATCAATACCGCCAAACAGTTCAAGCTGTTCCCTGGAAAAAGCCTTGAAATCTTTGATCAACCTTTTAAAATCCGGTTTTACCTCCCCCTGAAACCACAAGTGAAAAGTGATGCCGTTTACCTCATAGCTGCCGTGTTGTAAATCGGGGGAAGCAATAAAGGGGGTATCAGCCAGCTGATCATAATCCCGGAAAAGGAAATAATCATTCTCAACTTTTAGGTCACCGGCAAGCTGATAGTTTTCAGGCACATTCACTTTGAGTTTGCAAGCCTGCTCCAGGCGATCGGGAATATATATGCAGCAATTTACCGGGTTTACATACAATTGATAGGGATCAAGGTAAGTGGAACCGGCATTGAGGTCTTTAGCAAAGTAATTGTAGGAAGCTTTGATCATACTCGCTTTGCCGGTTTCAACTTCCCAGCAGTCCTTGGTGATCTTTTTTACCGGCAGGGGATTACCGTCCTCATCGCTCACTTTGAACTTTTGCACATTTTTGGCAAAATTCCCCAGTTCATAACGGCCGGGGCGCCAGGAGGGCAATTGCAAAAGCAAGGTATCAACTTCTTTCACATCCGCTTCAAATTCGATGTCCAGGTAATGTGCCGCTGCATCCCGGTAGCTTAGGGTATAATTCATGCTGCAAAAATAATGGCTACAGCCTCAGATAAAAAGCCGCTCCTGTCATCATTTAAATCGTCCAGCTTATCTGGATTTATCTACTTTTGGCGCATGAAATACCTGGCCGATTTTTTGCGCCTGATCCGCTTTCCCAACCTGTTCATCATTGGCCTTACCCAATATGCCATTCGTTTTGGCATTATTTATCCCTTTCTTGATCAGGCCGGCCTCTCTCTGTACCTCACGGAAACGCAGTTTGCCCTGCTTGTCCTCGCTACGGTCCTGATCGCCGCAGCCGGTTACATAATTAATGACTATTTTGATGTAAAACTCGATTACCTGAACAAGCCCCGGCAGATGGTGATCGATAAGACCATCAAACGGCGGCATGCCATGCTGTGGCATATCGTTTTCAATGCCATTG
>CAZBIF010000077.1:1980-9497 GCA_964492055.1 uncultured Flavobacteriales bacterium
GCTGCTGCCTATGTGGCTGTAAGTATCGGGCATCCCATGTTGATGCTCTATCAATTGGTAAGTGCGGCTTTGTTGTGGTTTTATTCCGTTACTTTTAAAAAGCAAGTTTTAATAGGCAACCTGATCATCGCTTTGCTTACCGCCCTGGTGCCTTTTACGGCCGGCTATTACGAGGTGGCAGTGATGTTTGATTACCTGGAACACTTTACCGGTGAACCGGACAACCCCTACCTGCTTGAAAATTTGGGCTCCCTGCTTTTTTCCATCAAATACCTGCTCTACTGGATCATAGGTTACAGTGCTTTTGCCTTTTTACTGACCATGTGCCGGGAAATTGTGAAAGACATGGAAGACATTGAAGGGGACCGGGCGTATGATTGCAAAACCCTGCCCATTGTTTTTGGTATCAAGCGTGCAAAACAGACCGCCATAGGCATTGCCTTGCTCACCACGGTAGGCCTATTGCTCATTAATTACCTGCAATTCATTTCCCAGGACTGGATCTCCCTTACTTATTTTGTGTTGTTACTGGTGGCCCCGCTTATCTGGGTGATGATAAGGTTGTCTAAAGCCCAAAAGAAAAAACATTATTTCGTGGTGAGCCAGGGCATTAAAATCATCATGCTTTTCGGTATTCTCTATACCGTAATGATCTACCTGTTCTGAAATGAAGAAAAGCCTGAATATTGACGATAAATACCAGGTGATCCTGGCATCGCAGTCCCCCCGGCGGAAAGAATTACTCTCGGCTCTCGGCATTGAGTTTACTACAGAAGTCAGACCGGTGGAAGAAACCTTTCCCTCCTCCCTGCCGGTGAGTGAAGTGGCCGAGTACCTGAGTAAAAAGAAAGCTGCGGCTTTTTCCGAGCTGAAAAAAGATCAATTGCTCATTACCTCTGATACCGTAGTGATAGCAGAAAATGCTATTCTGGGGAAGGCATCCGGCGAAGAGGAAGCCCGGAAAATGCTCAGGCAGTTATCGGGGGAAGTTCATCGGGTGGTCAGCGGGGTCTGTATAACCACTTTGGAAAAACAACACTCTTTTTCAGTGGCAACAGAAGTTACTTTCAAATCCCTCCCCACTGCAGATATCGATTATTACATCCATCATTATCAGCCCTTCGATAAGGCCGGGGCCTATGGCATTCAGGAATGGATCGGCATGATAGGTATAGCAGGCATAAAAGGCTCTTATTATAACGTAATGGGACTGCCGACCGCAGAACTTTACGAAGCTTTAAAGCAATTTTAGCGTTGGATGCGCTCCAGGTAGGCCTGTAAGATCAGGGGAGCACTTACCTTCTCTACCAGCGATTTGTCCTGCCGCTTTTTCTTCTTCACCCCTCCCCTGATCATGCTGTCCATGGCCAGCTTGGAAGTAAATCGTTCATCCTGCCTTTCAATTTTTAGGGTGGGGAACTGTCGGCCCAGGCGACTGATCAATTGCCGAATATCGCTTTCTATTGCCGATGGTTCTCCGTGCAGCCTTTTTGCTTCCCCGATAACGAGGCATTCCGGTTTCTCCTGTTGAATGTATTGCTCAAGATAACTATCCAGCTGTTTGCGTTCTATGGTTTCCAGGCCTGAGGCAATGATCTGCAAGGAGTCGGTTTCGGCCAGTCCGCAGCGTTTGCTGCCGTAATCTATCGCCAGTATCTTACTCATCTAACCGAATAGCTCTTTCAGGGTAAAACTTTCGTGATAGCGGGGCCCTTTCTCCGTCTCCTGCAAGGTAATGATCTCGTTATCGTAATCATGTTCCAGGAAAAGGTAAAAATTTTCCTCCAGGGCACGCTGCAAAAAGCGCTTCTTCTCCTCCAGGGTTAGCAGCGGGCGGGTATCGTAACCCATCACATAAGGCAAAGGCACGTGCCCTGCGGAAGGCAACAGGTCAGCCATAAAGGCGAGTTTTTTTCCCTGATGTTCCAGAATGGGAACCATCTGGGCCTCGGTATGCCCATTCGCGTAAAATATCTCAAACCAATCAAAGTCTTCTGCTTCATCCACGAATTTCAGTTGTCCGAATTCCTGCATGGGTAAGATATTCTCTTTCAGGAAAGATGCCTTCTCCCGGTCATTGGGATCAGTGGCCCATTCCCAATGCGATTTATTGGACCAGTAGGTGGCATTCTTAAAGGTGGGACGATAGGCCGAGCGGTCTGCATTCCACTGCACCCCACCCCCGCAATGGTCAAAATGCAGGTGCGTAAGGAATACATCCGTGATGTCATCCGCGTGAAAACCGGCAGCCTTTAGCGAACCTTCCAGGCTTTGGTCCCCGTGCAGGTAGTAATAGCCAAAAAATTTATCGGTTTGCTTATTCCCCATGCCGTTATCGATCAGCATCAGCCGGTCCCCTTTTTCGATCAGCAGGCAGCGCATGGCCCAGGAGCACATGTTGTTGCTGTCGGCGGGGTTGGTGCGCTGCCAGATGGATTTGGGCACCACGCCGAACATGGCACCACCGTCCAGCTTGAAATTGCCGGTATGGATAGGATATAATTTCATTTACCTTTCAAATTAGCTCAAATATTTCTGTTGCATTACTTCACGATGATGGATCTCATGGCCGATGATCACATGGAATATCTGAATAACGCTCAGTTCATTGTTATTGGCCGTACCTTTCCTTTGCAGGGCTTTTTCATCAAGACTATTAAACAAATCGATAGTGGATAAACGCAGTCGTTTGTATTCTTCCAGCATGCTTTTCAGGCTGCGGCGATTGGCCCTCGCCTCTTCAGCATAGCAATCGTGATCATAGCCGGGCAAGGGAGTAGTTTGCCCCCGGGCGAAACTAAGGGCGCGGTAGCTAAAGATGCGTTCCGTATCCAGCAGGTGTTGTACCAATTCCTTGATACTCCATTTCCCCTCTGCGTAGGATTTTCCGGCTTCTTCTTCGCTCACCATCGCCAGGGTACGCAGGGTTTCCTTTAATTCGCTTTCCAGCAGCCCGGCTGCTTCCCCTTCCGGGATCTTTTCAATATAAGTGTGGTAATAAAAGGGATAGCCGGTGGTGTCCATATCAGGCAAATTTTAGCCAAAGATAATAGAAGCTGAAGCCATAGAGAAATAATAAACCGGTCCAGGCAAGAAAATGATCTAATCCGGTAAATAGTTTTTCTTTACCACTCAAGCCCACCCAGTAGATCAGGCTGGCCAGCAGGGGGGCGGTGAGAAAGGAAATAGTAGTGGCAAAATCCACGAGTTGACGCATGTTTTCCATCTGAAAAGTGAGTACGAACAAGGCACCGATCACCACAATTCCCAACCATAAAAAGTAGGCTGTACGATCGGTATCATTGATCTTGCCCAATTGCAGGTGAAAGGCTTTTTCAAGCACCCTGGGGTACGCATCCAATACCGTTAAAGTAGTACTAAACATAGTGGTAAAAGCGGCAATAGCGATTATAAAAAAAGACCACTCCCCTATGGTGGCGGTGTACATGCCCAATAACTGCCCGGCGAAGATGGCTCCGCTATCGGATAATATTTCCTGACCATCCTTCAGGATCATAGCGCCTAAACCAACAAAGGCGGCAGCGAGAAAAGTGGTGCCCCAGTAGCCTACCTTGAAGTCAAAATCTTCGGCTTGCAGGTCTGCTTTTTCCCTATTTCTATTCGCCTCCAGCGACCATTCGGAATGCCAGATGGAAATATCCAGGGGGGCAGGCATCCAGCCTATTAGAGCAATAAGGAAAAAAAGATCGGTATTATCGGTAAAGGAAAAGGGGGTATTTAAATTGATATTTTCAGGCCTTGCCCCAAAAGAAACCAGCAGGGTGGCAATGGTCGTAATAGTCAGCAGGAGGATCACCATTTTCATGATGCGATCAAGCAATAGGTATTTACCGAAGATCAGAATGGCACTACAAGCTATGAGCAGGGATGCTGATATTTTCCACAGCGCTAGCTGAGACCCAAAAATGGAGGCTATGACCGAAGCGGTGATCAGGGTCACTGCTGCCAATACTGCAAACATGGTGGTGAACGTAATCAGGTAGAACAACCACATGGCCCATCGGCCTTTTGCATGAAATGCATCCAGCAGGCTTTTACCGTTCAATGCGGTAAACAGGGGTCCTGCTTTAAAGAAAGGATACTTCAGGATATTGGCAAGCACCACAACGCCGGCCATGATCCAGCCATAGTCCGCTCCCGCCCGGGTAGACTGCACCAGATGGGAAACCCCTACCGCTGCCCCGGCATATAGCAAACCCGGTCCAAGCCTGGAAATAAAACGGAACATTTAGGTCAGCCGCCCTATTTTTTTACCATATTCGCCTACGTGCGTATGCAGTTCAGTTCGGATTGCGTTAAAATGCTCTTTTACTTTAGCCCGATTACCACGATTTGGGTAATCAGCTATTCGACTTAATAAGGATTGACGGGTATCTACAACATCATCGATCAGGGTATCCATGGCTTTTGCTTGTTTCTCGTCTGCTTCCAAACTTTGATAATAAGCGTCTTCAATTAAAATGTCCGTCTGCTGCTTAATGCGCTTTTTTAACTTTCTTTTATTTGCCATCTTTAAGATAGTATTGTTTAAATAATGTTAAAGATCAAAGATAGTTATTTGAACAATAGTGAAAATAAACCGTCAGACATTAAATGTATGCAATAGTAGATATTGAAGCTACCGGAGGGAATAGCAAAATAGGAAGGATCACGGAGATAGCTATTCTACAATTTGATGGCAATAGAATTACCGGACGTTTCAGCTCACTGATCAATCCGCAGATGAAGATCCCTCCCTATGTGCAGCGGCTCACCGGAATAACGGATAAAATGGCCGGGGGTGCGCCCCTTTTTTGTGAAGTGGCCGAAGAAATAGAGGCCCGGACCAGAGATCGCATCCTGGTAGCTCATAATTGTCCTGCCGATTATAGTTTCATCCAGGCAGAATTTGATCAATGCAAAAGGTCCTTCGACAGAAAGCGCCTTTGTACCTTGCAATTGAGTAAAGAAATGTTGCCCAACCTGAAATCGCATGGTCTGGATAATATTTGCAAGGAATTGGAGATCATACATAAGGATCGGCACCGGGCAGAGGGTGATGCAGAGGTGACAGTTGAATTATTTAAGATACTTTTGCAGGCTGATAACGTAAATTATATCCCCCGGCGGATCAGTAAATTTTAATGGAAAAGAAACCCACAAAATTCAGGTTATGGCTCAAGCGCATAGGTGTGGCCGGTTTCCTCTTTTTTCTTATCAAAGGATTAATCTGGCTGGCGATCTTTTACGGGGTAGGCAGTTTTTTTGCCTGTTAATTCTTTATGAATTTTCCCTGATAGTGATGTCCGCCTCTGTTGTCGGGGAATCGATACAGATATAAACCTTTACCCATCTTCTGAGGTAAAGTAAGGGTGACAACGGATTGCTCTATATTAAAAGAGTAAACTTCTTGTCCCTGAATATTTAATAGCTTAAGCATCCCTTGCACGGGGCGACCGAAATCAAATGTCAGCTGATGATCAGCTGGGTTGGGGTACAGGCGAACATCATTGGGAGGCGTCGCTTTCGCTTCAGGCAGGCCAATGAATTCGCCTTCCTGGATAAAAAAGTTGTCAATCCCGGCTTCAACAATACTTTCCTCACCCCCGTCTATGGCAACAAATTGCACGTTCTTTAAAGAATCCTTGAGCATAAATTCATCGATCTCATAAATACGCGCCTGCCAGTAATTACCACTATTGTAAAAAGAAATGGTATCAATAGTGAGGGTGCGGTTTTGCCGGTCGATCAGGTTCACCAATAGCATATCAGCCGAATCACTACTTCCACTATAGAACCAGGAATAAAACACCAGGTAGGGATCAATATAATCCTTCATCTCCATAGAAGGTGAAATAAGGGTGGTTACACTATCCACATCATGGGAGGAAGGATCGCCGCTGCGGTTGCCGGTGATATAAGCCTGCTCCTGAAAATCCTTATTATAATCTCCCGCCGGTGAAACCGTATCTCCCTGAAAAACAGCCAAACGGGGAATACCGCGTTCCCAGACCCCCGCTGAAGTATCCAGATCAACCCTCCACCCATGATCAAAGGAAAAGTTATCTTCATAACCGGGGAGTATCGATATCTCATCCTTACCAATATTGCAGTTATCGCGAATAGGTAATTTTCTTATGTAGTTACTATCGTTCTCGTACCCCCATTTACCATAGAAAAAGAAATATAATCCATCTTCCATGGATTTTAGGGAATCCAGATTGTTTGAAATCCCTTCGTAAACTTTCGAACCCCATGTATTATATAGTTGAATTAATACGCTATCGATTTCATGATTATGGATGTTTCTAAACTGAGGTTGTATGCGCAGTATGCTATCTCCCAAAATCACGTCGGCATAACTGATCCGTCCAGGAGTGACTTTTACTTTAAGTTGATGAGAAATAAAGCCCGGAGCAGAGATTTCCACAAGTATTGAGTCATTCCCTTTAAGGGTCGCAAGCTTGTATTCTCCATTCAAATTGGTAGAACTACTCTCGCCACTGATAAGTACCGTTATTTTAGCTTGGGGAACAGGATTACCCTCACAATCCTCAACAATTCCCCTGACGAATTTAGCACGTTTGTAATGCGGTCTCAGAACATATAATCCGTCCCTCATTTCTGAGATCAATAATAATCCTGAAGGAAGAAAGGGATAAGCCCCCCAGTTGCCCACCATATCACTTCCGCTGAAATTATTGGAGTCAAAATAAGCTGTTTCAACTAACTGATCGGGTTGGGAAGCATCCATGATACTCACCCCTTCGGTATAATAAGAAGTGACAAGAAAATCATTATGAACATGTACATTATGAGGAACTATGTTATTTTTTCCCTTGGTGCGAATACGATCTACCTCCCGGATCTGTTTTAAATTTCGGATATCATAGGCAGTAATATAAGCTCCGGATACCTCATCCGTTGTATATACATAATTTCCATTATCTGAAAGCCAGGCATTATGGGTAGCAGTTGAAGGGGTTTTAACCTGTCCTACTAATTTAATATTCAATTTATCTGAAACATCGAAGATTTGCAATTCCCCATCATTAAATGCACTGGCATATAATGTATTATTTCTTACATAACCATCATGCATGTATGGCTGCGGTAGAATAGTTACCTCCTCCGGCTTTCCCGGATCTTTACTCAGGTTCAGGATAATATTCCCGATATCCACTCCCATGGAATCTTTAACCCCAAATAAATAGGCAAATCCGTGTTCATCAATATACATATTATGAGAGGTCTGAAAACGGTATTTTTCACCATTGAAACTGTTTAACTTAGTGACTTTTTGAGGCAAATCACTAAGGTCATAAATAGCCATTCCGCCCCATCTTTCATTCACTGTATAAGCATAGTGTTTCCACGTTTTAATATCACGCCATACCCCATAAGTCATCAGGTCAACGTCATTGTATAAAAGCAAAGGTTTAGCAGAATCTTTCAAACTGAAAATAGCTAGGCCTTTGGTAGTGCCAAGCAGGGCATATTCAATACCATTTTGATCA
>CAZBIF010000077.1:9507-12551 GCA_964492055.1 uncultured Flavobacteriales bacterium
CCCCATACATCATTATAATTTGTGTTTGGGACTGTTGCATGAGCTACCGAATCAATATTGAGGACTGCAGAGGATTGGGCTATTATAGCTGATAAGCAGCTAATAACTAGGAAAAAAGAGGCTAGCAGTTTCATGACAAAATAACTGCAAAGGTAATGCCTTCCTTTAAAAGAAATAAGAAATATTAATTACCGCTGACGGGTCTACCTGAACGGATGCATTTCTTTCTTCCAGTTCAAAACTTTCCCTGACGGTGATGGTATTCCCGCTAAAATCGCGATCTACCTCATTAATGGTCCTGTTTCCTCCAACTTTTGAGAAAGTAAAAGCAAGACCCAGCTCAGTTCCTATGCTAAAATTGGAGGCAATGAAATAGTTCATACCCCCACCTGCACTAAGGGAAAATCCAAGACCCCCGTCATTTTTGGTAGTACGTTTAAACGTCTCCTGATTACTACCGGAAGTATTTACCCTTTCGTATTCTCCTTTTTCCTTACCGATAAAGATCAGACTTAATTGACTGAAAAGATAAGGATCCAAACGGCTGGAGGTGATAATGTGTTTTTCGCCCCCTATTGCGAAAGAAAGGGTGTATTTACTATAGGTAGAATCGGTAGTCTGGTAGAAAGAGCCAATGCTGTCCCCGCCTGTGATTTTGTCTGATTGCAAATTCAAACCGAACCCAAATCGCAATGCATGCAGGTTATCCAGATAATACCGTGCAAATAGTATATTATTACCAAGGCCGTCATTCCTGCTATTCAATTTAATATCATCGATCAGACCGGTTAGGTTCAGGGTTACCCCCACATCCCCAGCACCGGGAATAAGTGCCGAGCGCTGAAGGCTATCCTTCTGGGAAAATACTGATGATGAAAATGTGCATATAATTAGCAGGCTTATGACAATCCTGGTTTGATGGCAGATACGCATAGTAGTTATTTATGGGACAAAGAACTGCTATTTTGCAAAGATATTGTTTAACTATTAAAGGATTTATTTTCCAGCATGGGTACAAATGAAAAGTAGCCAAACTGTTCCTGATGAAAATCCTTTTCAGTGATCTTTGTCAATCTAAGCATCTGCTGAGCATCCCCTTCTCCTAAGGGTATAACCAGATACCCCCCCTTTTTTAACTGCTCCTTTAAGTCTGTCGGAATAGTAGGCGCTGCGGCGGTTATAATGATTTTATCAAAGGGAGCATAGGCAGGCAATCCCTTATAACCATCGCCAAAGAACAGCTTTATATTGTATCCTAGTTTTTCGAGCAATTGTTTGGAGGATTGATGGAGAGAACGATGGCGCTCTATTGAAAAAACCTTCGCTCCCATCTCTGCCAATACGCATGCCTGATAGCCGCTACCGGTTCCAATTTCAAGCACCTTATCCCCTTTTTTTATTTCCAAAAGCTGGCTCTGAAAGGCCACCGTATAAGGCTGGGATATGGTCTGGCTAGCCCCTATGGGAAAAGCCTTGTCCTGATAGGCAAAATTCACAAAAGCATTGTCCATAAAAAGGTGGCGGGGAACCTTATGCATGGCATCCAGTACCTGTTGATCGGTAATGCCCTTTTCAGCTATAGACTCCACTAATTTTTTACGTAAACCTTTATGTCGGTAAGTATCATTTTGCATAGTACAAATCAACCCATTCCCTTTTTATTAATTCCTCTTCAACTTGGATGCTTTTTCAAATAACAGTTGTTTAAAACAGGGAGGTACCTTCTACCCCATGCCTGCAATAAACTTTACTTTTGCCCAAAACAGTCGCATGCTAAAAGTTGGAGTTTTAGGCGCAGGCCATCTGGGAAAGATACATATTAAATTACTAAAGCAGATTGAAGATTATGAATTGATGGGGTTTTACGACCCCGATAAAAAATCCGCAGCCCAGGCTTCAGAAGAATTCCAGTTAAAATCCTTTGGCAGTATAGAAGAACTGATCGAAGCAGTAGAGGTGGTAGATATTGTTACTCCCACTCTATCTCACTTTGATTGTGCGGTAAAAGCCCTGCGAAACTCCCGGCATATTTTTATTGAAAAACCCATAACCAATACTGTAGCAGAAGCCAAACAACTTATAGGCTTGGCAGAAGAAGCCAATGTAAAAGTACAAGTGGGGCATGTAGAGCGTTTCAACCCTGCTTTTATTGCATCCAGGACTTACATTAAATTTCCCATGTTTATCGAAACCCACCGTCTGGCTCAGTTCAACCCTCGGGGAACTGATGTTTCGGTAGTGCTGGACCTGATGATCCATGATCTGGATATTGTTTTAAGTATTGTGAACAGTAATGTAAGAAGGATAAGTGCAAGCGGGGTCTCGGTAGTAAGTGACACCCCCGATATCGCCAATGCACGCATTGAGTTTGACAATGGCTGTGTGGCCAACCTGACTGCCAGCCGTATTTCCCTCAAAAACATGCGCAAAACCCGCATTTTTCAAAAAGACGCCTATTTATCAGTTGATTTTTTAAATAAAGAAGCAGAAATAGTGAGGTTGACCAATGTGGAAGGGGAAGAAGACCCCCTTTCCTTAACCATTGACCTGGGCGAAGGCAAGGGGCGCAAACAAATTTATTTTGAAAAACCTGATATTGCTTCCAATAATGCCATAAAAGATGAACTACAGGCGTTTGCGAATGCGATCAAGACCAACTCCATGCCCCCTGTTACCATCTATGATGGTCATAATGCCCTCGACATTGCATACAGGATACTCGAAAAGCTGGAACACACGCGCGAAAACAGTCCGGTTTAGACAATAAAGCAGTGAATAAGCCGTTGCCATTGATTGCACGTAACAGATGAAGAGTCTATTAAACTATAAATTACAAATTGCCCTGCTTTTATGTTGGGTACATATTAGTTGCAACCAAGAGGAATTAAAAGCCCCCATTCCTGCCTACCTGTTCATACCTGAAATACAAGTGGAAATAACCGATCCCAAACAAGGTACGGGCAGCTCCAATATCACTGATTGCTGGGTAATTGTAGACAATGACCTGGTGGGCATATTTGAGATCCCCGCAACCATTCCCATAC
>CAZBIF010000078.1:0-3312 GCA_964492055.1 uncultured Flavobacteriales bacterium
TTCCTGGATGCTATAGGCAATGCGGCGGGCTATGGCTGGATATTGATCGTGGTAGCCATTGTACGTGAAGTTTTTGGTTCCGGAAAATTCTGGGGCATTCAAATCATTCCCGATGTGTTTTACGAATGGGGTTACGCCAACAACGGATTAATGATCTTGCCGCCCATGGCCTTGATCACTGTTGGCATTATCATTTGGATACAGCGTTCAAGAAATACCAAACTAATTGAAGAAGTATAATTAATTATGGAATACTTTAACATTTTCGTCAAGTCGATCTTTATCGACAACATGATCTTCGCCTATTTCCTGGGCATGTGTTCTTACCTGGCGGTTTCCAAAACCGTGAAGACCGGGGTAGGCCTGGGAGCAGCAGTGATCTTCGTACTGGGCATTACAGTGCCGATCAACTACCTGCTTGAAAACTACGTTTTGAAAGAAGGTGCCATGGTTTGGCTGGGTGAAGAATTCGCAACCGTAGACCTGAGCTTTTTGAGCAAGGACAGAATTTAAGTATAAGGTCTGCAGGAAATGGCGGTGGAAAAATTTGCCCCTGCCCTGTATGGTGCCCTGGGTATATTTTTACCCCTGATCGCTGTGAATTGTTCCATATTGGGAGGTTCTTTATTTATGCAGGAAAGACAATACGCCAACATAGCCGAAGCTACCGTGTTTGGCTTAGGTTCCGGTGTGGGTTGGTTTCTGGCCATTGTAGCCATTGCCGCCATACGCGAAAAAATACGTTACTCCAATGTTCCTGCACCTTTAAGGGGACTGGGTATTACTTTTATCCTCACCGGATTGATGGGCATTGCCTTTATGAGTTTTATGGGAATTGAATTATAAGTAGAAAGAAAAAGGGAAATATAAATGATTTTAGCATTAAATACCGTTACCGTTGGCGCTGCCGTGGCAGTGATCCTCATCGTTGTGCTTCTGCTGGTGAGCCTGTTGTTGTGGGCCAAAGCTAAACTTACTACTTCCGGTCCGGTGACCCTGACCATCAATGGAGAGAAGAAAATTGAGGTGAATGCCGGAAATACCATTCTTACGACCCTGGGAAATGAAAAGATATTCCTTCCCTCAGCCTGCGGTGGTGGAGGTACCTGTGCTATGTGTAAATGCCAGGTGAAGAGTGGAGGCGGAGAGATCCTACCTACCGAAAAGCCTTATTTTTCCCGCAAGGAAATTGCCGATGACTGGCGCCTGGGTTGTCAGGTGAAAGTGAAGGAG
Organism: uncultured Flavobacteriales bacterium; assembly: GCA_964492055.1. Classification (GTDB taxonomy): domain Bacteria; phylum Bacteroidota; class Bacteroidia; order Flavobacteriales_E; family Vicingaceae; genus CAZBIF01. The sequence goes on from CAZBIF010000078.1 coordinate 1,234, forward strand.
GACATGGAGATCTATGTACCAGAAGAGATCTTCGGGATCAAAAAATGGGAATGCGAGGTGGTTTCCAATTACAATGTGGCCACTTTCATTAAGGAGTTTGTTGTAAAACTTCCGGAAGGAGAAACCCTTGATTTTGAAGCAGGGGGATACATTCAGGTGGATGTACCGGCCATTACCTGTGATTTCAAAGACATTGACATTGCCCCCCATCCTGAAGACCCGGCAGGCAAAGATAAATTCAAGGAAGACTGGGACAAGTTCAATTTATGGGACCTGAAGATGGTTAATCCGGAGCCTATTTTCCGGGCTTATTCCATGGCCAACCACCCTGCAGAAGGGAACATTATTATGTTGAACATCCGCATCGCTACCCCACCATGGGATCGGGAAAAGAACGCCTGGATGAATGTAAATCCGGGAATTTGTTCATCTTATGTGTTCACCAGAAAACCTGGTGATAAAGTGGTGATCTCCGGTCCTTACGGAGAATTCTTTATCAAAGAGACGGAAAAAGAGATGGTCTACATTGGAGGAGGGGCCGGTATGGCTCCATTGCGGGCACATATTTTCCATTTGTTCCATACCCTTAAGACCGGCAGAAAGGTTTCCTACTGGTACGGGGGCCGCTCTAAAAGAGAGTTGTTTTACATTGATCATTTTCGCAAGATCGAGAAAGAATTTCCCAACTTCAAATTTCACGTAGTGCTGTCAGAGCCCCTGCCCGAAGATAAGTGGCAGGAGAAAAAGTCGATGGAGGATGAAGGAGACGGCTTTTTGGGGTTTGTGCACCAGGCGTTTATCGATCATTACCTGAGTAAGCACGATGAACCGGAAGAGATCGAATTTTACTTCTGCGGGCCCCCCATGATGAATGCAGCGGTGCTAAAAATGTGTGATGACTGGGGCATTCCGGACGAGCACGTGAGCTTTGATGACTTCGGCGGGTAATACTTTTATTCTTAGATTTAGTAAAGGAATACTAAATTTTCTTTTAGCTTTTCAAGCTAAAGATCAGGAAAGGAATTCGATCCTACTAAAGGGTTAGGGTACCACTATAGCTATAACCTTGCTACTTTAATAGATTTAAAACAATTTCTATTTTGAATGGTAATAAAGTAAATGCCTTTAATAAAGGTAGAGGTATCAATCATTACTTTGACTATTAGCTTTCATACTACTAAGGTCAATCACTTTTTGGTAATTTTAAGGCAATGAAATGGTCCCTACTACCATTTTTGGGGTTTTTAGTCGCCTTTTCCCTCAAGTCGCAGGATACCTTGTTTTTTGATCCCAATAATCCCAATAATACCACGGTAGAAGCGGTTTACCATAATGCCATTCTGGATTCGGGAGCTACCTATTGCCTGGAAGTAGAAGGTACTTTTAGCATGTGGACGGCTTCTTTCTGGACCGCCCCCTGTGGTTTAATTGAGAAAAAACCGATTTTCCCCAGTCCTTCCGTAAGTAATAATGGTAATGTATGTGCGGATATGAAATATATGTTTTCCCTACCGGAAAAAACCAGGTGTTCCGGAAGAACATTCCCTTATCTGACAAACAGAATAGAAATATCATTGGATAGTGGTAAAAATTGGTATCACCCTCCGAGCAATGCCGCTTATGATTCTACACATATTTATACTTATAAGCTTAAAGGAATGGGCTATCCCTTAGGGGTACGTCAATTAGGACCATACAATAGTGATGATTACGGTATCCTGCAATTCCGACTACAGAAGGCACCTGCTCCCCTGGGGGACGATACTGCGCTTTGTCAGGGCGACAGTTTATTACTTGATGCTACGACCCCCAATGCTACTTATCTATGGCAGGATAGCAGCGTGGGGCCTACCTTCACAGTAAAAAAAAGTGGCATTTATTGGGTGGAGGTTGAAGCAAATGGCTGTATTGGCAGAGATTCAATTAGAATAAGTTATACACCAAAGTCTCAAGTAAATCTGGGTAAGGATACCACGCTGTGTCCCTCCGCTACCTATACAGTAGACGCCACTACTCCGAATGCGGGTAGTTATATATGGCAAGACAACAGCCGCAATTCCTCTTATCTGGTGGATCGGG
>CAZBIF010000078.1:3412-9105 GCA_964492055.1 uncultured Flavobacteriales bacterium
CCGGCCTCTACTGGGTTGAAGTTGAAGTAAACGGTTGTACAAGCAAAGATTCCATTATGGTTTCCTATGTTGCACCTGTAGCACTTGATCTGGGAAAGGACACCATTCTCTGTAGCCCGGATACTTTGACTTTGGATGTAAGCGGTATCGATGGCAGTAGTTATCTCTGGCAGGATAACAGTACGGATTCCATCTACACTATTCATCAGGCAGGCCTGTATTGGGTTGAAGTAGAAAAGAACGGTTGTAAGTTCAGGGATTCCATTTTGGTTCAAGATGTTTTCATAGCTCCTGTCGATCTCGGAAATGATACTATATTGTGCCCTGATGAAACGCTATCATTGTATGCAGGAAATATAAATGGCGGGAATTATATATGGCAAGACAACAGCCGCAATTCCTCTTATCTGGTGGATCGGGCCGGCCTCTACTGGGTTGAAGTTGAAGTAAACGGTTGTACAAGCAAAGATTCCATAAGGGTGAGTTATTCTTCTCCCACCACTTTCGGACTAGGAAAAGATACTATGTTATGCCCCTTTGAATTTCTTACACTTGATGCTACCCACCCTAATGCAACTAATTATACCTGGCAAGACAACCAACGACAAACTAAGTATACTGTCAGTCAGGCAGGACTCTATTGGGTGGAGGTTGAAATTGACGGTTGCCTTTTCAGGGATTCCATACTAGTCAATTATAAGTCACCAATATACCTTGATCTAGGAAATGATACAGTGCTATGTTCTGCTGACATTTTAACGTTGAACCCGAACATTCCATCTGCTCAATTCTATGTGTGGCAGGATAATAGTACAGGTAAAACCTTCTCAGTAGATCAGGGGGGGCTTTACTGGGTAGAAGTTGAAGTGGATGGGTGCAAATACAGGGATTCCATCAGCATTACGTATTCAAATATGCATGTGGATTTGGGAAAAGATACCATAATCTGCGCCGAAAGTTCCCTGAATTTAAATGTCTTTAGGCTCAACGCTGCCTACTTATGGCAGGATGGCAGCAGACAAGCAACCTATTCACTCAATACAGCAGGTTTATATTGGGTGGAGGTCGAATTGAACGGATGTAAAGTCAGGGATAGTATAAAGGTTTCCGTTCATCCTCCAATTGGAGTTGACTTAGGGAATGATACAGTATTGTGCGACACGCAATCCATTCTTTTAGATGCTTTTCATCCGGGGGCTACTTATCAGTGGCAGGATGGCAGCACCGCCTCCAGGTTCTCAGCAAATCAGTCTGGTTTTTATGAAGTAACGGTTACCTCTGGAAATTGCCAGGAAAGTGATAGAATAAAGCTCTCTTTTGAAGAACCAATTTCAATAGCTATTGAAGATACTATGCTGTGCAAAGGATCTCACCTTTTTATAAAGAGTGGTCAAGTAGACCGCAGTATTTTATGGAGCGATGGAAGTGGCGACGATGAAATCGGAATAACTTCCGGTGGAAGGTATTGGATTGAAGTATCTAATGGGTGTTATAGCAAACGGGATACATTTTGGGTGAAGGAAAGCTTATGTGAATGCCATCTTTTCGTTCCGAATGCATTTAGTCCCAATAACCATGGAGTGAATGAAACCTTTCGACCGGTATCACACTGTTCCTTTGAAAGCTATGAGTTCATTATTTATGATCGATGGGGAAAGCAATTATTTTTTACCACCGATGCACTCCAAGGTTGGTCAGGTAGTGATGTGCCGATAGGAAATTATGTATATTATGTCCGGTATAAATTTCTAGGTGAAGATTATTTCAGGGAAGAGACGGGCTCTATTTCTTTAATTAGGTAATTGATAATTGCTTAAACAAGTAAATAGGAAGGTATTCGTGGGAATAATTCCATTTTCTTCGGCGAAGCGTATGTGGAAAAAAGCTTTTACTTCGCTTCATTACTCACTTACCTTATTATACAACTGCTGAATATATTGTTCCCGCCGGCGGGTATCCACTTCACGAACCATCTCTGCGTATTCACTGATAATCTTGTCGTACAGGCCGTAAGGGGCAAAGGTTTTAAATATAAAGGGGAGGATGTCAACCAGTACAAACAAAGTAATCAGCAACCACTGGGTAACACTGACTATCGCATGTTTTTCCTTCAATTGTTCGAAGGCGAGTTCCCTTTGCAGGTAATCAGAAGAAAGGGTAAAAGCAGCCTGGGTGCTGTCTCGCTTCTCTTCAAGTAAAGCAATCTCAGATCTCAGCTCGCCTTGCAGGGAATCTTTGGTTTGCTTTAAGTTGGTTAATTCAGATTGGAGTAATCGCAACTGCCCGATCTTGTTTTCGGCAGAAGTCCCTTTGCCAGAAAGGCCGGTGGTGAGCAACTGACCACTTTTGTCTTTCAGCACTTCCCCGTCAATTTCTTTGGCCACTACCAGGGCCTGCTCATCCCGCTGCCTTTCCTTTTGCAGGTACAGGCTGTCGTAAAAAGCCATTTTAGCCTCCTTTTTGTGGATCTTATGTTCGTAGTTGTCGTGGATCAATGTTTTTTGTGCTCTGACATTCTCCGCCAGCTGATCTTCTATGCTGCCTTTAAAATACAACATCACCAGGGGATGGGAGATCACGATACCAAGCAATAAAGCGAATCCAAGCCGCAGGTAAAATACGGGACTCTTCAACTCTTCTGTATCCGAAGTTTTGCGGCGGTGGGTGGAAACTATAAAGCGGTCAAAGGCAAAGATGATCAGGGCCCAGAGTATTCCTCCCGCCATGTAGAAGTAGGGTTTTTCATTTAATTCGGGAATGGTTGACAAGGCAAAGGACATGGAGATAAAAGCGAGTATAGTTGGTACTAAAACCAGGGCCCCCAGGCCGGCTTGCTTGATCATTTCGGTGCGAGTACATTTGCTGATCAATGTCGTATCAGTACCGGAACACCAGAGGAGAAATCGTTGAAAAGTACCTGGTTGGGAAGGGGTTTGATGCATGATAGTTGAGGTTTATTTCAAAACTAACGCACTAACTGCTAAAGCAATAGAAAATTGTGATCAACGGAGGATTTTCAATGTATCAATGTACCAATTAATTAATGTGTAAATTGATTAATGTGAAAATGAATCAATGTGGAAATGAGTCAATGTGGAAATGTATCAATAAGTAATTGAATCAATGATCTCCGTTTCAAGTTTCACATTTCATATTTCTGATTTAAAAGGCTGAGGAAATAAAAAGCGCTTAGCCTATCAACTTCTGCTTCAGGGCCACCATTTTCAGAGCGGTAAGGGCGGCTTCTTCCCCTTTGTTTCCCAATTTGCCTCCACTGCGGGCACGGCTTTGCTCTATGGTGTTATCGGTAAGTACCCCAAAGATCACCGGCAGGTTGTATTTCAGTCCTACATCCTTGATTCCCTGGCTCACTCCTTCACACACATAATCGAAGTGTTTGGTTTCCCCTTGTATCACACAGCCCAAACAGATGACCGCATCAGGCTTGTTGTATTCGATCACAAACTGCGCTGCCAGCGGTAATTCAAAACTACCGGGTACATGGTGAATGAAGGTCTGCCTGGGATCAACTTTATAATCCTCCAGGATTTTCTTTGCCCCTTTCAGCAGGCCGCTGGTGATCTCTTCGTTCCATTCAGAAACTACGATCGCGATCTTCATATCAGCAGCCCCGGGAATGGGGTCCTGCTTTTTCATTTCCGACTTACGGTGGGCGGTAGCCATTAATTCACGTATGCTTCGGCCCGGGCGATCAGTTTATCCACCTCATTGCCTTCCGCGGAATTGGGGTATTCCTCTTTTATCGCCCGATAACTTTCCAGGGCTGCTTCGTAGTCACCTAAAAGTTCATAGGCCTGGGCAGCCTTTTTCAGGTAGATGGGAGTGGTAAATTCATTACTTCTGCGCTCGGCGGCATCTTCGTATAGGGAAGCTGCCTTTTTAACATCGCCAAGCTCCATATAGGCATCCCCTTTTGCCCCTATGGCTATGGTGCCGATCATCATATCGTCGGATTCAAAATCATCAAGCGCCTCAATGGCCAGTTCGTACTGTCCGGTGCGTAGATAAGAAATGCCCAGGTAGTAATACGCCAGATTACCGGCTTTGGTAGCACCATATTCATCGGCAATTTCCAGGAAACCGGGGTATACCTGATCACCGTAGATAGCCAGGTTAAAAGAATCCTTGGCAAAATAGCGCTCTGCCATGAACATCTCTTCCTGTGCTTCTATTTGCAGCGGTTTCAGATAAAAAGATTGGTAGGCAAAATAGCCTCCAACAATTACCACAATGGCAGCAACTACAATGGTGAGCACATTCTTATTCTGGTCAACAAAGGTTTCAGTGCGGCTGTAAACTTCTTCTACATCGACGATGGTATCCTCGTGTTTTTGCGATTTTTTAGACATCTTGAGGCAAAAATTTGAAAGCGGCAAAAATAAGGTTTTTTTAAGAGCTGCAAAGAATTTCTTTCACGGTCTAAGCCATTGCAATTGGCTACTTTTGCCGCCCATGTTCATGTCGGAAATTCATCTGGTAAATTTCAAGAATTACGGGGAGTGTGATCTTCGTACCGATGCCCCGATAAATTGCTTTTTAGGCAACAATGGGGAAGGAAAAACCAACCTGCTGGATGCCATTTTTTACCTGGCTTTTTGCAAAAGTTTTTTCAATCCCGCCGACTCCCAGCTTATCCGGCAGGGGGAGGATTTCATGGTCTTGCAGGGAAAGTTTGAAAGGGATGGGAAGGAGGAAAATATTTATTGCGGCTTAAAACGGGGGCAAAAAAAGCAGTTCAAGCGCAATAAAAAAGAATACGAGAAACTATCCGACCACATCGGACTCATTCCCCTGGTGATGATCTCCCCTTCCGATATTAACCTCATCAATGAAGGTAGTGATACCCGCCGCCGTTTTCTGGACCTCATTATTTCCCAATACGACAAACCTTACCTGGAAAATCTCATAGCCTACAATCGCGCCTTGTCCCAGCGCAACCGCCTGCTGAAAAAGTTTATGGAAACCCGCAGCTTCGATGAAGACAGCCTGCAAATGTGGGACGAGCAACTCATCCGCTATGGGGAACCGGTTTACCAGGCACGCCGGCAATTCGTGGATGATTTTGAACCCCTCTTCGAAAAGCATTATCAGGAGATCAGCCGGGGTAGGGATGAAGCAAAATTGCAGTACCATTCCCCCCTGGAAGAAGCGGATTTCGAAAATCTATTGAAGGACTACCGGGAAAAGGACCGCCGCCTTACCTATTCTGCTGCTGGCATCCACAAAGACGATCTGCTTTTTACCATCAATGGTTTGGCGGTGAAAAAATTTGCTTCTCAGGGCCAGCAAAAAACCTACCTGCTCTCCCTGAAACTGGCACAGGCCGAATTTCTCAAGGAAAAAAAGAATATAACCCCCATTTTGTTGCTGGACGATATTTACGATAAACTGGACGACCACAGGATCAGCAGCTTGATGCAGACTATTCAGAAAGACTGGTTCGGGCAGGTATTTATTACGGATACCAGCACCGATCGTTTACCTGCTTTATTTAATAAATTAGGGGCTGATTTTAAGTATTATATAATCAGGAACGGAAATCTGGAAAAAGCATGAGGGAAGGGGAGAAGCCATTAAAAGTATTGATCAACCGTATGCTGCGTGCTTACGGCCTGGGCGACAAGATCGACGAAATAGACCTGATCAAAAAATGGGAAGAGCTGGTAGGGCCC
>CAZBIF010000078.1:9115-12495 GCA_964492055.1 uncultured Flavobacteriales bacterium
CCATGATCGCCAAACATACTACTGAGATCTATTTCCGGCAGAAAAAACTATTCATCCACCTGGATTCGGCACCGCTGCGGCAGGAATTAAGCTATGCCAGGCAGAAACTGATCAAAAAACTCAATGAGTCTGCGGGGAAAGAACTCGTAGAGGAATTAATTCTCAAGTAAAGTGAGTGGTTTACGGAATTATTTTTTAGAGAAGCGGGCGGAAAAGAAAAAGCGGAAGGTAGTCAGCCGCAATTTACAGCAGATCGAATCTGCCCTGGTGCTTTATAATTATTCTGAAGAAAATCAAAAGAGCATTGCTGTGCTGACAAAAAAGCTGAAGGAGTTTAAAATTTCTACTGACTACATCACCTTCTTCGATAAAAAATTAAAAAAAGAAGAAGCACCTTTGCAACTGGAAGGTGTGAAAGTGTTGTATAAGAATGATCTGAATATGTACCGGGTAACAAAGAAGGGCATGCTGGTAAAGGAACTGGCCGCACCCTATCATTTGCTATTGGACCTCAACCTCCGCAACGTCTTTCCGCTGAAGCACATTGCCACCTTGTCCAATGCGGAATTCAAAGTAGGAAGAAGCGATGGATACCGGGCAAAAGTGTGTGACTTTGGCATACAGTCTGACAGTGACGACCTTAACTACCTTATTGAACAGATAGTGAAATATTTAAACATGTTAAATTGATATGAAAGCATTACAAGGAACCGGGGTGGCATTGGTCACTCCTTTCAAATCTGATCTGTCCATCGATTTTGATGGGTTGGAAAAATTAGTGAACCATGTGATTGATGGGGGAGTGGAATACCTGGTGGTACTGGGTACCACCGGTGAGGCTGCCACCCTCAGCAGGGAAGAAAAAAAGCAGGTGCTGGCCCATGTGAAAAAGGTTAATGCCGGTCGCAGCACCCTGGTATATGGCTGGGGGGGAAATAACACCCAGGCTTTGCTGGAGGAGTTGCAGGAAATAGATACCGAAGGAGTAAGCGCCTTGTTGTCGGCCAGTCCGTATTATAACAAACCTTCCCAGGAAGGAATTTATCAGCATTATAAATCCCTGGCGGAAAAAAGCCCGCTACCCATTATATTGTACAATGTGCCCGGCCGTACAGCTTCGAACCTTACTGCTGCCACTACCTTACGTCTGGCCCGTGACTTTGAGAATATCGTGGCCATCAAGGAGGCTTCGGCGGATATGATCCAGGTGATGCAGATCATCAAGGACAAACCAAAAGATTTTATGGTGATATCCGGGGAAGATGCCCTTACTTATCCCATGATCACTTGCGGGGGAGTAGGGGTGATCTCTGTGGTGGCCAATGCGTATCCCAAAATTTACTCCGACATGGTGCGGGCTGCCCTGAAGGGGGATTTGGAAAAAGGCAAAGAGCTGCATTACCGCTTATACGATTACATTCCTTTATTATTTGCAGAAGGCAATCCTGCCGGCGTAAAATCGGCCCTGCAGCAAATGGGTATCTGTGAAGATAACTTGCGGCTTCCCCTGGTAAAGGTTTCCTCAGGCCTGCATGAAAAAATCGGGAAGGCCCAGAAAGCGATAGGGGATCGTTAACGATCTCCCTCGCGGCGGTCTTCGGCTCTTTCTTTTGCTTCCTCGGCGGCATCCGCCCTGGCTTCGGCCCGCTCCTCGGCAGCATCCTGCTCCGGGGTAGTGCCTTTTACGGCCTCTTTCACGTCTTTGGCAGCGCCAGAAACGGCTTCACCAACATCCTTACCGGCTTCCTTTACGTCATTGATCACTTCGTTGCCTTTGTCGTTGATGCCGTCACCATCCTTATCTTCCCAATCATCATGTTCCGCCATGGCCGGATCGGCATTGCGTTCATCGGCATTTATCTCATTGGCACAAGAGGCCATGGTCAGGCTTGCCACCATGACCCAGACGAATTTAACTTTCCTTTTCATCTTTATCTTCATTAGTTGTTGATTCAAAATTGATCTCAGCATCCAGGTTCCACAGTACAAAACTCCACACATCAGCCCATTCTTCTATGGTTTTAGAGGTAGGCTTTCCGGCCCCGTGACCTGCATCCACATCAATGCGGATTAAAACAGGGTTGTCGCCAGCTTGTTTATCCTGCAGTTCGGAAATGAACTTAAAACTGTGGGCCGGTACCACCCGGTCGTCGTGATCAGCGGTAGTCACCAAAGTGGCCGGGTACTCAACTCCTGCTTTTATGTTGTGCAGGGGAGAATAGCCGTACAAGTTCTTAAAATTCTCCTCATCCTGTTCGCTGCTGCCGTATTCCCCGGCCCAGGCCCAGCCAATGGTAAATTTATGGTACCGCAGCATGTCAAGTACACCTACCCCCGGCAGGGAGACTTTCATCAGGTCAGGTCGCTGGGTCATTACCGCTCCGGCAAGTAATCCGCCATTAGAACGGCCATGAATCGCCAGTTTTTCAGAAGAGGTGTAATTGCTGTCGATCAAAAACTCGGCAGCGGCTATGAAATCGTCAAATACATTTTGCTTGTTCAGGCGCCAGCCGGCTTTGTGCCAGTCTTCCCCGAACTCCGAACCACCTCGCAGATTGACCACTGCATAAATACCTCCCTGCTCCAGAAAAACGGTATTTACCGTAGAGAAACGCGGGGTGATGCTGATGTTGAAACCACCGTATCCATATAGGAAGGTAGGATTACTGCCATCCAGTTGCAAGCCTTTTTTGTGGGTAATGAACATGGGCACCTCCGTACCATCCTTGCTCTTAAAGAATACCTGTCTGGTGGTATAATCCTCACTCTTGAATTTGGTTTCCGGTTTGAAATATTCTTCGGAAGTGTTTTGCTTTACATCGTATTTGAAGATGGTAGTAGGATAAATGTAGGAGGAGAAAGAATAGAAAGCGGTATTTTCCCTTTTGTCACCGCTGAAACTGGCAATGCCGATGCCGGGTAATTCAATGTCGTGCTGCTGCTTGCCTTTCATATCATAAACCTCCAGCTTGCTCTGCACGTTTTTCATGTAATTGGCAATGATCTTATCCCCGGCCAGGGTCACCTCGCTCAGCACATAGTCTTTCTCAGGTATCAGGTCGGTCCATTGCCCCTGAGCGGGTTTTTTGATATCCGCGATCACCAGTTTGTTATTGGGAGCTTCATAATTGGTCATGATCAGGAACTTACCGTCGCCCAGGTGATCTATTACATGATTTTCCGTTTCAAAGTCATCCACCAGCGTAACCAGGCCGTTGGGATTTTCCAGGGACTGTATCTTCAGGCTATTCCCATGGGTGGATTCAGAAGCCGAGATGATCAGGTATTTTTCATCTTCCGTAACCCCGGCACCGGCGTTGCGCTGCGGATGATCCGGATCGTGGTAAACCAGGCGGTCATCTTCCTGCACGGTACCCAGT
>CAZBIF010000079.1:0-11726 GCA_964492055.1 uncultured Flavobacteriales bacterium
GGGGGGCTGCTGCCCGGTCACCGGTGAGAATATTGCCCCAGTTTCCCTGGGTATCCAGTAAGAGCTCTTTTTGCCCCAATTGCACCATGGCATCCCCGATGGAGGCATCCCCGTGGGGATGGTATTTCATGGTATTCCCGATCACATTGGCCACTTTGTGGTAGCGGCCGTCGTCCATTTCTTTCAGGGAATGCAATATCCTGCGCTGTACCGGTTTCAGGCCGTCATTCACGTGCGGCACGGCCCGCTCAAGGATCACATAGGATGCATAGTCGAGAAACCATTCGTTATACATGCCCGATACCTGTATGACATTTTCCAGGCCTGCCGACTCATTGGAATCTTCCGGCTGAAATTCTTCCCGCTCTCCTTTGTTTTCTTCTTTATCCTCTGACATAGCTTTCTATCAGGCTGCCGCCCCTTCTACAATATCCTGCTCCACCTTCAGGTTCTCAATGATAAACTCCTGACGGTCGGGGGTATTTTTACCCATGTAGAATTTCAGCAGTTCATTCACTGATTCCTTTCCGATCACTACCGGCTCCAGGCGCATATCTTCACCGATAAAATGCCGGAATTCATCAGGGGATATTTCGCCCAGTCCTTTAAATCGGGTGATCTCGGGCTTACCTTTCAATTTTTGCAGCGCTTCCTGCTTTTCCTGCTCAGAATAGCAATAAAAGGTATCTTTTTTATCCCGTACCCTGAATAAGGGTGTGGCCAATACATACAAATGTCCGTTTTTTACCAGATCAGGAAAGAACTGTAAAAAGAAGGTGATCAACAACAAGCGTATGTGCATACCATCCACATCAGCGTCTGTAGCCAGCACCACCTTGTTGTACCTCAGGTTATCCAGTCCGTCCTCAATATTCAGGGCCGCTTGCAGCAGATTGAATTCTTCATTTTCATAGACTATCTTTTTGGTAAGTCCATAGGAATTCAGGGGCTTTCCCTTCAGGCTGAAAACAGCCTGGGTATTCACATCACGAACCTTGGTAATGGATCCGGAAGCAGAGTCCCCTTCCGTGATGAAAAGGGTAGAATCACCTTTGCTCTCTTTGCCATCATTGAAATGAATGCGGCAATCCCGCAATTTCTTATTGTGCAGGCTTACTTCTTTGGCCCGTTTACGTGCCAGTTTCTTGATCCCGGCCAGGTCTTTGCGTTCCCGCTCAGACTGTTGTATTTTTCGTTGCAGGGCTTCGGCTACCTCCGGATTTTTATGCAGGAAATTATCCAGGTGCTTTTTGAGGAAATCATTTACAAACGCCCGCATGGAAGGCCCTTCAGGAGCCACCTCATTGGATCCCAGCTTGGTTTTGGTCTGGGATTCAAATACCGGCTCCATTACTTTTACACTAACCGCTGCCACTATGGAAGACCGAACATCAACCGCATCATAGTCCTTCTGAAAATGCTCGCGTATAGTTTTCACATAAGCTTCCCGAAATGCGCCCTGATGGGTACCTCCCTGGGTGGTATGTTGCCCGTTTACGAAAGAGTAATATTCTTCTCCATAAGAGTTGGTATGGGTGATGGCCACTTCAATATCCTCATCCTCCAGGTGGATGATAGGATAAAGCGGCTCATCTGACATGTTCTTCTCCAGCAGGTCATATAATCCACGCTCCGAATAGAATTTTTCACCGTTAAAAATAATGGTGAGGCCGCGGTTGAGGTATACATAGTTCCACAGCATACGTTCAATGTGCTGCGTGCGGTAGTGAAAATTATTAAAAATGGCTTCATCCGGAGTAAAGATCACCTTCGTACCCTTCCGCCTGCTGGATTCCTCAATCTTTTCTTCCAGGGTCAACTCTCCCCTTGCAAATTCAGCTGCTTTGATCTTACCATCCCTCACGGATTCAATTCGAAAATGGTTGCTGAGGGCGTTCACTGCTTTTGTTCCCACCCCGTTCAAACCGACAGACTTCTTAAATGCTTTGCTATCGTACTTCCCGCCAGTGTTGATCTTGGATACCACATCCACTACTTTACCCAGAGGTACGCCCCGGCCATAATCCCGCACTTTCACGGTTTTATCTTTAATGGATATCTCAATGGTTTTTCCATTGCCCATCACAAACTCATCGATGGAGTTATCAAGCACTTCCTTTAATAGAACATAAATACCATCATCATAGGCGGAACCATCCCCCAGTTTTCCGATGTACATTCCAGGCCGCATGCGGATATGCTCCTTCCAGTCAAGGGAGCGAATGTTGTCTTCCGTATATTGTACTTCTTCTGCCATGAAACTGTTTAGAAAGTTCTAAAGTACCCAGATTGAAAGGAGGGCCGACCTCTTAAAATGCAGAATTATCAACAGCTATTTCAACATTTTTAACGGGAACTAGAGGATCGCTATTCTTTGGGTTTTTTAACAAGTTTACGTTGACCAAAAGCAAAATTAATTTGCCGTTAATCTTTAATCTTGCAGATTTTTGAACTTAATTACTAGGTGAAAAACCGCCTCTTACGGCAGTTTGCATTTTAATGCTTATTATTGACAAACATCTGGCACCATCTACTTTGCGTTATATTATTAACTTATTAATCCTATGGCTTTGTTTTATAGCGTCTTCGAATCAGACTATGGGACAAAACTCGCTCGTAGGTACAAGTACTAAATTCAAAAGCTTTTTTATTAACAACTTTACCAGAACGGTAAGCTGGCCGGTTGGTGCCATACAGGATACTTTCCGAATGGGCATCATCAAGGATAAAGAAATCGCTAAAGAGATGTCAAAAATAGCTACCAAGGAAAAGTTCCAGCCGGGGAACGTTCCGAAAAAAGTATATTACCTGGAAGACTTGTCGCACATTCGCAAAATGGACATGGTTTATACTAACTATGAAAGTAATTATTCGGCGAAGGAACTGCTTGAAGCTATCGGCAAGAATCCCATATTGCTGGTGACAGAAAACTACGACTACAGCACCACCATGATCAACTTCATCATTGATAACAACAAGCAGAAGTATGAGGTGAATGTAGCCAATATTGAAACCCGTAACCTGATTGTGGATAACGTACTACTGAAGACCGGGGCTGAGGTGGAAGATGAGCAGGAATGGCAAAAAAAGGTTCGTGAGATGCGGCAAAACCTGAACACTACCCAACAGCAAAATAAAGAACAAACTAAAAAAATCCTCAATCTGAGCAAGGAGGTAGAGAACCTCTACGAGCAGGTCAATAAATTGAACCAATCCATTGATGAAAAAACCCAGGTACTCGAGGAAAAGGAAGAAAACTTAAAGCGCATTGAAGAGGCTATTAAACGCGAAGAGGCCCAGGCAAAACGTTTGGAAGAGCAACTCGATTCTAATCAAAGGGAAATTGAAGCCAAGGAAAGATTGCTTTTCTTAAGCAATAAGGAATTTACCCGGCAGATGATCGAGATTGAAAAAGCCAAGAAGGATTTCGAAGAGTTGGAAGCCAACCGGAAGCGCACCCTGAAATCACTAGAAAATCAGAAATTATTTACTGCCGCTGCCGCCATTGTATCTGTATTGATTGCCTTATTATTGATCATTGTTTACCGCAGTGCCATGAAACAAAGAAAGCAGGCGGTGATCATTCAGCATCAGAAAGATGAGGCAGAAATACAACGGGATGAAATCCAGGCGCAGCACCTGGAACTGGCGGATAAAAATCGGGAGATCACCGACTCGATCACTTATGCCAAGCGCATACAAGATGCGATGCTCCCTCCCCTACCTACCTTCAGGAGGTACCTGCCAGATAGCTTTATCTTTTATGTTCCAAAGGATATAGTAGCAGGGGATTTTTACTGGATGGAAGCCCTGGAAGACAGGGTGATCTTTGCCGCGGCAGATTGTACCGGCCATGGTGTGCCGGGGGCCATAGTAAGCGTGATCTGCAGTAACGCCCTCAACCGTTCTGTACGTGAGTTTCATCTAAGCAAACCATCAGATATACTTGATAAGACCCTGGAGATAGTACTTGAGAAATTTAAATCCAGTGGCGATGAAGTAAAAGACGGAATGGACATCGCCATGTGCTGCTATGATCCCAAAACCGGTAAATTGCAATATGCAGGCGCCAATAATCCCTTATGGATCATCAGGAAAAATGGTTCAGAAGTAGAAGAATACAAAGCAGATAAGCAACCCATAGGTAAGTACCTGAGGCACACCCCATTTACCAATCATGAGACCGTACTTGCCAAAGGTGATACCATATATATATTTAGTGATGGTTACGCAGATCAGTTTGGAGGTGAACAGGGAAAAAAATTCCGTTCACTGCATTTCAAGGAGTTATTGATTTCCCTCAAAGACGAACCGATCAATGTGCAGAAAAAGCAGGTGGAAAAAGCTTTTTACGGGTGGAAGGGCAACCTCGAGCAGCTGGATGATATATGTGTGATTGGCTTTCGGGCTTAAGCGTGAATGATTAGCCGATACCCCATGTCCAGCCGTTCCCTGCCAAATTTTTGCTTGTACACCCTCCTGCCCATTGCCTTTATATCATTTTTTATCGTTTTTTATTTTGATGGTACCGGTGCAGAAGCGGATAGTGTCAGCCATTATCAATTTGCCAGATATGCCTTTGAACACCCTCAGCTCTTTCTGGATCATTGGGCTAAACCGGTTTATACCATCCTGGCCTCACCCTTTGCTCAATTCGGTTTTACTGGCGTAAAGGTCTTTAATGTTTTATGCAGTTTGGGCAGTATGCTTTTCAGCTATCTGATTTGCCGTGAATTGGGGTTGAAATATAACTCGCTGGTGGCCTGGTTGTATTTTATGTTTCCCCTCTCATTTCAGACCACTTTTAGTGGCTTTACAGAACCCCTCTGTGCGGTTACGCTAACCGTGGCAATTTATTTATGTCTGAGAAAAAAGTACCTGCCCGCCGCTATCCTGATCTCCTTTACTCCCTTTATCCGTTCTGAGGGATTGTTATTTGTAGGATGTTTTGCCATTTATTTCATGATTTTGCGGCACTACATTTCTCTGCTTAGTTTGCTTACGGGCCACCTCTTCTTTGCCCTACTGGGTTATTTGGCATTCGATTATGGTTTTGCCTGGGTATTTACCAAAATCCCTTATTCTAACCTAAGTTCACCTTATGGTTCAGGGGAATTGCTCCACTTTACCGAAAAACTCCTGTATATCATGGGTATACCGGCTACTATCCTTTTCGGTGCCGGTATACTATCAGGGATTTTTCATTTCCCTAAAACCAAAAAGGAATTCAATATACTCATACTATTCACTTTTCTGTGCTTTTTTGTTACCCATACCCTTTTCTGGTATTTGGGGATATTTAATTCCATGGGCTTAAAAAGGGTATTTGCCGCCGTCACTCCCTTAATGGCTATCACCTGCCTGTATGGATTCAATTTTGCTGCGGAAATGATTAAGATAAAAAAATACCGGCGCGCATTTCAAGCTACCTTCCTGATTTATCTTTTTGTTTTTCCCTTTACCTCCAACCCGGCCGCAGTGGAATGGGAGAAAGACCTGATGCTTACTCCACCTCAGCAAATGGCACAGAAGATTGGTGAATATTTGGAAAAACATAACTTGCAGAACCGGCGCCTTATTTTTTCGGATAATTACCTGGCTGAAGTTACCGGTATTGATCCTTTTTCAAAAAATCGTTTGTTTCTATATCCAGAAGGGTTAAAAGAGTTAAAAACCGGTGATGTAGTTATCTGGGAGAACTGGCATGCCCCATTTGATTTTCAGGTTTCCCTGCAAATGTTAAAGGAGCATCCGTCTTTGCAAGCCATCACTATGATGGAAGATCATACTCACAGCAGGCCTGTGATATATGCGCTATTTTTAAGAAAAAAAGAGGAATGATCAGACATTAAACTTAAAATGCATTACATCAGCATCTTTCACTACGTACTCCTTGCCTTCCATGCTCATTTTACCGGCTTCTTTTACCGCCTGCTCTGAACCCAGGCGGGTAAAGTCATCAAATTTGATGACCTCTGCCTTGATAAACCCTTTTTCAAAATCCGTATGGATCACGCCGGCGGCCTGAGGAGCTGTCATTCCCCGCCTGATGGTCCAGGCGCGTACTTCCTTTTTTCCTGCGGTAAAATACGTTTGTAAATTCAGCAAACGATAAGCCGCCCGGATCAGGCGATTCACTCCCGGTTCTTCCAGTCCGGCATCTTCCAGGAACAATTGCCGCTCTTCTGCACTTTCGAGTTCGGCAATATCGGCTTCCAGACCGGCGGCTACCTTCAGTACCTCTGCCTCTTCATTCTTCACCGCTTCCTTTACAGCCTTCACGTATTCGTTATCTTCCTGTAGGGAAGCTTCATCCACATTACACACATACAAAACCGGTTTGGCGGTTAGCAGGTGGAGGTCACTCACTACCTGCCGTTGTTCTTCATCAAGGGGTATGGTGCGGGCCGGTTTACCGTCTTCAAAGTGTTTTTTATACTGCTGCAACAATTCCTGTGCTTTGCGCGCCTCTTTATCCCCGGTTTTGGCAGCCCGGCCTACCTTTTCAAGTTTTTTTTCCACGGCCTCCAGATCTTTCAGGATCAGTTCGTAGTCTATGGTCTCTTTATCCCGTACCGGGTTTACAGAGCCATCCACGTGTACCACATTTTCATTGGCGAAGCAGCGCAGCACATGGATAATGGCATCCGTCTCGCGGATATTTCCAAGGAATTGATTGCCCAGGCCTTCCCCTTTGGAAGCGCCCTTTACCAGGCCGGCTATATCCACTATATCTATGGTAGTGGGAACTACATTTTCCGGCTTTACCAAATCTGCAAGTTGATTCAAGCGGGTATCAGGCACCGTAATGACCCCAATATTGGGCTCTATGGTACAAAAGGGAAAATTTGCCGATTGCGCCTTGGCGTTACTTAGGCAGTTAAATAAAGTCGACTTTCCCACATTCGGCAATCCCACAATTCCACATTTCAATCCCATAGTCGCAGTTTTTTTAAGGGCGGCAAATTTATTCATTCTTTGGCAGTCAATTGCATAGGGGATTCATCTTTCAATATTTTATCAACACCCTTTCAGTTTGCTTTAGATAGCCTTATTTTTGGCTGCCAAAGCCAGCCCCAATGAAAGATGTACCCGAACTAAAGAAAATCGCTACACAGGTTAGAAGGGACATAGTCCGTATGGTACACGGGGCAGCTTCCGGCCTGGGATGCGCTGATTTCTTTACTGCCCTCTATTTTCGGATCATGGAGCACAGCACCGATTTTTCCATGGATGGGCGGGATGAAGACCTCTTCTTTCTCTCCAATGGACACATTTCCCCGGTGTGGTACAGTGTACTGGCTCGTGCAGGTTATTTCCCTACCAAGGAACTTGCTACTTTTCGCAAAATAGATTCACGACTGCAAGGCCACCCCACCACCCATGAAGGGCTGCCAGGGGTTCGCGTCGCCAGTGGATCGCTAGGGCAGGGCCTTTCTGTAGCCCTTGGAGCTGCTTTAAGCAAAAAATTAAATAAGGACACCCGCCTGATTTATACCCTGCACGGGGACGGTGAATTGCAGGAAGGGCAGATCTGGGAAGCAGCCATGTTCGCCGCCCATCACAGAATAGACAATTTAATCGCTACAGTGGATTGCAATAACCGGCAAATAGACGGGGATGTAGAGAATGTAATGGACCTCGGCAACCTCCGGGGAAAGTGGGAAGCTTTTGGCTGGAAGGTGCTTGAAATGGATGGTAACGAGATGGAATCAATCTTAGCCACTATGAAAGATGCCAAATCCCTATGCGGAAACGGAAAACCCATCATCATCTTAATGCAAACCGAGATGGGACAAGGGGTGGATTATATGATGGGAACCCATAAATGGCATGGGGTGGCGCCAGATGATGAACAAACCAGCAAAGCCCTTAACCAACTGGAAGAAACCTTGGGCGACTATTAAAGGTATGATTCTTGAAAAAGCAGGATCATCTATTAAACTTTCCTCCATGAGATCGCTCTGGTTCTTCTTAATATTATTCAGCCTTGGGGTTACTCCACTTGCCTCTCAGGATCAGCCTCAAACAACCCGCATTTTATTTGTGCTTGATGGTTCGCAGAGCATGTATGCCCGATGGGAGAACGGTCAGAAAATGCAAATTGCCACTCGTCTCCTACGTAATCTGGTGGACAGTCTGAAAGGTGTGGATAATGTTGAATTGGCCTTGCGGGCGTACGGCCATCAAAATAGTGTAACCCCCGGCGATCGCAATTGCAAGGATACCAAGCTGGAAGTAGGTTTTTCAAAGTCAAATCATGAGGCTATCAAAGATAAATTACGCAGTATACGCCCCCGGGGAACCACGCTGATCGCCTATTCCCTTGAGCAGGCAGCTTATGATTTTCCGGATTGTTCCGATTGTCGCAATGTGATCATCCTCATCACGGATGGCATAGAAGAATGCGATGGTGACCCCTGTGCCGTTTCTCTGGCTTTACAGAAAAAAGGCATCATCCTTAAGCCCTTTGTCATCGGTCTGGGACTTGAACCGGAGATCATGGATGCGTTTAAATGTGTAGGAAACTTTTATGATGCTAAAAATGAAGAAACATTTAAGGAAGTTCTCGGCATCGTTATTTCTCAGGCCCTCAATAACACCACTGCCCAGGTCAATCTGCTGGATGAACTTCATAAACCTACTGAAACCAATGTAGCCATAACTTTCTACGACGCATTCAGTAAGCAGATCCGCTATAATTTCATTCACACCATGAATAGCCGCGGTAATCCGGATACCATTCCCATTGATCCTTTAGGCTCTTATGATCTGGTTGTCCATACCATCCCACCGGTGGAAAAAAAGGGGATTGAACTAACTGCCGGCAAACACACCATTATAGCCGTAGATGCCCCCCAGGGAGACCTGGAGTTAAAAATGAACGGATATAATGAATATCAGGACCTGAAAGCGCTGGTGCGAAAAAAAGATAAAAATGAAATTTTGGTAGTACAGGATTTTGCTCAAAAGCATCGTTATATCACTGGTTTGTATGATCTGGAGATCCTCACCTTACCACGCACATTGATCGAAGATGTGAATATAGCCCAAAGTCGTACTACGACGGTGGAGATTCCACAAGCAGGTATCGTAACTGTGAGCAGTTCCGCTAAAGGTTATGGCTCTATTTTCCAGGAAAAAGGCGATCAACTGGAGTGGGTACGCAATCTTTCTGAAGCCTCAACCCGCGAAACCATCGTATTGCAACCGGGTAATTACCGGCTGGTTTTCCGTTCGATCAATGCCAGGCAAAGTATTTACACCATTGAAGAATCCTTTAAAATCATTTCAGGCCAGAATACCCAAGTGAAATTATAATTATGCCGAAATATACCTATACCGAAAAAAAAGACACCCGCTCCGGTTTCGGGGACGGATTACTGGAACTGGGAAAAGAAAATCCAGAGGTGGTAGCCCTCTGTGCCGACCTCACCGGTTCGTTGAAAATGGATGCTTTTCAGGAGGCTTATCCCGAACGGTTTTTCCAAACCGGTATAGCGGAGGCCAATATGATGGGCCTGGCCGCCGGACTGACCATTGGAGGGAAGATCCCATTCACCGGCACTTTTGCCAATTTCTCTACCGGCCGGGTTTATGATCAGATACGCCAGTCCATTGCTTACAGCGGTAAAAATGTAAAAATATGTGCCTCCCATGCAGGCTTAACTCTAGGCGAAGATGGGGCTACCCATCAGATCCTGGAGGATATCGGGATGATGAAGATGTTGCCCGGCATGACCGTGATCAACCCCTGCGATTATAATCAGACCAAAGCAGCCACCAAAGCTATTGCAGAATACGAAGGTCCGGTATACCTGCGTTTCGGAAGGCCGAAGTGGCCGGTATTTACCGATGCAGAACAGGAATTTGAAATTGGCAAAGCGATCACTTTTCAGGAAGGTAGTGACCTTACCCTCATTGCCACCGGCCATTGCGTCTGGGAGTCGCTGCAGGCAGCAGAAAAGCTGGAAGAAGAAGGGTATAGCGTGGAAGTGATCAATATTCATACAATCAAACCATTGGATAGGGAGGCTGTTCTAAAATCGGCCAGAAAGACAGGATTGATCCTGACAGCGGAAGAACATCAGCGCAATGGTGGTTTGGGGGACAGCATAGCTCAATTACTATCCACTGAATATCCCTGTAAGATGGATATGATCGCTGTGGAAGATCGCTTCGGGGAAAGTGGCAAACCGGAAGAACTGTTAAAAAAGTATGGACTCAGCAGTGAAGATATTTTGAAAAAAGCGCGTAAGCTCCTACGCTAGTCTCGTCTCGCTCTAAACCTACAGCATGCAAGAGCGCGAATTATTAAAAATGTATTTTGTAGAAGGCAAAAAACATTATGCCTTCAACCTGATAGTCCGTAAGTATTCTGAGAAGCTATACTGGCCTATACGTCACATTGTATTAAACCATGCAGATGCGGACGATGTGCTCCAGGAAACCTTTATTAAAATCTGGCAATCATTACCAAAATTCAAAGCTCATTCTCAACTAATGACCTGGATGTACCGCATTGCGATCAATGAAGCTTTGCAATTTCAGCGTAAGCGAAAGAGAGAAATTAGGGGTGAGGAAGATGATCTTAAGGCTTTGAAACATTTAACAAATGACCCTTATTTCGATGGGGATCAAGAATATCAGCGCTTATTACTAGCTATAGACGCCCTTCCTGAAAGACAACGCATTGTATTTAATTTGAAATATTTTGATGAATTAAAATATAGTGAAATTGCGGCCATAATTGGAGGGAGCGAAGGTTCTTTGAAGGCAAGCTACCATCATGCAACAAAAAAAATTGCCGAGCAGTTAACTTCTGCTTAAACCTTTAGACTTATTATGCATCAAAGCAATATGGAAATGGATCCAGCTGCAAAAAAATTTGTGAAGAGCTTTAAAAAGCATAAACCTTTCAAAACTCCGGTGAATTATTTTGAAGCTTTTGCCCACAAACTGCAGTTGGAAATTTGTTCCAATGAAGAAAAAGTAAGCTGGTTTGACCGGCTTGCCTACAATTTACAACTTCGCTTTACCCTACCTGCATTTTTGGTCTTTGGCCTCGCCTTTTATGTGGCCTGGGAAAGTATATATAATTTACCTGAACCATCAGTTAGTGATGAAATGCTGGTAAGTTATCTTTCTGAAGAGCAAAGCCTGTTCAATGAACTTGATGAACAGATTATACAACAAGTTGATTTAAATCCGAAAGCAGACTTAATCCATCAGGAAGTACTAATGGACTACCTGGAAGATGAGGGATATATTGAAGAATTAATTGAAATGGAAATTTAACCCAAACCTATGAAAAACAACATTATCAACATTTTTACATTTGTTCTGGTAGCCCTGGCTCTGCCGGCATATGCACAAATGGATCAGGAACGTAAACGGGAATTGATTGAAAAATTGAAAAAGGAATATTTGCTTGAGCAGCTTGAGCTGGAAGAAGGACAGCAGGGGAAATTTGAAGACCTTTACGATGATTATACTGAGTCAAAAATAGCTTTACGCCAGGAAAGAATAGAAAACCGGCAAGAAATACGGACAAAATTAGGTGAAGGGTCTGGGGATGAAATGACCGAAGGTGAAGCCAGTGAGATCCTTCAGGCTCAAATTAACCGGCAAATGGATATGCTGGATAAAGAACGGGAATTTCAACAAAATATGATTGCCCAGATGGGCGCAGTTAAGACCCTGAAATTCTACCAGGCAGAAAAAAA
>CAZBIF010000079.1:11736-12358 GCA_964492055.1 uncultured Flavobacteriales bacterium
CGCATGATCAAGGATAAAGAAGAATACCATGACCTGCGTAAGGAACTGCTGGAAGAACGCGAAAAACCAGGCAAAGGCAGGTTTAAGCAAGCTGAACCGGTAGAAGAACAATGAGTTCATCCCTGGTAAACCAAGGATGATTTTATCCCCTATTTTTGCTATATGCCTACCTTTCTAGACTTCGGCCTGGCGCAGACCAGCCCCTACCCTTTTGGAATAGAAGTAGAGCGCGCCGAAGGTTCATATATATTTGACAAAGAGGGAAAAGCCTATCTGGATTTTATTTCCGGAATCGCTGTCAGTCAGTTGGGCCATAGCCATCCGCGCATTCTAAATGCTATAAAAAACCAGCTGTGATGGTATACGGGGAATTCTTCCAAAAACCCCAGCAAGAATTAGCCGCTCTGTTGCCTACCATATTTCCCTCATCCCTAAACACTTACTATTTTGTTAACTCCGGCACAGAAGCCAATGAAGCGGCTATAAAACTCGCACGCCGAACAACGGGTAGAACGGAAATAATCGCTTTCGAAGGTGCCTATCACGGCAATAGTTTGGGTTCTCTGAGTATCAGTTCCAATGAGAGCCGAAAGCAGCCTTTTCGGCCATTATTGCCCGCCAT
>CAZBIF010000080.1:0-1310 GCA_964492055.1 uncultured Flavobacteriales bacterium
CGGTGAGCTGGTGAACCTGATGGGGACCTCAGCCTGGTATGCCCCCGGAGCAGCAGCGGCCCAGATGGTAGAAGCCATTGTTCGGGATCAGCGTCGCATATTCCCTGTTTGTGCTTTACTGAAGGGAGAATATGGCATGGAAGATATTTATCTTGGAGTGCCGGTAGTATTAGGAAAAAATGGCATTGAAAAGATCATCGAGCTGGATCTGAATGAAGATGAAAAAGGATTGTTGAAAGAATCCGCTAAAGCGGTACGTTCGGTAATGGACGTACTGGATAATATGGATCTCTTTTAAAGGTAGATTGAATTAATTTAAAGGCAGCCTGAGGCTGCCTTTTTTTATGGTCTGGATATCCATTTGAGATGATGCTCTTCATCAGCCCCTTCTACGGCTACTATGTATAAGCCGGGAGAAATCAATTTCCTGAAATGATAAGTATTACTTGTAATCTGTTCTTCGAAGATCAAACTGCCTTTGTAATCGTAAATTCTCAAATTTGCATTGATCAGGGATTCCGGAAGCTGTAGGAAAAATTCGTATTTACCCGGGTTGGGGAATAGGGTAAGTTCGGTATACACTTTTGGTGTCTGTTCGGTAGTATCCTTATCGGACTTGGCAAAATAAAGGGAAAACCCACCGGCAATGTTGCCTATCGCCAGATCCGTGCGATTATCCCCATTGATGTCTGCGCCACCGATGGAAGTGTAGTTGCCGAAATCTTTGCCCACATAATGATCATCGTATAATGGAAAGCTATCAGGCTGGTTTAAAATATCTTTGAAAAAATGATTATGCCCCTCTGAAGAGCCGATGATCAGGTTTAATTTTTTCCCGGGATCGTAATATAAAAACGGGGTGGAAGTATTGCTTCCGTTCATCAGTGGCAGGAAAATTTTCCCAAAATTATATTGGCTGTAATCAATAGTTGCTCTGGTGTTCATTTCGGTAGTGGTAAAACTGCTGTCAACCCTCCCGTATCGGCTCATGAAGAGGTGTCGCTTGACCGTATCAATTTTATAAATTGTATGAATATTGTTATTATCCCCGTCCCGGGCATTGTTCACATCCACTTCCTGCCCTAGGGTGAAATAAGAGAGGTCAGGGTTGCCTTCCAGCTCAAAGCGCAAACGGGTAGCAGTCGCATTAGTGGTTAATTCTATAATATTTTCAACTTGCAGGTTAAATATAGGATTGGTAGCAGTGCCTAAATTCTGGTAGTAATGAAAAGAACCATTGGAAGAGCCGGAAAACAGGTCAATTAAACTGTCGCCATTGTAATCGATGAAGGCGGGGGCTGCATGACCAA
>CAZBIF010000080.1:1320-3774 GCA_964492055.1 uncultured Flavobacteriales bacterium
CTCCTGAGGCAGCCGTATTCTCAAAATAGTGCATAAAACCGGTTTCGTCACCCAGTAGCATATCCTTGTCGCCATCCCCATCCAGATCCGCAAAAGCTGGGACGATATTGAAAGTAGTAGTATTTTGATTCAGGTTCAATTTATATGTAGGTATATTGGCAAAATTGGTGTCTGCCAATTCGAAAGCGGGTTTGGTCGCAGTGCCTGTATTGACAAATAGTGCCAATTGCCCTAGCAGAGTGGACTGCCCGGTCTGATAATAGCCGTAATTGCCACAAATTATATCCTGTAATCCGTCCCCGTTGTAATCGAAGAAGCGGGGATGCGCTCCTTTCCCAAAATCAATCACCTCCTCCTGTAAAAAATTGTTCTTTTCAAACTGGAAATAACTGCCCTGATTGGCAATATTTTTATAAAGCAGTACATTGTTACGTGCAGGTATGTTGGCGTTCAGACCAATTTCACTAGTAGAGACCACCATGTCTTTCTTACCGTCATTGTTTATGTCTAAAATATAAGGAGTAGGAAAAGTCATTTCTACGGGCTGATCATAAGAGGGAAAAAGGGTGTCTTTATCCACATAAAAGGCATAATCAGTGCCGCTAAGGGTATCGCTGTTTTTTAAAGCGATCAAATGTTTATTAAAAACATCACTGATGATCAGATCAAGTTGGTCATTGCCGTCCAGGTTCACTGTAGTCAACGCAGAAGCGCCGTGTCTGCCACCTCCTTTCTCCCTCACCTCTGTTTTTTCCAGATGCCGGATGGGGTCTTTTTTGGTTATTTCAGGATAGTCATCATCTTTAAAAAAACAGGAATCAAGCACTACAATGGTGGTGGGATCGGTAGTATCTGTAGGAAACAAACCATAAGAGAAAAACTTTCCATAGCATCTTCCCCGATTTACGAAATGCGTACTGCACACTCCCTTGTTTTCTACAGAAACATTTCGCTGAAACCA
The DNA here is from genome assembly GCA_964492055.1 of uncultured Flavobacteriales bacterium. Classification (GTDB taxonomy): domain Bacteria; phylum Bacteroidota; class Bacteroidia; order Flavobacteriales_E; family Vicingaceae; genus CAZBIF01. The sequence continues at coordinate 2,282 of CAZBIF010000080.1, forward strand.
CACCTGAGTGCCTCCGGGGTTGAAGGTAAGATGATCCATATCGCCATCATTATCCACATCGGCAAAATCAGATTTAAAACCGGTAGCGGTAAAGAGATTGTAATAGTTATTGTAAGCGTCGTAATAACGGATACGCCTACGGCCATTAAATTCCAGACGCTTATTGCTTATGGCACCAAAATAAAAATCCATGGGATTGTCACCTGTAATGATATCCCAAACCCCATCGCAATCCATATCGGCGGTTAAAACCATTTTATCAAAGGAAGGTAATACCGAAAGATACTCTGGGGCATACCGGTAGCTCACACTACCTGGTATCCCTTTATTTATATAGGGCGACCATAAGTTGGCATCCCGGTCTGCTACGATGAGGTCCATGATCCCATCTACATTGAGATCGATTTGATTAAATTGAGGGGCATTGAAGCCTCCCTGAAAAGGCGCTGACAATTGTACGCCATTATAAAACACCGGGACATCGTCAATTCGGTCATACTCGTATTGGGCCCATGCGGCTGAGGCAGATAAAAACAAAATGAATATGAAAGATACAGTTCGCATTCCTATAGTATAGAGACGTAAAATTAACGTAATCGTTGTCAATATGATAGATTCGCTGAAGAAAGTACAGTTTAATCAATCGTCTATCCTGCAAAAAATCAAATTGATAAATCAATTGGGAAATTCTATATTTGCACGCTTCAAAAAAATACCTATAACTTTTAACTTTTATCATGCAGAATAAGGGACTAATCTGGACCTTCATCATCTTGTTAAGCTTAGCTTGCCTGTATCAATTATCATTTACGTGGGTAGCCCAGAGTGTGGAGAACGATGCCGAAGAATTTGCCAATGGATCAATTGAGATGGAGGAGCAATTTCTCGACTCCATGGGAAGTGTGGAAGTCTATCCTCTTTTTGGCTTTACATATAATGAAGTAAAAAAGAATGTATTGAACCTGGGCCTCGATCTAAAGGGGGGAATGAACGTAACCCTGGAAGTATCGGTAGCGGAGGTGATCCGTGCCCTTTCTTCCTATAGTGAGGATGAAGATTTCAATCAGGCCATTGCCCGTGCAAAGGAAATGCAGAGGGAAAGCCAGGAAAATTTTGTTAACCTGTTTGGGGAAGCCTGGAACGAAGTGGCGGGTGACCGTATGCTCAGCAGTGTATTCTATACCCTGGAGAACAAAGACAAGATCGATCGAAACGCTTCCAATGAAGAAGTATTGGAATTTTTACGCAGTGAGACCGATGCAGCATTTGATCGTACCTTCGAAGTATTGCGGACACGGGTGAACCTCTTTGGCGTAGCCCAGCCTAATATTCAGAAACTGGAGGCTTCAGACCGTATTCTGGTGGAACTGCCGGGGGTGAAGAATAAAGAACGGGTAAGACAGTTATTACAAGGAACTGCCAAACTGGAATTTTGGGAAACCTATGAGAATCCTCAAGTCTATCCTTATCTGGCCCAGGCCAATGAAAAGCTG
>CAZBIF010000080.1:3784-4744 GCA_964492055.1 uncultured Flavobacteriales bacterium
TGTTAGGGGGAGAGGAAGTTGCCGATACTGTCGAGGTTAAAGATTCAGTGCAGCAAACAAAAACCGCAGAAGAGAACATCGACAATGAACTGCTAAAAGAGGCTGCTGACGTAGAAGATACCGTTACTGGGGTAGATACTGCTGCTTTGGCGGCAGGAGATACTGCCTCCCAGGCAGAAGATGAGTCTTCTTTAATGGATCAATTGACAGAAGAGGCCGATACCACAGGAGGTGATTCAACTGCCCTGGCCAATCAGAGCTTCGAAGAATTTGCCAAAACCAATCCCCTTTTCGCGGTAATGTCACCTTCCATTTACCAGAATGAGCAGGGAAGTTATACTGCAGGTGAAGGTCCGGTAGTAGGTATAGTGGCCATCAAAGATACCGGCAAGGTGAATGAGTACCTCAACCGTCCGGAGATTCAGGAAATATTCCCAAATGACTTGCGATTGTTATGGACAGCCAAACCTTTTGATGAGAACGAAAAATTCCTGCAACTGATTGCCATAAAGGTTACCAGCCGCGATGGTAAGGCACCTCTTGAAGGCGATGTGATCACGGATGCTTTCCAGGATTTCGGTCAGTTTGGCGGAAGACCGGAGATCACCATGAAAATGAATGCCCTTGGGGCCAAAACTTGGAAGCGTCTAACCGGTGATAACATAGGGAAAAGCATTGCCATTGTCCTGGATAACTATGTGTATTCCTTTCCCAACGTAAACGGGGAAATACCTGGAGGTATATCCTCCATTGAAGGGGACTTCACCATTGAGGAAGCCAAGTTGATCGCCAATATTTTAAAGGCCGGGAAGCTGCCTGCTCCCGCCAAGATCGTAGAGGAAGCTGTAGTGGGGCCATCGCTCGGGCAGGAAGCCATCAACTCAGGCCTGAACTCATTCCTGATCGCCCTCATCATTGTATTGGTTTACATGATATTTTATTATGGTAAAGCTGGTATTG
>CAZBIF010000080.1:4778-12244 GCA_964492055.1 uncultured Flavobacteriales bacterium
TCTTCTTTATCATGGGGGTCCTCGCTTCTACCAACATTGCCCTGACCTTGCCCGGTATTGCCGGTATCGTATTGACCATTGGTATTTCGGTAGATGCCAACGTACTGATCTACGAACGTATCCGTGAAGAATTGCGGGCAGGAAAGGGGGCAAGACTAGCAATTGCAGATGGTTACAAGAATGCCTATTCTTCCATTATCGATGCCAACGTTACCACCCTGCTTACCGGTATTATCCTTTGGTTCTTCGGTACCGGGCCGGTGGAAGGTTTTGCCAAAACATTAGTTATCGGTATTGTGACCTCTCTCTTCTCAGCCATATTCATAACCAGGCTGATCTTTGAATGGAGGTTGAACAATAAGAAAAAAATTACCGTGGCTACCAAAGCTACCGAAAATGCGTTCCAGAATGTAAATATGAAATTCGTTACCAAACGTAAAATGTATTACATGATCTCTGGGATCATCATTTTATTGGGGATCGGTTCATTTATGGTGCGAGGCCTGGCCTATGGGGTAGATTTTACCGTCCGTTTTGATGAAAGCGTGTCCACAGGTGACGTTAGGAATGCATTGACCAATGTATTTGTTACAGATGATGGAGTGAATATGGCTCCTGAGGTGAAAACCTTTGGAGAGGATAACCAGGTGAAGGTAACCACCAGTTATATGATAGACAGCGATATCGAAGATGCCGACCAGCAGGTGGAAGGCAAACTTGAGGAGGGGTTGCAGAACATGGGCATGGAGTATGAGATCATGAGTTCCCAGAAAGTAGGTCCTACCATTGCCGATGACATTAAAAAATCAGCGGTATGGGCGATCCTCTTCTCCCTGCTTGTCATATTCCTGTATATACTTTTCCGCTTTCGCAAATGGCAATATGGCCTTGGTGCGGTGGCTGCTATCTTCCATGACGTATTGGTCGTATTAGCTGTATTCTCTTTATTCTACGGAATACTTCCTTTCTCCCTGGAGATTGATCAGGCTTTTATCGCCGCCATTCTTACAGTGGTTGGTTACTCCATAAACGATACCGTAGTGGTCTTTGACCGCATCAGGGAGTATCTTGGTTCTTACAAGAAGCGTGAAATGAATGAAGTGATCAACGATGCATTGAACAGTACCTTGAGCCGGACAGTGAACACCTCCCTGAGTACCATTTTCGTACTCTTAATGATCTTCATCTTTGGGGGTGAAGTGATCCGGGGGTTTGCCTTTGCTTTACTGGTAGGGGTAATTGTAGGAACCTATTCTTCCCTTTGCGTGGCTACTCCTATCGTTGTAGACCTTAGCGGGAAGAAAAAGGAAAAGCTCAAAAAATAAGGTGTGGATAACCGAAGCCAAGTCATTTTAATTAAGCAGATATTGGTTTCCTTTGCATATCTTTGATTATGGTATTACTTTTTATCTCAACAGCGGAAATGTTCTTCATCGGATTGATACTGGTGATGCTTTTCGGTGCCAAAAAGATACCGGAAATTGCCCGCGGAATTGGTAAAGGAATAAGGGAATTCAAGAATGCCACCGGTGATATTCAGGAAGAGGTCCGCAAAACCGGCCGGGAGATCAATGAATCTGCCCGTGTAAATAAACCCAAGGAAGAATCAACCGCAGCGACTAAGGAGTAGTGGATTACCTGCTATTATTAGGAGGATTTGTAACTCTTTTGGTAGGGGGGGAAGCCCTGGTGCGCGGGGCAGTTGGTCTGGCCCTCAAATTTAAAATTTCCACCCTCGTCATCGGCATGACGGTGGTATCGTTCGGTACCTCTGCACCCGAACTGCTGGTGAGCCTGGAAGCAGCCCTTTCGAACCATCCGGATGTAGCGGTTGGTGCTGTAATTGGTTCAAATATTTCCAACCTGGCCCTGGTGCTGGGGGTCACGGTCCTGATTTTTCCCATAGTGGTAAATAAAGACACCATCCGCATTGACTGGCCGGTGATGATGGTCGCTACTGTTTTGCTTTTTTTGGTAGCTCAGGATCTAATACTTAGTCAGGTGGAAGGAATTGTATTTGTCAGTATCCTTTTCCTCTTTTCCGCCTGGCTGATCATGAATTCCCGTAAACAACGTAAAAAACTATTTGCAACCGGCGAACTGGAAGATCTCAGCGGTTCCCGATCCACTTATAAAAACTTACTTTATTTACTGGCTGGCTTTGCCTGTCTTTATCAGGGAGCGGAATGGTTGATAGAAGGAGTGATCAATCTGGCAGACAAATACGGTATCAGTGAAAAATTTATAAGCGTAACGGTAGTCGCCCTAGGGACCAGCCTGCCGGAACTCATTGCCTCCGCCATGGCGGCAATTAAAAAGGAAACGGATATTTCCATTGGAAACCTCATTGGTTCCAATGTTTTTAATATTCTGGCCATCCTCGGCATCACTGCCATCACTAAACCGGTGCCGGTAGCAGCATCCATCATGGATTTCGATATTTACTTTATGATCGGTATTTCGCTGCTCGTATTTCCCTTGATGTATTTCGGAAAAAGCATCAGCCGGATAAAGGGGGCTGTTCTTGTGGCATCCTATATAATTTACATTTATTTTGTAATAGCGGCTGAATTTTAAGGGGGGCAAGTTATAAAATAGCCCATTTCGCACTAAATACCCCTCTTTTTCAACCACTGTTTAAAAAATAATAAACCATTTTTGGTTTCAACTGTCAGCTTTGTATCTAATTTTACCAAAAAATTTAAAATGCCTACCATTCGATTTAAAGCCCTGGAAGCTTCCATGAACCGGGAAATCCGGGAAGTGACCCCACCCTCCTCAAAAATTTCAGATTACTACGGCATGAATGTCTTCGATCGCAATGCGATGGCGGAGTACATGTCGAAAGAGTTATATAAGGATGTGATCGGTTCCATCGATTCCGGTAATCGCATTGAACGCAAACTTACCAACCATGTGGCAGCTGCTATGAAAGCCTGGGCCATGGAAAGGGGAGTTACCCACTATACCCACTGGTTTCAACCACTAACTGGCACCACTGCTGAAAAACACGATGCTTTTTTTGAACCCCTCAACGACAATAATGTGATTGAACGTTTTGACGGAGGGCAACTGGCGCAACAGGAACCGGATGCTTCCAGTTTACCTAACGGTGGCATCAGGAATACGTTTGAAGCAAGGGGTTATACCGCCTGGGATCCCAGCAGTCCTGCTTTCGTGATGGGCAAAACCCTCTGTATTCCCACCATATATATATCCTATACCGGGGAAGCTTTAGATTACAAAACCCCTTTAATGAAAGCGTTAACTGCTATTGATAATGCCGCCCGGGAAGTTTGCCGCTATTTTGATAAAAATGTAAACCGCGTACAGGCTACCCTGGGTTGGGAACAGGAATATTTTCTGGTGGATGAGGCACTTTTTAAAGCCCGACCGGATCTTGTACTTACCGGCAGAACGGTTTACGGTCATATTCCCGCGAAAGGACAGGAACTGGATGACCACTATTTTGGTTCCATTCCAGCAAGGGCTTATGCCTTTATGAACGAACTGGAGCAGGAATGCATGAAGCTTGGCATTCCGGTAAAAACCCGCCACAACGAAGTGGCCCCCAATCAATTCGAATGCGCCCCGGTATATGAGGAAGCAAATCTGGCGGTAGATCACAATCAGTTGTTAATGGACCTGATGGACCGCGTGGCCGAGAAGCATAAATTAAAAGTGCTATTGCATGAAAAGCCTTTTGCGGAAGTGAATGGTTCCGGCAAGCACAACAACTGGTCCCTTTCCACCGATACCGGCGTCAACCTGTTAAGTCCCGGTCGTACTCCAAAATCCAATCTGCAATTCCTGACTTTTCTGGTAAATACCATTAAAGCAGTCCACGATAACGAAAAGCTTTTGCGGGCTTCCATAGCCACAGCAGGTAACGAACATCGACTGGGTGCAAATGAAGCCCCACCCGCTATCATATCTGTATTCATCGGAAGAGAACTTACGAAGATGCTCGATGAACTGGTAAGCAAGGTGAAAGACGACAAAGCGCTGACTGCTGAAGAGAAAACCGAACTAAAACTCAATATTGGCAAGATCCCTCAAATTCTCCTGGACAATACCGACCGGAACCGTACATCTCCCTTCGCCTTTACCGGAAATAAATTTGAGTTCCGGGCAGTAGGTTCTTCAGCAAATTGCTCCTCGGCCATGACCGTGATCAATGCCATTGTGGCGAAGCAATTGCGTCAGTTTAAAAAAGATGTGGACGCCCTGATCAAGAAAGGGGATAAAAAAGATGATGCGATCTTCAAAATCTTGAAAAAATATACCAAGAGTTCCAAAAATATCCGGTTCGAAGGCAATGGTTATGGTGAAGAGTGGGTGAAGGAGGCTGCCAAACGAGGCCTGTCGAATATACAAGATACCCCTTCCGCACTTAAAATCCTGGGTGATAAATCAACCATTTCCCTGTATGAGGAACTAAATATTATGTCCGGCAGGGAAACCAAAGCGCGGCAGGAGGTAGCCTATGAACTATACACCAACCTCATTCGTATTGAATCGCGTATTATGGGCGACCTGGCATTAAATCATATTCTGCCTACGGCCTTTAAATATCAATCGCGGCTCGTACAAAATGTGCAAGGTCTGAAGACCATACTTTCCGATAAAGAATTTAAGGAAGCTGCCGGTATGCAACTTGAAATGATAAAAGATATTTCCAAGCATGCTAAGATCGTTCGGGAAACAGTGGAACAAATGACCGATTACCGCCGTGAATTCAATAAACTGGAAGATGTAGAAAAAAAGTGTCTTGCTTACGGTCAGAAAGTAAAGGGATTGTTCGATAAAATCCGTTACAGTGTGGATAAACTGGAGTTAATGGTGGACGATCAACTATGGCCTCTGCCCAAATACCGGGAGTTATTGTTTACGCATTAACCTAATTTTCAGGGTTCATCCTGCTTTTCTTAACTTTAGATTAATTCAGGTTTAAGAAATAAAAATTTGTTTATTTTAGCAGCCATTGTAACAAACCGCTTACCGAATGAAGATATCTAAAGCTATTCTGTTAGCTTGTATTTCCCTTTGCTTTACGATCAACTTATCTGCACAGAAGAGCTATCTGGAAGAGGCCGATCGCGTGCTTTATGAAGAGGAGAAGTACTATGAGGCCATTGAACTATACAAAAAAGCATATGTAAAGGAAAAGGGCAGGGATGTAAAAGCAGAGATCATTTTTAAGATCGCGGAAGCCTATCGACTTAGTGATCAGACCGAACAAGCTGAGGTATGGTATGACAAGTCAATCATTGCCCAATACAATGACCCCATCGCCCATTTGCGATTGGCGGATATGAAAATGCAAAATGGCAAGTACGATGAGGCCCTGGTGGAATATCAAAAATACGTGGCTGAAAAACCTACGGATAGTCGGGGTAAACTCGGTATAGAGTCTGCTGAGAAGGCCCAGAAATGGGCAGATAATCCGGAGAATTATGTAGTAGAGCCGGTAGTATTGATCAATTCTGAATTTTACGATTACTCTCCCACTTTTATCAGCAAAAAGAATGATGAGATCATTTTTACCTCCACCCGGGAGGGTTCTACCGGTTCGGATATGTCTGAAGTGACAGGCGATAATTTTTCAGACCTTTATATGAGTCAGCGGGATAAGAAGGGAAAATGGAGTGAACCTGTACTTATAGAAGGAGAGGAAGTAAATACCGAAGCCAGTGAAGGGGCGGCGGTTATGAATGCCCGCCGCAATACCATGTACTTTACCCGTTGTAAAGTAGAGAAAAATACTTTTCTGGGTTGCCAGATTCTTTCTGCCAAAAAAATGGGAAATAAATTCGGACAGGTGGAAGTAATTCCCATCGCTTCTGATAGTGCCATAATCGGGCATCCTGCCCTTACCCCGGATGATGAAGTATTGATATTTGCTTCGGATCTGGAAGGCGGACAGGGAGGAAAAGACCTTTGGTACATCAAAGAAGAATCCCGAAATACCTGGTCAAAACCCATTAACCTGGGTCCGGAGATCAATACCGAAAAAGATGAAATGTTTCCCTATGTCAGGGACAACGGTGATCTTTATTTTGCCTCAGACGGCCACATGGGCATGGGAGGACTGGATATTTTTGTTGCTACTAAAAAAGGCGATGCACAATGGGGTAACGTACAAAACGTAAAGGCGCCAATAAACTCCAACGCTAATGATTTCGCGATCATTTACGATGCGGAACATGACCGGGGATATTTCTCTTCCAGCCGCGAAGGAGGCAGGGGAAAGGATGACATCTGGGAATTTTCCAAACCTCCCATATTGTTTATTCTCCGCGGTTTGGTTCGCGATGATGAGACCAAGGAACCGCTCGCCGCTGCCACTGTAAAACTGATTGGCACCGATGGTACTTCAGCAGAAAAGGAAACCAGCGCAGATGGAACCTTTGAATTTGCAGATAATGGGGGGGAGTCATACATACAACCTAATACCTCTTATAGCATCACCATTTCTAAGCCCGGTTACCTAAATGCAAAAGGGAAAGAAACTACGGTAGGCATTACCGAATCAAAAATATTCAGCCACCTGTATGAATTGATCCCGATCAAAGAAACCGGTATCAAACTGCCGGAAATCCTCTATCCTTTCAATGAAACCTATCTTACTGAGCAGGCTAAAGATTCCCTGGATTACCTGTATGATATTTTGGTGGATAACCCCAAGATCGTGATCCAGCTGCGGGCCAATACCGACAGCCGCGGTAGCGATGCGTACAACCTGAAACTATCTCAGGGTCGGGCCGAATCGGTGGTGAATTATATGATCAGCCGGGGTATTGAGCGGGAACGTATGGTCCCGAAAGGTTACGGAGAAACCAATCTCTTGATTTCCGACGAGGAGATCAACAAACTCCCTACGGAAGAAGAAAGGGAAGCTGCTCACCAGCTCAACCGGCGCACAGACTTCATTGTGCTTAGTCGCGATTATGTACCCCAAGATTCAGGCCAACCAGCCGAAGATGGTGAGAATACCGATGATGATGGTAGCGGCGAAGTGCCGGAAGAGCAGCAGGAAGGAGAGGAATAGCTAGTTTTATATAAATTTGAACCACGTAGTCCCAGGTTAAATCTATGGGCGCGTGGTTTTTTTATTGAATACATGTCAGACGATTTGAGATAGGACTTTACCCTCGTGCCTTTTGCAAAATAGTACCGGATACCCTTAGCGGAAGTGAAGATCACTGCATTGTAATGCATGCCGATGGGGCCGGGACCAAATCTTCACTGGCGTATATGTATTGGAAAGAAACAGGCGACCTATCAGTATGGAAAGGTATTGCCATGGATGCCATCGCCATGAACCTGGACGACCTGCTTTGTGTGGGCGCTACTGACAATATTCTATTATCATCCACCATCGGCCGTAATAAAAACCTTATTCCAGGAGAAGTGATCTCGGCTATTATTAAGGGAACAGAAGAGATCTTAGAGGAACTGCGTTC
>CAZBIF010000081.1:0-2333 GCA_964492055.1 uncultured Flavobacteriales bacterium
CGACGGTTCCATACAGGTATTGAAAGGGAAAAAAACCCACATATTACCGGATTTTCTCACCGGCGGTATGGCTGATTTCAGCAATTACAATGACGGTATTCGGGGAGGCCGCATTCGGGTGCGGGCCAGGATCGGCCAGCTGGATAAGAAGACCTTGATCATTAATGAGATACCGTTTGGAACAACCACTTCGGCTTTAATTGATTCAGTACTGAAGGCCAATGAAAAGGGGAAGATCAAGATCAAAAAGATCGAAGACAATACGGCGGAAAATGTAGAAATTCTGATCCATCTGCCACCGAATGTTTCTCCTGATAAGACCATTGATGCCTTGTATGCCTTCAGTGATTGTGAGGTATCCATTTCGCCCAACTCCTGTGTAATTGAAAATGACAAGCCAAAGTTCCTGGGCGTGAATGAGATCTTGCGGTTGTGTACCGAACAAACCAAGTACCTGCTTAAGAGGGAACTGGAGATCCGCAAAGGGGAGCTGGAGGAACAATGGCATTTCGCTTCCCTGGAAAAGATATTCATAGAAAACCGCATCTACCGGGATATTGAAGAGTGCGAAACCTGGGAGGCCATCATAGAAACCATTCATAAAGGATTAAAACCCTATACCAAGCATCTGTTGCGAGAAGTTACCGACGAGGATGTAGCCCGCTTGACCGAGATCAAGATCAAACGTATATCCCGTTATGATAGCTTCAAGGCTGATGAAGCCATTGCGCGGATTGAAGAGGAGATAGCTCAGATCAAACACGATCTGGAACACCTGACGGATTACGCCATTGCCTATTTTAAAAAAATAAAGGAAAAGCACGGCAAAGGGCGCGAGCGGCGTACTGAGATCAAATCGTTTGAGAATATTGATGCCGCCAAAGTAGCGGTAGCCAATGCCAAGTTGTATGTGAACCGGGAAGAAGGATTTGTAGGCCATAGCTTAAAACGCAACGATGCCGAGTTGATCGGTGATTGTTCAGATATTGATGATATCATAGTCTTCAGGGAAGACGGCATCATGCTGGTACAGAAGATTCAGCCGAAGGCATTCGTAGGGAAGGGAATTATCCATACGGCCGTCTGGAAGAAAGGGGATAAGCGCACCATCTACAACATGATCTACCAGGACGGAAAAGCGGGGAAGGCCATGATGAAACGTTTTGCCGTAACTTCCATAACGCGGGATAAGGAATATGATCTAACCGCAGGAAACAAAGGTTCGAAAGTACTATACTTCTCTGCTAATCCTAACGGGGAGGCTGAAGTGGTTACCGTTTTATTAAGGGCAAAAGCCAAATTGAAAAAACTCAAATTTGACCTGGATTTTGCTGAACTTGCCATTAAAGGAAGAAGTGCCAAAGGTAACATCCTCACCAAGCATGTGGTAAACAAGGTCAAATTGAAAGAGGAAGGAGCTTCTACGCTGAGTGCCCGGAAGATCTGGTTTGACGATACGGTACAGCGCCTCAACACCGAAGGCAGGGGTGAATTACTGGGACAATTCAGGGCAGAAGACAAGATACTTACCATTACCCAGTCCGGCCATTTCCGTTTGACCGGTACCAATATCAGCACCCATTTTGATGACGATCTCATCTCCATAGAAAAGTGGAACCCGGATAAACCGGTAACCGCCGTTTATTTTGACGGGGAGAAGGAAGATTTTTATGTAAAACGCTTTCTGATCGAGGACACGGATAAAAAGACCTTATTCATTACCGAGCATGAAAAAAGCTATCTGGAACTGGTCAGTACCGACGAAAATACAGTAGTGGAACTGAGCTTTGTAAAACCCCGGGGAAAAGAGGTAAAACCGAATGAAATCCTGAATCTCAAAGAATTTATCTCGATAAAAGGCATGAAGGCATTGGGGAACAAGTTGAGCTATAACAAGATCAAATCAGTAGATCGACTGAGCAAAGAGGAAGCTGCTGAAGGTTTAGGTATCCCTCTTGAAGAACTGGAAGATGAAACCCCGGAAAAAAAAACTGAGGATGTGATGGTTCAGGGAGATGAAATAGCAAGTGGCCACACATCTGCGTCTTCAAATGAGAATGAAGCCCAGACTACCTCTGAGCAAAAGAACCGGGAATCGCAAATGGAATTGTTTTAAATGTCCCTTACTTTACTCATCATATTGCTTACCGCAGCCGTTTCCATTCCGGCTTTTTCCAATCCGTCCCTTTTTTACCGGCTTGATTTCAATCCTCATCAGATCGAAAAGGAAAAAGAATGGCACCGTTTCCTCACCCACGCCTTTCTTCACGCCGACTGGTGGCACCTGATTGTAAATATGCTTGTATTGTACTTTTTCGGGGATGTGGTACAGC
>CAZBIF010000081.1:2343-9323 GCA_964492055.1 uncultured Flavobacteriales bacterium
ACAGCAATATTTCGGCGCCTACACCGGGGGGAAGGGGGCATTTTATTTCCTGCTACTCTATCTGGGCGGGATTCTGGTGGCGGTGGTACCCACTTATCAGAAACATAAGGACAACCCCGGCTATCACTCAGTAGGTGCTTCAGGAGCTGTCTCCGCGGTGGTTTTTTCTTCAGTGGTTTTTAGTCCCGGTACTGATCTTTGCCTGTACGGCCTAATCTGTTTGCCCGGAATAATCTGGGCCATTATTTACCTTATCTATTCTTACACCCAGGCGAAAAAAGGTGGGGACTACATCAATCATGATGCCCACTTCTGGGGAGCAGTATACGGTATAGTATTTACTTTTCTGGCCGTTCCTAAATCCATCTCCGCCTTCTTTTCCCAATTATGGGGAATTTTGCCCTTCTGAGAGGCATGGGCAAAGAGTGGATCTGTTATAACGGCAAGTATTTTCAGCAGGAAGATGCGATCTTTCCCATTAACCGTGCTATGAAGTACGGAGATGGGTTATTTGAGACCATTCGTGTAACCCAAGGTGCCCCACTAATGCTTTCCTACCATTTTGACCGCCTCCGCAGCGGCCTGCATTTTCTTCATATCGAATGCGATCAATCTAAGCTGCGGGAAATTGAGGAGCAACTGAAGCAACTCATTTCAAAAAACAATCTCCAAGAGGGATCACTGCGATTGCAGCTGTTTCGCACAGGCGGGGGGAAATACCTTCCCGAAAATAATGGATTGGAATACCTTCTTGAATCAAGTTCGTTTTCATCAATTCAATCAAAAGAAAAGGGCTTAAAGGTTGAGATCAGTCAGGAGGTATGCTTGTTTAGCAAAGTGCAGCCTAATTTCAAAGGAAAAGACAGCCTGCCTTATATCAAAGCTTCACTGGAAAAAAAGTCATTACAGGTAGATGACCTTATTTTATTGAATGAAAAAGAAGAACTGACAGAAGCGATCTCCTCTAATATTTTTTTGCTACAGGGAGACAGCTGGTTTACCCCGCCGCTTACATCAGGGTGCGTACCCGGGGTAATGCGGCGATTTTTGTTGGAAAATGCCGAAAATTTTGAATTAAAGATCGCGGTACGTTCCCTGAATGTAGAGGATTTGTTAAATGCCAAAGAAATATTCTTAAGCAACTCTGTATCCATCCTGAATTGGGTAGCTTCCTTTCGCAACAAACGCTATTTCAACACCCAGTCCCGAAAGCTTAAAGCGGAGCTGGAAAAAAAACTAAACAATCCCCTTAAATAAGCTAGCATGGATACAGCACTGCTATAATTTTTAACGCTTTTTTATTTTCTTAGGCAAAACACCTAAAATGATGCTTATATTGAAACAAATTTCATTGAAAACAGTATTAAGTATTAATAAAACACAAGCATGATCAAAGATTTACGAAAGTTAGTTTTTCTACTTTCTGTTTTTTCTATTTATACCCTGCAATCGCAAAACGTATTCCGCTCGGTGCAAACCGGGGACTGGAACGATGCCAGCACCTGGAGAAGCGGCGCTGGTGCGGGTGGTACTGCAGGTATTGATTACCCCTTGCCCACAGATGATGTTTACATTTCGGATGGGCACACCGTCTATATTGATTTCGGCACTACAGGCATCCTTTATGAATATGAAGGGGTAATGAATGTGGAGGCCGGGGGCACGCTTTGGGTTGAGGTGGGAAATAATGACAACGGCCTGGCACTGATCAATAACGCCCGCTTGTTCAATCGCGGTAACGTATACACCGGCCTGGCCGGTGAAGGGCCTGGTACTGCCACCCCCTATGAAATTGATATTTACATTGAAGACAATGCCATTTACTATGCCTACGAAAATTCATACAATTATTGTTCAGATGACCTTCATATCAGGGGTAATGGTATTCTTTATACTGAAGTAAATGTGTGTATTGAAGTGGATGATGATTTTCACCTCAATGGCACAAATTCACTGCTTTGCGGGGACGGAGGTGCCAGTATAGGTCTGCAAACGGCAGCCAATACGGTAGTTTATGAAGCCGGTGCAAGTTCTAATAACATTTGTAGCGGTTTGATCGTTTACCGGGGCCCCGGTGGGGTATGTGATCCTGGGACCGGTGCGGTGGTTGTTACCGGCACGGGTCCCACTGAACTGGATCCCCGGGCAATTGATGATGCCGTTTTAGCTTATAGTGACCAAAGTACAAATATCAATGTGCTTTATATAGGCCTGGATGATATTGACCTGGACGGGCCAACGCTTGAGATTATTGGTGCAGGTACCAATGGGGCTGTGAATAATAACGCCACTACCCAGGGGGGGACCCTGAACATCAATAACAATGGTACCCCCGCAGATTTTACTGATGATTACATTGTTTACAATCCACCGGCCGGTTATAAGGGAATGGACAGTTTCCAATACGAGATTGAAGATTCGGATGGAAACACCGATATTGCTACCGTTACCCTGGATGTGGGATGTGGTCCCGGATACACAACAGGGGGTACAGGGGACATATCGGTACATGCTATTGCTTTTACTTCATCCTCCGGCACCGGCAACCCCGGGAATGCCGTTGGGGCACCTGATGGCACTGTTGCACAGGTGCATAACAATGGCAATAATATCGTGCTGGATATGGGCCGTACCATTCAGGCCGGTCAGCAATACCAGATTACCTGGAGGGAAAGGACAGGGGAAAGTGGAACTGCTTCCATGATCTTGGAAGAATCACCCAACAATACCGCTTATACTACCCATCCTTCACCGCCCACGACCAATAGTACAACCTTGATCCAATCGACTGTAACCGCTAATGTTGCTTTTCGTTACCTGAGGATTTCCAAGAACAACCCTCCCAGTACCACGGACTTTGAGATTGATGCCATCACCTATACTACCCCCACCATTTATGCGGGCTATGTGGTGAGCAATACCGGGGTAACGAATGCGAATAATGCTACTGGGGCTCCAAATGGAACGTTTGCCGAATTACATAATACCGGTGATGTTTTTGTAGTGGATATGGGGTACACCATTCCCGCGGGTGAAGAATATTCCATTACCTGGAGGAAAAGGCCCTCGGGAACCGGTGCCGGCAGTGCACAGATGGATTTGGCGGAATCCCCCAACAATTCCACCTATACCACTTATCCAACCTATCCTTCTACTTCCAGCACTTCTGCGATCACTACCACCCTGACTGCCAATGTCAGTTTCAGGTATTTGCGCATCAGGCAATCAAATCCACCGAGCAATGTCGATTTTCAGATTGATGCGGTTTCCTATAGCGGGGAGACTTTTTGCCTTCCTGATGGAGATGAGGATGGCATTCCCGATAGCCAGGATATAGACGACGACAATGACGGTATTCCTGACTCCGAAGAACTTGCCGGTTGCGGTAATGCCATGTACTATGAATTTTACGATGGTACGCCTGCCGGGCTTACCGTTGATAATATTCCTACTTCCGGGGCCCTGGCCACCGGCTTTACCACTAATTTTGATGTGGATGCCATACAGGCTTCTGCTGATCCGGGGGATGCAAACTCGTTCAGCATACGCTTTAAAGGGAATATTACTATTCCCATAGCTGATACCTATACCTTTTTCACTACCTCGGACGATGGTTCCAAATTATACATTGACGGCACGGAAGTGGTGGATAATGATGGTGATCATTCACCTGCTGAACAGTCCGGTTCAATCTATCTGGCTGCCGGCACTTATTATCTGGAAGTATTGTTTTATGAAAATGGGGGCGGTGAAGAATTGAGTGTTTCTGTTCAAAGTTCCTTTTTTGCCAAGGCTGCCTTACCATTTACGGTGCTTACCGCTTTTTGTGATGCCGACCGGGATGGGGTACAAAACCATCAGGACCGCGACTCCGATAACGATGGGATTGCTGACCTGGTGGAAGCCGGAGGTGTTGATGCCAATGGAGATGGGGTAAGTGATATCCTTACAGATACCGATATGGACGGTCTATCCAATCTATACGATGCCAGTAACGGGGGAACGGCGCTTGCTGATCCCGATTCGGATGGTGATGGGCTGGAGAATCGACTGGACATAGATTCAGATGATGACGGGATCGTGGATATTATTGAGGCCCAGCCTTCAGGAACTTTGATAACTCCTGCCGGCGAAGATCTGAACGGGAACGGCATTGATGATCAGTTTGACCTGGCTTATGGAGGACAATTGGTTGCCCCGCAAAATACAGATGGAACAGATCAGCCGGACTATCTGGACGGAGATAGCGATAATGATGGCTTCTCCGATGCCATAGAAGCCTATGATACCAATAATGATGGTGTGGCAAATACCAATCCCTCGGGAAATGATACAGATAATGATGGACTGGACAACAATTATGACAACCTCAACGGATCGAACAGTACCACCAATGTGACCAATAACGGCCAATCATCTGCCACTTTCCCCAATCTGGATTCACCTACCACCTCAGAGCCTGACTGGCGGGAAATTGACCCTATTGTCGATTTTGATATGGACGGGGTATTTAACGAGGTGGATATCGACGATGACAATGATGGAATACCCGATGCTTTTGAATGCAATGATACTGAATATAACATCAGTGGAGGAAATGGAGGGAGTACTACCAATTTCTCCCAGGCTGCTGTCTCCCAGGCATATTTTGATTTTGTCTCCGTAGATAATTCAGTAGCCATCACAGTGAATGGAGGCGGATTGAATGCCAATAACATTTTACAACTTCAACCCCCTGCTGCTGCGGGTGAGGTTTTTCTTGAATTCGCATCCAACGGTGCTGACATGAACAGCCCCTGGTTACCCAACAGTAACGGGCTACCGCGGCTAAGGATCATTATTGGCGCAGATGGCGAAGTAATCATTTTTGGTACGCGAAACACTTCCTCTACCATACTGGAACGCATGCGGGCAAGAAACGGGTCTTCCTTCAATACCATTAACTTTTTAAGTGGTGCCAATAACTTCAGTGTGGTAAACCAGGATGGCCCGGGTGTGGACGCCATCAACGGAACTGCTTTTCTTTCTTCCTGTGATCAGGATGGGGACGGAAACCTGGATTCCCGGGACCTGGATAGTGATAGCGATGGCATTGCCGACATCATCGAAGCCGGGGGAACAGATGCCGACGGCGACGGACAGGTAGATGGGGAATTTACAGACACCGATGGGGATGGCTGGTCCAACACTTTTGACAGCGATAATGGGGGAACGGCACTTGCTGATCCCGATTTGGACGGAGACGGCATAGAGAACCGCCTGGATGCCGATTCCGATAACGATGGTATCACCGATAATGTGGAAGCCCAGACAACAGCCGCTTATGCCGCTCCCTCCGGCCTGGATGCAGATAACGATGGGTGGGATGACGAATACGATGCAGAGCAGGGAGGAACTACGATTACCTTAAGCAATAATGATGCTGGCGGTGTGGCCGATTACCTGGATGAGGATACGGATGGAGATACTTTCCCTGACTGGCTGGAAGGATTTGATGATAACGGCTCGGGTGATGCCCTGGATGATTTGATCCAACGCGCGGAGGATTTTGAAGCTACAGCAGGAAATCCGCTCTATTATGTGAATTCAGACGATGCTGATTCAGACGGGATCCCGGATTGGCTGGAGGATGCTGATTCAGATAATGTTCCCAACTTCCTGGATCCTGACAACACTTTATTCCGCGATACCGATGGAGATGGACTGGTGGACCTTTATGATACCGATAATTTTGGGGTAGCTTCCATTTTGCCTGACCTGGACGGGGATGGCAATCCGGATTTCCGCGATCCGGACGATCAGATATCATTACCGATCGTATTGAAAGATTTTACCGCTGAAAAGACAGGTAATAAAGTTCGGTTGAAATGGGAAACCTATACGGAGATCAACAATGATTTTTTTACCCTGGAGCACTCCACCAATGGATATGATTATGAATTTTTACAGCAAGTAGATGGTGCGGGTAATTCCAGCAGCCTCTTGACCTACGTTAGCTATCATTTTGATCCTGCGGAAGGGGTAAATTATTACCGCCTGAGCCAGACTGATTTCGATGGTAAAACGGAAACCATGCCTATCGCAATGGTGTACTATTCCCATGACACTAAAAGCGGTGCCGTGATTTATCCAAACCCCGGCAACGGAGAGCAATTGTACCTTGAATTACCTGAAGCTATAGCCGGAACTTATCAGGTAAATATACTTGATGCCAAAGGCAATGAGATCATTAAATACCAATTCACCCTTCGCGATGAAGCAGGTTTGGTCCGTGTGGAATTGCTGAAGGGAAAGCAACTGAATGCAGGTAACTATATGATCCTGATAAATTCAGGAAAAGAGATGATGAATTTCAATTACATAGTGCGATAGAACTGTATAGCATAAGTTATTGACATATCTTCTGTGCCTTACAAAAATTACTGCTTAAGTGCTTAATATTGCGGTACTTTGAAAAAAATAACATCATTACTTGCGGTTTTTCTATATTTACTCCTCTGCAATTCCTTTGCTCAAAGTGTATTTCAGTCGGTGCAAAGTGGCAACTGGGATGATGCCAGCACCTGGAGAAGCGGCGCCGGGGCGGGTGGCACGGCAGGCATTGACTATCCTTTACCCACCGATGAGGTCTACATTGCCTCAGGAGATACAGTTTACATTGACTTTGGCACTACCGGGACCTTGTATGAATTTGAAGGGTATCTTGAAGTGGCTGTGGGTGGGACTATATGGATTACCGTGGGTGATAATGAGTCGGGTCTCGCCCTGATCAACGATGCGCGCTTGTTCAACCGGGGGAATGTTTACACCGGACTTTCCACACAAGGCCCCGGCACAACAAACCCCTATGAAATAGATATTTACATAGAGGACAATGCGATTTATTACGCTTATACCGGCTCGTATAATTACGTCTCAGATGATGTACATATCCGCAATAACGGAATACTTTATACGGAAGTTGATGTTTGTTTTGAAAT
>CAZBIF010000081.1:9333-11650 GCA_964492055.1 uncultured Flavobacteriales bacterium
TAGATGATGACTTTCACTTAAATGGCACCAATTCCCTGATATGTGGAGATGGGGGTGCAAGTATCGGTTTTCAATCGGGTACTAATGAAGTGATCTACGAAGCCGGCGCTGACTCTACCAATATATGTGAAGGGTTGATCATCTACCGCGGCTTGGGAGCGACATGCGATCCTGTGGGAGGCACCCAGGTGGTGGAAGGGGATGGACCCACCAACCTCCGGCCACGGGCGGTAAAGGACGATATAGAGGCAGCTGAAAATACCGCTCACAATGTATCGGTTCTCTATATCGGCCTTGATGATATTGACCTGGATGGCCCCACCCTGGAGATCATCCAGGCAGGTAGTAATGGAGCTATCAATAATAACAGTTCCGCAGCCGGTGGTACACTGAGTATAAATGATAATGGCACGCCCGGTGATTTTTCAGATGATTATATAGTCTACACTTCCCCCGCCTCTTTCACCGGAGGAGATAGCTTTGGGTATATTATTGAAGATTCCGACGGAGCCACCGATACCGCCACGGTATCCGTTACGGTAGCCTGTGGCCCTGGCCGCATTACTACCTACACTTACACTTATGCTACCTTCGAAAGTGAGACCAATGATGTGGTAGATGAGCTGGAAGCAGAAGGCGCTCCTGACAGCAGTTTTGCGCAGCTCTACAATAATAATGAAACCCTGGTACTGGATATGGGACAGGTGTTTTCTGCAGGAACCCAATATGAGATTACCTGGAGGAGGAGAAATGATGTGGGCAGCGGAACGGCAATAATAGATCTTTCCGAATCCACCCTTCCCGGATCCGGCTTCACCAATCATCCTGTTTCCCCACAAAATGCTGACAATGTAAGCTTTACCACAACCATGGTTACTTCCAATGTAGATTTCGGATACCTATCATTTAGTAAAGGGAACAGCAGTACCGTGGATTATGAAATTGATGCAGTAGCAGTAAGAAGCGCAACTAGCTGTGAAGATGATTATGATGAAGATGGCATTGCCGATATAGATGATCTTGATGATGATAATGATGGCCTTTCGGATGAAACCGAATGTGAAGTGGTTATTGCTGAAGGTGGATTTGAAGGTTATAGCGGTCTTTCCTTGGGAAATAACCTCAATGAAAACATTTCTCCCTGGCAAACGGCTTCCCCTACAAATATTATCCGGGTAGACGGCGCCGGAGGTTTTAATTATGGAAATGGAGGACCGGAATTCGACGCCCGGGGAGGAGCAGGTAATTATTATGATATAAATGGTTCAGGTAATATATACCAAAGCTTTACTATCGGTCAAACCACCACCATAAAATACCAGGGTTATTTTTCCGCCCGTGACGGGGATACGGGAACCGGAGAGATCCGAATATATTCGGGAGGATCCGGAACTGCCGGCACCCAGATTTCCACCACCGGTGTCACTACTACCGCAGATAATAACAACTGGACCTTTACCTCCAATACCGTCACTTTGAATGCAGGCACTTATTCCTATGTAGTGATCATGTCCAATCCCATAAATTTTGATGAAGGTACAGTGTTAAACCTTTGTAATGAGGATGCTGACGGCGATGGGATAAAAAACTCAAACGACCTGGATTCTGATAATGATGGAATTGCAGATGTTGTAGAGGGAGGAGGTACCGATATTAATGGTGACGGAGTGGTTGATGTTTTTGAAGATAATGATGAGGATGGTCTGGCAGATGAGTATGACAATGATCAGGGAGGAAGTGCACCCAATGATCCGGATACTGATGGGGATGCACTGGAAGATCGCCTTGACATTGATTCTGACAACGACGGAATACCGGATAATACTGAAGCTCAATCTACCGCAGCATTTGTGAGCAGAAGCGGAGAGGACCTGGATCAGGATGGGATCGATGATGCTTACGATGTGAATTTTGGCAATGAGCCCATCGTGATCAACAATTTTGAAGGTACCGGCAATCCGGACTACCGGGATACGGATACGGATGATGATACCTTTTTCGATTGGTATGAAGGGTTTGACGATAACGGTTCGGGTGATGCCCTGGATGATCTGAGAGACCGTGCTGATGCTTTTGAAGCTGCTGCCGGTAATCCCCTGTATTATGTAAATTCTGACGATGCTGACTCCGATGGCATACCCGACTGGCTAGAAGATGATGATTCCGACGGCCGGCCCAACTTCCTGGAAGTCGGCAGCGCATATTATTTTGATACCGATCTGGACGGTCTGATCGACCTCTTTGATACGGATAACTTCGGGGTGGCCTCCAGCACTCCTGATCTGGATAATGACGGGAACCCGGACTTCAGGGATGT
>CAZBIF010000081.1:11682-12227 GCA_964492055.1 uncultured Flavobacteriales bacterium
GATCAGATCTCCCTGCCGGTCACTTTGCTGTATTTTACTGCGGAACCCACAGCCATGCGGGTGCGCCTGCGGTGGAAAACGTACAGTGAAGTCAACAACGATTATTTTACCCTGGAGCATTCCACCGACGGTTATGAGTATGAGTTCTTACAACAAGTGGACGGGGCCGGTAATTCTTCAACTATCCGATCGTATGTTACTTACCATTTACAACCCAGGATGGGGGCGAATTACTACCGTCTGAGCCAGACGGACTTCGATGGGAAAACGGAAATACTGCCCCTAGCAATGGTTTACTTCGATCAGCAAAATACACGCCGCGCCTTTATCTTTCCCAATCCCGGCAACGGGGAGGAATTGTACCTGGAACTCACGGATCCTACAGCAGGCACTTATGAGCTAGTACTGCTTGACAGCAAAGGAACCCCGATCCTGCAGCGGAAATTTAATGTATTAGCGGCTGAAGGTTTATTCAGAAAACAATTGCTCAGCGGTAATCAACTTACGCCCGGACTGTACCTGCTGAAATTAACCTCTCCGGAAGA
>CAZBIF010000082.1:0-11938 GCA_964492055.1 uncultured Flavobacteriales bacterium
TGAAAAGAAAATTTGGCCTCCATTATGATCTGGAGAAGACAGATTTTATTACCATTGATTTTAGGGAAATCATAAAGGCAGGTAAATTACCTGAACTTGCCCTGCATGATCAGGAGAAACAATACCGGCAATTGTGGCAACACTATTTTAAAGCAGTAGACATAAAAGAACGGGAAAACATGCCCTTGCACCTCCGGCATGTTCCCAAACGATATTGGCCACTATTAACTGAAAAAGAACTTTAAAGGGCGGTTATTGTTAAACCATAATCCAAAAAATTAAAAACTATGAGAGGCAGAGGAATGTACATATCGCTAGGCACATTGATATTGATTATTATTCTGATCGCTATTTTCTTTTAAGGAAAGTGGAATAACGATTGATTTTATAAGCTGCAGGGATGCGGCTTTTTTAATTATTGGGTGCCCCTGCTTCAATCCAGATGCGGATCTGATCCAGCTGGCAGGGAGGTAGCTTTGGCTGGTTGAAAGGCATTGGTGTAAAGCCTGCTTCATGATTGACGGCGCCAAATAATTGCCCGCTTTGCACCCGGGCATTGATCTGCGTATAATTTGTCAAACTGATATTACCCTGGGGATTTGCCCCGCTGTGACAACCCGCACAATTATTCTGAATAAGGGGAAAAATGGTTCCGCTAAAAGTTACATTGAGCGTGTCGCAGTTCTCACAGGAATTATTTCTGGCACCCTGTTCTATCCATTTTCTGATCAGGGCAATTTGAGCTGCACTTAAATTGCCTTCTCCCGGTGGCGGCATGATGTCTTTATCTGGGTCTGTTTCTACCAGTACTTCATAGAGATCTGAACCCTCCGGATTACCAGCCCGTACATCAGCCGTATTTATAATGCTGCTATAAGTTGTTAAATCCACTCCGTCTTTGGCACTTCCATTCCCATGGCAATTACTTCTGGCACAGGTATTCCTGATCAAGGGAAAAACATCTTTACTGAAATATACCGTATCCGGATGACAGGTATTGAAAGCGACCGGGGGTAAGTTTACGAAATTGTTGTCTTCCGGCTCAGCCGGTACGAGGGGATCATGCTGACACGACATCAGTAAGGTGAACAGGAACAAAAAAAGATAATATAGCTGATGTCTCATTCCCGATATTCCTCCGGTTTCTTCAAAGTAAATACCCGGCTCACATTAAAGCCGAAATGAATATCCCCATCTTCCCACTGTCCGGTGGTTTCTCCGACAAGGAATTTCTCCGTCATGCCCCGGCTGTTGGTCAGATGGATCTGGAACACATGCCCTCCGGTTTCCAGGTCTATCCCCAGGGATAAACTGTTGTGCACCGCTTCCCCTCCTACCAGGCTACTGAGCTGATCGGGGAAAAGGTAATAATATTCCGCATTGAAGCGCAGGGAACCGGTGATGGGAACGGATGCTCCCCCTCCCAGGGAAAAGATGGTGTTTTGATCATTCACGGTCGGGACCAGGTTGCGGTGAACCACGGTAGGCATCAATTGAACAGACAGATGTTCCAGCTTTTTAGCCAGTAAAAGGGCATGGTGATACGTCATACGGGAAGAAAAGTAATTCTTCCTTTCGGGAAATGCCCAGGGGATGGTGGTCACGTAGAGGGCACTCACCCAGGTAGCGGTAAAGGGAAAATTTTCTGCTCCCGACTTTTGGCGTAGGAACCGGTACTTCACCATGCCGTCCAGGGTTTTTTCAAAGGAAGAACGACCGAAACCGATATTCAGATTGTCCGTAATGCCGTAATCAAATCCCAGGCGAATGGTGGCATTATCGATCCCGAAGAGGGTATTCGTCCCACCGTTTATCCTGCCGAAACGATGCCCGATCAGGAATTGCAATACGCCTTCGGCATTGGTTTCTATAGAATGCCCGCTCACCAATCGAGTAGTTTTAAAAGTGGCAAAAGTGTAGTTTACCACCGGCTCCTCTTTGGATTCCAGCAGATCCATCAGATCATCCTGGGCCTGTACCCAAAGCGGAATAAGGAAAAATAGGAAAAGCAGCTTTTTAATCAAGCTTTTCGTATTCGGCATTGACTTTTATTTCGATGGTTTCGGCAATATTTTCCCGTACAGTGGAAGGTACTTTTATATCGTAATCTGCCACCTTTACCTCAAAAGTGGTTTTTCCAACAATCTTCCCCGTTTTGTCCTTCATCAGGCTGGCTTTCGTCTCTATGTTTTGGGTCACTCCATGAATGGTCAGCTCCCCCTGTACTTCCACCTCCTGAGGTTCTGAAGTCAGTTGAAGCTCATCGTGATCATCGATGGTCCCTTTGAAGGTAGCCTTGGGAAACTTTTCGCTTTCCACATATTTTTCATTGAAATGCTCCTGCATCAGCGCTTTTTCAAAGGTAAAAGCCTTCATTAGCAGAGAAAAGACGATTTGTCCGCTTTCCAGATCAATGACGGAGGAAACCTGGTTATTTATCGCTTCAATATTTTCCACCGGGGTTTCCGAGAAAAACTGAATGGTACCGGTCTGGGTCATGTATTTCTGTGCGTATACCTGGACAGTTAAAAATGCAACTGCGGCAAGCAACATGGTCTTTTTAATTGTATTCATGATATTTAATTTATAAGGTTTAATGTTAATTATTCGGGGCCCCTTCATTGAGCCATTGTTCAAAATGCGCAAGCTGGCAGGCGGTCAATGGTGTGGAAGGAGGCATGTCCTGCTGAACCACCACCCTTTGTCTCATGGAGCCATTGTCCACCTTGGCTTTTACCTGACTGTAATTTTCAAAGATGCCGTTCCCGCTTCCTCCCTGCACATGGCAACCTGCCGTAGCACAGGAAGCATCGATAATCGGTTTAATATCTGCGGCAAAACTCACCCCTTCAATAATACAATCCGTATTGCCATACAGCAAGTCTTCCTTATCTTTGTAACAGGCAGATAGCAATAGGATCATACCGCTTAGGAAGCCATATCGGAATAGTTTATTTTTCAAGATAACAGTTATTCAGAATCACATCCATCAAGAAGCCCTGGCATCGGCCTTTAATGGTAACCTGATCGCCTTTTTCAATTCCTTTGAGGGCTTCCTTAAAGGAGCAGTTAATGCCCCCGGCCATGGCGTTTTCGGCATGGAGAATAACATTGGCACGGCCTGAATCAAGCTTGATCCTGTCTACCTTTCCGCTCACGGCAATCACCTTGTTTTCGTATTTGCGCAAAGCTTCCGTTTCATCTTCATTGAATGCATCAAAAAGTTCGTCGGCACTTATTTCGTAATCCGCTTTGGTGTTTTCGAGACCGGGCACTTTTTTATTAAAGAAGTAAATTCCCACGCCGACGGCTACTCCTATAAGGATAATTAATGCTAACAATAATTTTTTCATCCTATAAAATTACAAATTAGAGGAATTTATCGGAATGCAGGCTGCTTTGCGAATAATGTACCAATTTTATTTAATCGGCTGAGGAAGAGATTTCGACCCGGCGATCGGTTTTGATAATCCGGTAGCCCACATAAATAAGCAGCAGGCCTATCAATTCGGTAATGAAAAGCACTTCCACATAGCCCATGCGGGTAAAGGTGCCTCCGATGCCCGGCAGCAAGCCGCCTATAGCGATGAATATATTGCCTTTGAAAGCGGCCTGCTGGTTCTTCTGCTTATAATATTTCAACGCAGACCAGATCGCCCCACCTACTAAGAAGTAAAAAGCATAAATATTAATAAAAGGGGAAAAGGTGCGCACCCATTCCCAGCTAAAGATCTTTCCGCTCAGCTTGCCGTCGAAATCCGGGGGAAGGGTAAGGGGAGAGAGGATCACGCAGACGCTGGCTACCACGATAAGGCTAACAAATATCCAGCTGGTAACAGTGGCAAACTTGCGGCTCATGAGCAAATAAACCGAACCCTGCGCCAGGGGAAAACCACCCAATAAGGCGCCCACAATATACCAGTACCGGAAATTAATTTCATTCCAGCCAAATAAGAAATTGATACTTTCCGCCAGGGTACCCAGACCGAATGTCAATACCCCAAAGGCCCACCACCAGAGGTATTTCGTCTTCCTCTCCTGATAATGTTTAAAGATCTCTACGGTGAAGTAAGTGGCGAAAAGCGTAGTAAGGATGGGGATGAATTCAATGAAAGATTGCATGCTGTAAGAGAGCTGTTTAGAAATGTAAGATGATGGAGTAGAAAAGCACTCCGGTAATAAAAGCTGCAAAATTACTTTTTCTCTCTGAAGGAAGTTCTTCTTTCAGGGTGTTTAATAATCACCGCCCCAGCCAGGAACCCCTGGCCCATATGAAGGTACAGTAATTTTACTTGTAAGAGAATACTAAGCACACCGCCTATCCCTAAACTGGAAATTAAAATCCACCGTCCTGTGCGGGCATATAGGGAAGGGTGGTGATCGGCCAGGCCATAATCCGTTACGATAAGATGAAAAGCCATAGCCAGGGAATAAAGCCAGATTTCTTCGTTTACGGGGGAATGAGAAGCGGAAATAAAATACCCGATCAGGAAATTATAAATAGCAAAAGCGATAATGTGAATGTAAAAGATATTTTTATTCCCGGTATTGTTTCCTCCCTTCTGGCGTGCATGCATTTCAAAGCCGTAGAAAGCCACCAGTCCCACCAGGGCCAGTAGATACATAAAAGTGTCCGACAGAAAAGAAGGTATCTGGTAATGATGATTCAGCGTCTGCTGATTGGCTGCAAGTTCCGGGAGAAGACGTAATATAATGTAGGTGATGGCGATACCACCGGAAAAGGACAACCATTTACTGCGGGGAATGTGCGAAAGTTTCAATTTGGGCGCCAAAAGATGGATGCCCATTAATAAACTACACGCTATTATGGCAGAGACCTTCATTTCTCTGAATAACTTTTCACCTGCACAAACCTCGGTGATTTTAGCTTACTACAAAAGTGTTTTAGTTTACTCCAGTAAAACGAATTTGTTCTGATAGATTTTATAATAAACCAGGTCAGAAAAAAAGAATTCAAAACGCAATCGCGAAAAAGTGGAGCGGCTTTGTGGATTATTGTTTCACGTATTGGTAGATGCCCGGGGCCGCTGATCTTCTACGCTGAAAACCAAATTTCTTGTAAAAATTTACCGTATCCGCCGCCGCCATCAGTCCAATAAAGGTATTTTTCTCACAATTTATATCTATATACCCCATTAAGGCTTCAGTTATTTCTTTACCAATCCCCTTTCCCCGGTAATCCGGGTGAACGATGATGTCCTGCAAATAGACATACAAACCCCCGTCGCCTACCAGGCGACCACAACCCACCAGCTTATTTTTATGATAAACGGCGTAGCTGAAAAGGGTGTGTTTGAAAGCTTTTTCAATTTGTGTATCTGAAATTTCTGGCCAGTCGGTAAGCGCTCTTAGTTGCCGGAATTCGGGGATAGTTGGCAAGCCTTTTTTATACAGGTAATCCATCTATCCCAGGTTGATAAACTTGTTCTGATAGATCTCATAGTTTTCCTGATCAAAGCATACAAAAAATACCTTTTCCAGAGATTTGGCGAGATGAGCCTGTACCGCCGCGATGGCTATCTCTGCTGCCCCTTTTTTAGGAAAACGATAAATACCGGTGCTTATATTGGGAAAGGAAATGGTCTTGAGTTGATGCTCTTCAGCGAGTTTGAGGGAGTTCTGATAACAGCTGGCGAGTTCCTTTTCCTGTCCCTCCGTTTGTTCATTCCATTGCGGACCCACTGTATGGATGACATATTTTGCAGGAAGATTGCCCGCAGTAGTGATCACGGCCTGTCCCACCCCACACTTTCCCTGCTTCTTGCGGATCTCCAGGCATTCCTGCAATATAGCAGGCCCCCCGGCCTGATGGATAGCTCCGTCTACTCCGCCACCTCCCATAAGGGAGGCGTTGGCCGCATTGACAATGGCATCGGCTCTCACTTTCGTGATGTCCCCCTTTATTATTTCAATCTTCATATACTTCCCAATTAATTAAATCCACTAAAGATGTTGTATAAGTTATAACCAAAAAGCACCAAAATAGTTATCAGGGCAAGCACGGTTAACACCGATATATTATTCACATTCAGCGGTACCCGAAAGGGGGCTTTCTCCTCTTCACCTCGATGGAGGTACCGGTAGCGCAGCAAACCGAAGTTCACCATGCCGAATACAATGAAGATAAAAATGTTGCTGATACTGGCCACCACCCTCAAATCACCGATCAGGGCAAATGCCACAGCAAGTAAAGAAATGGCAATGATAGCATAATTGGGTGCATGGCCAATACCGGAAATGGTGGTAAATTTTTTCAGCCAGGAAATTTCACTATCCCGGGCTACATCATACAAAAGGCGGGAGGTGCCCAGTATGTTGCTCAGTATGGTCTTGCTGGTGGCGAAGAGGGCGATCACTACCAGGGTGGTGGCGCCCCACGTCCCTGCTGTGGTTTCCATCACTGCGGCGAGGGGGCCTTCCGAAGCTGAAAGTTCATCCGCTCCCAATACGCTTACGCAGCAAATGGCGATCAGAACATAAATGACCAACACCACTACTCCGCTGATAAGAATGGCCCTGGGTAAATTCTTACTGGCATCTTTGGTCTCCTCTGCCATTTTCACCAGGTCTTCAAATCCGATATAACTGAAAAAGATCAAGGCGCTGCCGGCAACAATTCCCTGAAAGACCAACTCCCCGATCTCCCACAGATTGACCTTCCCTATATCTTCAAAACTGAATCCCATGACCAGGATAAGCCCAAGCAAAGTGATCACGGTGGCCACCATGTTGTAATACGAACTGTATTGGGAACCGATGATGTTGAAAAAGGCCATCAGGGCAATGATCCCTATGGCTAAGATCCAGTTGGGCGTTTCCAGAAGGCGACTGAAATATTCTGCAAAACTGATGGCAATGGCGGCTGCTGCCACAAAGCCGGTAAAGGACATAAAGATGCTCATGATGGTAGCTGTCTTTAGTCCATAGCTGTGCTTGATGTATTCGAAACTACCCCCTGCATCGGGGAAGCGACTGACAAATTCCGCATAACTCAGGCCGGTAAGCAGAGCTACCAGGGAAGCGATCACAAAACTGAGCCAGAGCATGTTTCCCCCCAGCTCAGCAGCTTTACCAATGATGGCATATATTCCTGCCCCCACAATACTGCCAACGGCAAATAGCAGAATGTCCCAGAAAGAGAGGGTTTTCTTTAATTTTCTTTCACCCATAACGCTTTATAGTTAAAGGGTAAAATCCGGTAATAAAAAAGAGGCGGTATTTGTTTGGCCGCCTAGCACTCCAGCAGCCTGTCCAGTCCGCGGTAGGTATTTTGTTCCAGCATCCCCTTATTCCCATCCGCAGCAAACAAAGCATCTATGTCGTGCATGATCTGTTGTTTGTCTTCCTTGGAGCATCCCAGTTGAGCAAAAGCAGCTTGTATTTTCTGTGCTTTTTCATAATCGTGATCATTGGAAAATTCCTCCAGGGTTTTGCGGAAAAGGTCCTGCCCTACTTTCTTTTTGATAAAATTGATCTCGGATTCCTGGGAAACAAAATCAGCTTTCATGCAGTAGATCAGCACATAGGCCATAAATTCTTCCTTGTTCCAGTTTGGTGTTTTTATTTCGCTCATGGGGTTTGTCAGTTAATGGTTTTGACTAATAAATCACTCAACCGCCTGCATTGTTTAAGGGTCGGTGAATTTTAATGGGGTGGGAGCTTCCAGATAAGTACTGATGCGACTGGCGAAATGCTTGGGTTTTTCCGCATAGATCAACTGACCCAGGGGTTCGCTTCTTCTTCTCAGTTGCCGGCTGTATCTTTTTAAGAGGGAGGTAAATACCTGCTGGTCAGACTTATTTTTAAAAGTATAAATGCTTTCATCACCTGCTACTTGCAATTCTGCCAGATCATGGTCGTCGCCCAGGTAGTCTGAAAGTTGTTGCAGTTCATCATGTAAGGGATCGATAATGGCGGGCCAGGAGGCGTGTATGCTGCGTAATTGATACAGCAGGTATTTGACCCTTTTCCTCCACTGATGGTAATTCTTAGCCGTGGGGTCATCGCAGGCCTTGGCAAAAGCTTTCCTCCCCCTTTTGTATACTTTTTTAATGCTGCTTCCGGTTTTGCGGTAATCTTCTTCTTCCAAAGAAAGACCGGCGATTCTATTTCGTCCGGTGATGAGCTTTTCCTTTACTTTCAGCAAGCGGTTATCATCAGTTAGTATACTTCGGCTCAGCTTTCGGCGGTGGTTCTGTAGCTGTTCCCGTACGTTGGTAAAAACTACTTTTTTTACCGAATGGTGGTAGTGGTCTTCGCTTTTTTGCAAAATCTCAAGATGGCCCGTACTATCGCGAATGTCGGAAAGCAAACGGCCGGCATCACGGTACCAGTGATTTTCCTTTTTAAATTGATCATCCAGGGGATGTCTCACCAGGCGCAAGATAGCCCTTACTTTTTTCAGGTTCTTGCGGATGTCGTGCACTGCTTCATGCCGTTTAAATCCCTTCGCATTGCAGCGATCAATGGATTCTTCCACCAGGCCCTTGATGTGGTATTTTACCTGTTGGTGTAGGGGCTTATTCAGATCAAATGCTATTTCATATTCCTGCCTGATCATTTTTTATACATTTCATGAAGCCAGAGAGGATATGATTTGGTGGTTTCGGTGGTTAATGCCAGCGGGCAATCGTGAAGCAAGTATTCGGCAGCTGTCAATAAAAACTGACTTTGGTTTCCCTTTCCGCCAATTTCCAGGTTCAGGCTCCACCATTTTTTATCGCGCTTTATTTCCGAAAGTTCAAACTGGCAAATCAGGCTGGCCTGGTAATCCGGTTCCAATCCCTGCCATAACGGCTCTCCCACTTCGTAAAAGATCAGCGCCCGGCTCTTCTCAATATCCGCCCAGCGGTTGCCGTCATTTCCGGCACTTTTTATGAACGCTTTGGCTGCCAATCCGCCCAGGCTCCACTTCTCCCAGGAGCGGGCAATCGCTTGGCCATACGTCACCGGTTTATTTACCAGCGCCTTGATCTCAAAATTCCCTTCGCGGAATTTCACCCCACAGCTTTGGGCGAAAGGAAATACCAGATAAGTATCGGTGCGGCTTTTCTCAAACTTGATCTTATTGCTGCTTTTACTACCGAACCACTCCCGGATGGTGTCCGGGATTTCTCCTGGAAAAAACCAGCGCAGTTCGGTGGAAAAATAGATGGGATTGTTTGATTCCATTCCTTATTACAACCTAAAAACAGCACTGATGTTTAGGTGTATCTCCCTATTTACACGGCCACACTAATTTGTATTTTCCTTGTATAGTTAATTTAGGATTTCCACCAATCGAAATTATCTGAAATAATAATCTCGTGCTTTTGAACATGATGTGTAGTCTTCATTGGAATTGTTCTATAACTAAGTTTATGCTTATTGGCCAACTCCCGAATTTCAGTGGTATCATCATAGGTAAGCATAAATTTACCTCTTAGTTGGGCAGTCAAAGCAAACAATGCATCATGATCAATCTCAAAATGGGTATATAATCTTTTACCTGCAATAGTATAGGGTGGGTCTATAAATGAAAACGTAAATGGTTCATTTTTGATTTTTTCAAGTTCTGAAAATGCATCTGTTGTTCTAAAACTAATTTTTGACTTAACATGTCCTATTGCAGTAATTCGGTCATAAAGGGTTTTAGGATACCAGCGTGATTTAATTCCCTTTCCCTTTTCTCCTTTCTTAATTAAGCCCGCGCCCTTAGTTATTATACCCCCATGAAATATTCTATTTTTTAGAATTGTATTAAATGCTTGTTCTTCCTTGGATTTATTCTTCTTTATGAGAATTGAATTGGCATTCTCAGGAGTTAAATCAAATGAATATATTTTATCTGCTAACCACTGGTGATCGCCATTGATAATTACATCCCAAACAGCGGCTACTTCAGGATCAAGCTCAACCATAGTAATTTTATCTGCAAGATTTTCGAATGCAGCCGTAAGACTTACAATCCCTCCTCCCGCAAAGGGCTCTATCAATGCCTTTTTATGCTTAGTTTGTTTAAGCCAGTTTCTCACAACAGGAATTAACCATGTTTTTCCACCCGGATATCTAAAGGGGCTTCGTTGTGGTACTGATGCAACATTTACAACTTTAGATTTAGGCTGCTTATATTGGGTTTCAAATATGGATAACTGGCCGGCCATAAAGTTAACTGCTTATAATATCGGTTAAAGATGGAGCATCAGGGGAATTCTTATCAAGGTGTTCATCAAGGCGGCTTTGTAATATGGCTATAAAATCAGATACATCACCTGGTTCAGGTGTAGTTATACGGAAAAGGGCAGGTTCGAATTCCGTATAAATAATATCATTCAGAACCAGGTTATTATGGTTTTGGTCTTTATTATATTCCAACTCATATAAAAACCACGCAATATCTGCTTTTGAACGGGAAGTAGTTGGTAGTTGAGGTAAGGTGTCAAAAAACGTTTTTTGTAACGCTACAGTATGTTTCTTCTTCCAAGATTGAAATATCCCTCCTTTATATAATAATTGAGGCACAAGCCTTTTTCGAGATGAGGATAAATAGTCAGGTTTAGGATAATTATAACCTTTAGGCCATTCAAATTTTTCAGTTGGACGCTTTAGATATTCTTCAAATGGATTTCTAAGATTCCCTGATATATATACTCCTTGCACTTCAAGGGAAGCAAAATCGATGAGTTTGCCTTGGTCGTTATATTGTACTAGTACAAAATCAATATTACCGGCTGATTGACCGTTTTTATCAACCAACTTGATCTCTGATAGAGAAGTCCACTTTGCCTTTGATCCAAAAGCAAATTCAGCAGCATTGTCCACAATAATCCAGTCCTCGCGAAATCTAACCGGGCAGGTAATGATGGATTTTTTTTTATGCAGCACACTACAAACCCCTAATGGGTCTTTAGCTTTATCTTTTGTGCAGTTTGGAACTTTATTGTTATATGGACAAAGTTTTTGTTTTCGATATCTTTTTGCTTTAGGACTGTCATTTTGAATTGGAAAACCAAATACTTCTGCTAAAGGGCTTTTGTTGAGAGGTTGTTTTGGCATAATTCAAAAATAGGAAATACTATCGGCCGATAATATTCATCAGTTAAATTTTTAAAAACTGCATGAAAAGAGATAAAACTCATGCGGGTTCATAGAAACCATTAGAACTTCATACGGCCACACTTATCTGCATTTCCCGGGCCCAGTTCCGGTGTTTTGCCATGGAGTTGATGAAGTTTTCCGGCTTTTCGTCCTGATGTACAGCTTCATCGTCCAGATAGTCCTGTACCGCTGTTTCCTCAATCAATTTTTCTGCTTCACCATCAAAGGCAATAGCCTTGCAATGCTTGAATGCCTCGTTTATGAATTTGATGAATTTCTTTTCCTTCAGCAGGGCTTCAATGCTATCCTTTCCGCCCGGTATAAAGATGGCATCGAACAACACACTTTCCGTGGTGCTGATACTGGCATCTACCTCATGCTCCATATCCCGGCTGCATTTAATGCTGCCGCCATGGGGAGCGATCAGGTTTACAAAGGCTCCTTTTTCTTCCAGGGCTGATTGCATCTTTTCAAAACCGTCCATGTCAAAGCCGTCAGCTACAAGTACGGCCACCTGCCGGGTAGCAATGCTTTCGAATTTAGTATGCGCCTGGCTCAGCGCTTTGGAGGCATCCAGGTAGTTCTCTTTCTTGCGGGGCTGGTACTTTTCCACCTCCGCATCGGCCCCAATGGCTTGATTGATGGGGTCATCTACTGAGTCCGGAACTTCCATGCCCAGGTTTTTACCCACTTTTTCAGCCAGCTCCTCATCGATCTGACTGATCATATATAGCATGCGCTGTTTGATGTGTTTGTAAGTACACTTACCCAGCTCGAAGGAGTAAGCGCCGGCTACATGTTCTTTTTCCCAGTCTGCCAGGGAGCGGTAAAACAAGGCCGG
>CAZBIF010000083.1:0-11842 GCA_964492055.1 uncultured Flavobacteriales bacterium
ATAGTGGCACCTCCACCCCTGAGAAAGAGATTTTCCTGCACAGAGGTGTATGGCCGCAGACGAACTTCATTGCGTTTAAGGCTGAAAAGGTCTGGCGTACGGCCAAAAGCCAGCCCCGACCAGAAGGTAAGGCCTTGTCCAAATTGCGCCTGATAATCCCCCAGAGCGAACTGGCTTAGCAAGCCATCACCGGCATAATAGAGATGGCCGGAATAAAAATCAAAACCGTTTGGATTGCTGCCGGTAAGGAACTCCTCGCCCGGGTCTTTTTCCGCAGTGAGGCCAAAAGACAGTTTATTCGAATAGGCAAAGCGGTAGCGGGTATAGATACGTGCGGGGTCACCGAGGTAGCGGGCATTGGGATTTTCCAGCAACTCGGCCTCACTGATGGGGGAGTAGCCTTTTTGTTCTTCAAGGATACGGCTATAGCGGATAAACAACTGCGAACTGCCTTCTTTCAGCATCTGCCGGATACCCGCAACGGATTGATCAAGTCCTGCTTTTACGGTGGTGAATGGCTGAATGAGCCGGATGGTTTCCATATCCAGGCTTTCGATAGACTGTAATTCTTCAAAAGCTACCAGGCTGCCATGGGTTTCTATGTGCTTTAGCATCTGATAGATCTGCAACTCACTTAGCAAACCCAGATCGGATAATTCCCTTTCGCTGGTTTGATTTAAATTGATCGGATGATCGTAGTAAAACTCCAATTGCTCAAACAGGGTAGTGAAATCAGCATCCCCGCCTTCGTTGGCATCGATGAGGAAATCTACCCTTTCCTCAATAATGCGGTTCTTCTCTGATTCCAGGTCCTGGGTGTAAGCTGCAGAACCTGCCAATAGCAAAACCGAGCAGGCGAGTAGTTTATTCATCTTTCCCATTTTTTCCGGAAAAACTGTACTGAAGCGAAAGCTGCGGGCTAAACCCCAACCTGCTATCA
Source organism: uncultured Flavobacteriales bacterium (assembly GCA_964492055.1). GTDB lineage: Bacteria > Bacteroidota > Bacteroidia > Flavobacteriales_E > Vicingaceae > CAZBIF01. The sequence continues at coordinate 941 of CAZBIF010000083.1, forward strand.
TACTGCGTGCCGGCATCAAAGGAGAATCCACCTTTACGGTAACCGAGGCCGAAGGCAAAAAGGGCCGGATTGGTAGCTACCCCAATGCGCAGGGCAAAACCTTCCTGAACTTGATAATCTATGCCGAAACGGGCATCCACCTCATGATCCAGGTCTTTTATCAATTCCACCATGGTATGTACTTTCTGAGAATAGCGATACCCTACCCCTAATTTTAGAAGAGTAGGCAGGCGTTCGTCGTCAAATTCAGCCAGTTTACTGCGGTTGGGGTTCATGACCATGGCAGCCACACTCAGCTGCTTGCTGATTTGCCCTATGAGGCCGATATTGCCACTATAGGTTGATGTATTTCCATACCCTTCCCCAATACGCAGGTTATAATAGTTTAACTGAATGCCCATGGCCAATCCTTCCCCCAGTCGCTGACCGTAACTTATACCCAGTCGGTTTCGCTGGTACAGGCTGTAGCCAAATTGCTGCAGGTGCAGCCCAAATGATCCCATTGAAGAGGTGGGATGTAGAAAGGCCAGGTCCCGGGTGCTCAGTTCTTCCATGATATAGCGGTTCCTAAAGCTGATGCCCAGTATTCTGCGGTTTAAAAATGCAGTGTTTGCCGGATTGTTGCTTACCGACCATAGGTCCTGGTGTAGGGTGGAAATACCAGCCAGGCCATAAGCTTTGCCTCCGTTCCCATAAGGTTCAGTCGCCTGCGCCAGCAGGGGCCAGCAAAATATTAATATGCTTAGGTAGCGTACCAACTTGAACGGAATGCAGGGTGAAAGTACAAAATCTTATTAATTGGTAAGTGGATGATGATGTGATCATTTCTTTAAAAAATTCATTAATCTGATATATTTGTTGAGTGAAGTGGATTGCCGCATTAATATTTCGCCTTGCAGGATGGAAATTTAAAGGGAAAGTACCCCAGTACAAAAAATTTGTGATGGTGGCAGCGCCCCACACGAGCAACTGGGACTTTCTCTACGCCCGAACTGCTTTTTTTCTCATGGGTATACCGGTACGTTTTACCATCAAGAAGGAAATGTTTTTCTTCCCTCTCGGTATTCTTTTAAAAAAACTGGGAGGCCTGCCCATCAACCGGCAGAAAGTGAAAGGGGGCATGGTGATGCAGATGATCGAACTATTCAACCAACGAGATCAACTCGTGATCTTAGTTACGCCTGAGGGAACCAGATCCTATGCCAGGGAATGGAAGAAAGGTTTTTATCACCTGGCGGTAGGAGCCGGAGTGCCTATCGTGCTGGGCTACCTGGACTATGCGAAAAAAGAGGCCGGCATAGGACCAATAATAGAACCGAGCGGGGACTATGAATCGGATTTGAAAACCATCAAAGCCTTTTATGCTACCGTTACCCCCAAGTATCCGGAGAAAGGAGTAAAGGTCACTCCCTGACCGCCAGTTTAAAGCCCACCCCGTGCACATTGATGATCTGTATATTCTCATCAGAAGAGAGGTATTTTCGCAGGCGGGAGATAAATACATCCATGCTGCGTCCATTGAAGTAATCGTTGGAACCCCAGATGCTTTTTAAGGCAATTTCCCGGTTGAGAATATCATTCTTATGCAATGCCAGCATGCGAAGCAAGTCAGCTTCCTACTTGGTAAGGCGGTGGGTTTCTTTCTCCTCTTCAAGGTATTGATTGACATAATCGAAACGAAAACGCCCTAACTTAAATACCTGCAAGTCTTTCGAAGCTGAGGGATCCTCCCCGGGGGAGATCAGGTTCTGCAGGCGGGCCAGTAATTCCTGAAAATCAAAGGGCTTGGTGAGGTAATCCCTGCCCAGCTTTAACCCTTTTACCTTATCGTCAATGAGGTTTTTAGCAGTGAGGAACATGAACGGCATTTCCGGCTTTATTTCCACTATCTCTTCAGCCAGCTCAAACCCTCCCATCTGCGGCAGCATCACATCAAGCACCGCCAGGTCGTAGTTTTCATCCAGGCATTTTTGCAGCCCGTCCTTACCATTGGTGGCCCAGCTCACCTGGTAGCCTGCTTCCTTCAATTTATCCTTTATGACAAAGCCCAGGTTCAGGTCGTCTTCGACCAGTAAAATATGGGGTTTAGTTTTTTCCATTTTTGTATGCGGGAAAAAAGATGCGGAAGGTGGAACCGGCTTTGGGTTCGCTTTTCAACTGGATCTTCCCATGATGTTTTTTTACCATTTTCCGAACGTAATTCAAACCTATGCCGAATCCTTTCACATCGTGCTTGTCGCCGGTGGGTACCCGGTAGAATTTTTCAAATACATGCTTTTGTTCTTCCCGGCTCATGCCTATGCCATTGTCTTTTACCCGAAGGTATATCCCTTGCTTATGGTCCCGGGTGGATATTTCGATCCGTGGTTTGTTGTCGGAATACTTAATAGCATTATCCACCAGATTGAAGAGGATGTTGGTCAGGTGGAGTTCATCGCCTTTGATATAGGGATCTTTCGCCTGTAGGTCTTTGTGAATGGTTCCGTCACTGGCAGAAAGGATAAGCTCAAACCCCTCCACGGTTTTATTGATCACCTTGTGCAGGTTCACCTTTTTCATTTCCATTTCAAGCCGCTTCTTGTCCAGGGTAGCCATCTGCAACACCTTATCCACCTGGTTTTTAAGGCGCTCTGTTTCTTCCTTTATTATGCGGGAGTATTGTTGCAGGCGTTCGGGGTCGGAAGTAATGTTGGGGTTACTCAATACTTCCGAAGAAAGAGCGATGGTAGAAATGGGGGTTTTGAGTTCGTGTGTCATGTTATTGATAAAATCCGACCGCACTTCCGATAGCTTTTTTTGCCGCATGATCACCCAGATGGTATAGCTGAAGAAAACGATTACCAGCAGGAGAAAGATGGTGGAGACGATCCAGATGCCCATGTCGTTGAGCAGATACAAATTCTTAGAAGGAAAATAAACCGCAAAATAATGAGTGACCTTATCCCATTGGTCGCGGTTGGAAGTGCGGTAGACCAGGCTTTTCTCCTCGGCTTCCAGGTCTACGTAATTACCAAATACAATGGAGTCGGTAAAACAATCGTAGATCACATATTCAAAATTGTTATTGAGTTGGCGTGCCTGAAATTCCGATTTTAACAGATTCTCCAGCAGGTAAGGGTGGAGGGTATCATTGGTACTTGCCAGAAAATAATTGGAGGTGATCTGCTTTACCGGCTGGTAGAGGTCGGAAGAATCACCGCTCATTTGCTGCACTTCTTCCACTACATTTGTCAGCGCAACATGCACGCGCTGGTTGAATTGCTCTTCCTGTAGGTTAAAGGCTTTTTGCACCCAGAAAATCTGAAAAGAAAAAATGCCGATTACCGTAAAGGCAGCAAAAAATATGACCAGGCGGAGGTACTTCCTTTTCATGAGCGACTAAAATATTCCGAAAAATGAAAATTTCAACTATACTTAACTAATTTTTAACAAAGTATGCAGTTTCCCCAATACCGAAAATACCGAAACGGGAAGAGTTTCTTCAAAATAGAAAGTGAAAATGAATTTACCGAATTGAAGTATGAAAATGGCCGCTGGCAGCAATATCAGATAAAAGCTACCATTTTACCGGATCGGAATTACATATCTGATATGCTTTTTCATTTTGAAGATCATTGGGAGGAAATAGAGGCTGCACCCTATCGAGAAATCGAAAGGCAGCTCCTATAACTTTCCTTTTATGTTAAGGATTCATCAGTTATCTTCGCAGCAAAAAACAACCCATGCGAAAACCAGCTTTTTTCTTCAGCCTTTTATTAACTTTACTATTTGCAGCCTGCGACAACCAACCGGCTGATCAGCAGTCTGAGCAGATAGATACCACTTCCACTGATAGCACTACCCACCATGATCATAAAGATGATGGCTTTGAATACACCGCAGACCGTTTTGCCGATGTAAAAGTGATTCGTTACCGGGTGCCGGGTTTTGAAGAACTGGAACCCAAACAAAAGGAACTACTGTATTACCTGTACGAAGCAGCCCTTTCCGGCCGTGACATCATGTATGATCAGAACTACCGGCACAATTTGCAGATCCGGAAATTGCTGGAAGCTATCGTAAAGCATGAAGATAAACTGGAAGATAAGTCGGAGTTTGATCAATTGATGGAATACACCAAGCGGCTGTGGTTCAGCAACGGTATCCACCACCATTATTCCAATCAGAAGTTCGAGCCGGAATTCAGCAAGGAATTTTTTACCAAAGTGGTCAATCAGTTGCCGGAAGCTCAGCTTCCCCTGAAGCAAGGACAAACCAAGCAACAAATGATGGCGGAATTGACCGAAGTGATCTTCAATCCGGAGGTGGATCCCAAGAAAGTGAACCTGGACCCGGAAGCGGACCTGGTGAAAACCTCAGCAGTGAATTTCTATGGGCCTAATGTGACGCAGAAAGAAGTAGAGGCCTTCTATGCCAATATGGACAAGGTAAAAGAAAAGCAGCCGGAGTACGGCCTCAATACCCAACTGGTAAAAAAGAACGGTAAGCTGGTAGCCAACACCTGGAAAGTAGGAGGGATGTATTCCCCCGCCATCGAGCGCATGGTGTACTGGCTTGAAAAGGCCGCGGCCGTAGCTGAAAACGAACAGCAAAAACTCGCACTCGACCGCCTGATCAAATACTACCGCTCCGGTAACGTACAGGACTGGGACCAGTATAACATCGCCTGGGTGAACGATACCAACTCCCGCACGGATGTTGTGAACGGTTTTATTGAAGTGTACAACGATCCGCTTGGTTACAAAGGAAGTTTCGAGTCCGTAGTTTCTTTCAAGGACCTGGAAGCCACCAAGCGCATAGAGGCGGTGAGCAAGGAAGCGCAGTGGTTTGAAGATAATTCACCCCTGATGGAAGAGCATAAGAGAAAGGCATTACCGGCAAAGTGATCACCGTGGTGGTAGAGTCGGGAGATGCTTCTCCTTCCACACCCATTGGCATCAACCTGCCCAACAACAACTGGATCCGGCAGGAGCATGGTTCCAAAAGTGTGAGTTTGGGCAATATTGTGCATGCCTATGAAATGTCGGGCAAGGAAGGCAAAAGTTCGCTGGAAGAATTCGCCTGGTCGGAAGAGGAGATAGAACGCTCTAAAAAGTACGGCAGCACGGCTGACCTGTTGCACACTGACCTGCATGAAGTGATCGGCCACGCTTCCGGCGTGATCAACAAGGGAGTGGGTACGCCCAAGGAAACCCTGAAAAATTATGCTTCCACCCTGGAGGAAGGCCGGGCTGACCTGGTGGCTCTTTATTATCTACACGATAAAAAGCTGGTGGAGATGGGGTTGATGGAATCCCTGGATGCCGGTAAGACCGCCTACGATGATTACATCAAGAACGGCATGATGTTGCAACTGCGCAGACTGGAGGAAGGAGCCGATGTGGAAGAAGCCCATATGCGCAACCGGCAGCTGATCGCTAAATGGGCCTATGAGAAAGGCAGGGAAGATTCTGTGATCGTAAAGAAAAAGCGGGATGGAAAAACCTATTTTGTGATCAATGATTACGAGAAATTACGGGAGATCTTCGGCATGCAATTAAAAGAACTGCAGCGCATTAAATCCGAAGGGGATTACGAAGCCGGCAAGGCTTTGGTGGAAAAATACGGAGTGAAGGTAGACCCGGAACTGCACCGGGAAGTGCTTGACCGATACGCCAGCCTGGACCTGGCACCTTATGGCGGATTCATTAACCCCATGCTGGAAGCGGAAATGGACGGTGATTCATTGATCGGTGTGAACATTACCTATCCCAAAGATTTTAAAGAGCAGATGCTGTATTACGGGGAAAATTATTCCTTTCTGCCGGTGAAGTAGGGAGTTGCAGGTAAGTTTTTTAGATAAGTACGTTGGCCGGTAGCGGAGTCTGATTCACATACCTGACGATAAAATTGAGCGGTAGCGAGGAGAATGAAAACGGAATACAATAAAGCCTATCCGCAATGTCCTGAGGCGCACTAATTGTAGCCACGGCTGATTGAATCAATTACAATGAAACGATTTTCATTACTATTAATTTCAATAGTTTTTTTTAACGCTCTTCAGGCACAAATGCCAAGATTTAACAAGCGATCTAAAATTGATACCCTAGCGATGTCAATTTCCTTCTCCGACAGTATCAATGATCAGCTGCAAAGTAGGTTTTTAGATAGTTTTAATGAGAGTGTATCAGACTTTAATCAGCAAAGTGATAAAGAGTTCTTTGTTGTTTTAGATTCTTCAAAAGTTGGAGATTATGTTCACGTGGATGTAGGAAAAATACGATATTCTACTATAGGGCGGAGTATTTGGGTGTCTCTTCTTGACGTAGGTCTACTTGCAGCCGATATTGCATTAATAAATACCGGTTGGCCTCCTATCTTTCTTCCGATCTTGACGCCGGCAGTGCGTAGTAATATTCAATTGAACATGTCAGACGGTGTGGTAGATAATAATAATAAACTAGAACGTTTACTTCCGCTACCAAGTGGATATTTTGTGGGAATTGAAAAACAAAACGAAAGATTTGATCGCAAATTAGGTCAGAACATCGATAGATTTTTAAAGAAATTAAATAAACGACAAAAGAAAAACAGCTCCTAATATGAGCTGTAGCGCAAGTGCAAATCATTTTTAAATAAATATTTCGTTACGCTATTACTTCTACCGCCCCCCGGCGCGGACATGTTGTCCGTGCAATAATACCTTCTTTACACAGCACAAAACTAAAAAAGCAACAGGAAAGTCGTCAGATCAATCTTTTTGATGAAATTTATATTGAAGTAAGCACTGACTATAAGTCTGCAATAACCGAATTGTTAAATTAATCTTTTTGATGAGAAGTATGCACTGACTATAAGTCCGCGCTGGCGGATATTATCAATTGATATTAAATGAAATTTGTAAAAATGAATAGTAAGGATTTTGAATTAATATTAATAAAGGTATTACTGGGGATATTAGTATCAGGTTGTACTAAGGAAACGGATCCCGATCCTGCGGAGAAAATCAACGGCAGAACTACTACTCAAGAATTATTTTATATATCTGATTCTTCAATCTATTCCATTGATAAAGGTGGTAATAACACTACCAAACTAACATCTATAGATTTAGAACATTATTTTACGATAGATTATTCCAATCAAACAAAAACTATATTATATAGCAGTGAATTACCTAACAGATCCGGACCCGGAGAATTATTTACAATGCGTATAACCGGTGAAAATAAAAAAAGAATTACCAATAATAATATCAATGTAACGACTGCAGCATTATCGAACGATGCATCCAAAATTGCCTTTTATACCTTTCCTGGCAACAATAGTTTAGGTGAATTAATGATAATTAACAGCGACGGATCTGGCCAATCAAAAATTTCATTTCCGGCAAACATTGAAGCTTATGAAATATGGGATTTATGTTGGAATAATGAAAATGATATACTTTTAATGTGTGGAAAATTTCAAGAAACAGGCAGGAGTTTTGAAAGCGGCGTTTTTACATTGAATATTAAAAACACTAGTTTAATAAAACTGCTAGGAGATAGTTTAGATCCTTCAGAGGCTAAATTTTCTCCTGATGAATCTGAAATCGCACTAATTGGAACGGATTATTTCGGTCATGGTAATATCTATAAAATGACAAGTAATGGAACCCAAGTTCAACAATTAACTAGTCTTAAAAGAACAGGTACGAATGTTAAAACTTTTGATGTAAGTTGGTCATCTAACGGCACTCAATTAATCTTTACATCAGATATTGATCAATTCTCTTTATTTGGTTTTGATGAAAAGTCTTTAGAAATATATACAATTCATCAAGATGGCTCTGGTTTAAAAAGACTTACTAATGATACAATAGCTAATTTTTCACCACACTGGATAAATTGAAAACTTACTTTTAATACTGACACCATGACTATGCATTCATATCAATTTTATACACTACACACCAGTAAGCAGCAGGAAAAGAATTAGATTAAGCTTTCCAAAGAGATTTATATATAGAAGTATGCAAGACCTATAAGTATGCACAACGCGCCACTCGAGAAGAAGCGCTTTTAATAACGAAATTTCTGTTTCTTTAAAAGTTTATATAATCGGAGATTAGACCCAGTGGGTTAAAATCTATTATTGACAAATTATAAGCATTAATGATGAACCCGCTAGCGCGGACATGCTGTCCGCGCAATAATACTTTCTTCATACTTTGGTAAGCGTTGGACTGCCTGTGATCCACCCAATGAAATACCTCGGATTAAAAACAAAAGAAACCTTTGGTATATTTAACCTGGCAAGATCAGTATGGCTAAGAAATACGTCAGTAAATTAGGAACTCGCATGGGCGATAGCATTGCCCGTCCTTTTCATACTACGGAGAAGATTATTCTTCGGGACTACCTGGCCATGCAGCGTACTTCCCTTGCCAATGAGCGTACCCTCTTCGCTTATATCCGAACTAGTTTATACTTGGTTTTGGGAGGGATAGGCATACTGGAGTGGGATGACCTGCGCGCCATACAGTGGGTGGGACATGCTTCCTTAATTATAAGCTTGCTTATTTTGGGTTACGGTTTCTTCCGTTACCTGGCCTTACGGGCCAAGTTGTTGAAATACTATGCCATCATGGAGGCCGATACCGAAACCTTAGAAAGGGTAGAAGAGGGGAATGAGAAAGGTGGCGATCAGCCAAAAGAGGAAGTTCAGCGGTAAGCCGAACCTGGTAAAATCCTTAAAGCGATAATTTCCTGCACTATATACCATGGTATTGGTCTGGTAGCCGATTGGAGTAAGAAAACTGGCACTGCCGGCAAAGGTAATAGCCAGCAAGAGTGGGATGGGGTCTACCTGCATGCCCCGGCTCAGGGATATAGCAATGGGGGCAAGCAGGGCTGCTGCCGCATTATTTGACATGGTTTCCGTGAGCAGGGAGGTGATCAGGTAAAGGGAAGACAGTACTACTACCGGTCCGTAGTTTGAGGCTATATGGGTCTGAATAACTCCGGCAATGGCTTCACTTAGCCCGGATTTTTCCATGGCAGTGCCTAAGCAAAGTGCACCGGCAAGTAAAAAGATCACCTTCCAGTCAATCGCCTGGTAGGCATTTTCCATGCTGATGGTACGGTTGAGTACCAGTAAAAATATGCCGGCGAAAGCACCCGTAACCAGGGGCACAAGGTTGAGTGAAGCCAGAGTAATAACAGCGGCGATAACCAAACCCACTTTAAGTAATTCAGTTTTTTGAATGGAATCAATCCCACTTTCACTCAGGGAAAGAAAGGGGGCCATGCGCCTGCGTTCCGCCTTATACAGCATTTCATACCCTCTCTCATTGGTTTGCAACAGGAGGATATCCCCGGCCCGCAGCCTTACCGTGCCCAGGTCGGTGCTACTGTGTTTTCCTTTTTGCCGGATGGCCAGTACCCGGGAATTGTAGCGTTCAAAAAAATCCAGCTTACTCAGCCGCTGATTAATGAGATGGCTGTTGGGCAAGATGATTACTTCCACCGCTTTGGTTTCTTCCTCCGGGAATTGAGGCTCCCCTAGAGAGTCCGTCATTTCCAGCATTTCATTGTTGAAGATCTTTTTGATCTGTTTGGTATTGCCTTGTACCAGCAATATATCATCTTCGTGCAGAGGCAGGTCAAGTTTTGGTTGCTGTATGATCTTGCCGTTACGCATCAGCCGCTTCACTTTTAATTCTTCCTGATCTTCGATTTCAAAAACATTGCGGATGGTGATGGCTTCCTTTTCCTTATCGGCAGTTTTATACGCTTCTTTCCGGCCAACGATTTTGATTTCTGTTAGGTAATCCTCTACGTTGCGGTCTTCTTCGTCGTAAAAGCCAATGTTGCGGTCCGGTAATAATTTTTTAGAAAATAGCATGAGATACAAGGTTCCCACAGCAAAAAAGATCAGGCCAAGGGGGGCAAAAAGAAACATGGAGAATCCCTCCAGCCCCCGTGATCTGGCAATACCGTCCACCAGCAGGTTGGTAGAAGTACCGATAAGGGTGCAGGTGCCGCCAAACATGGCCGCAAAAGAAAGGGGAATGAGAAATTTCGCCGGGTTTTGCTTGTTCTTTTTGCAGGCATTGATCACAATGGGCACACAAGTAGCCACCACCGGTGTGTTATTCACAAAAGCCGAAATGGAACCGGTTAAGGCAGAAAGGGTAAAAACCGAACGGTAGTGGCTTTTGGAGATCAGCTTGTTAAAGAAAGGACCGATGCTTTCAATGATCCCGGTTTTGATGAGGGCATCCCCCAAGATGAACATGGCCGCTACGGTAAGGGTGGCACTGTTGCTAAACCCATCCAGGCTTTCTTCCGGGCTAAGTACCCCGAACAAGGTGAGAACCACGATGATGCCAATAGCCACATGATCAACGGAAAGGTATTCGGTGGCGAAAAGAATGAAGGAAACTACAATTACCCCAATAGTTAGCAGGGCTTCAAATTCCAATATAACACAGGTTTAGGTGATTAGTACAGCTAAACTAACTAATTTGTTTCGCTCTCCGAAGCGGGACAGGCAAGGATGTCAAATTGCCTTTTACGGATGGTATGGGCACATTCAAAATGGCCCAGGGGGCATTTCTTTTTACCATGCAGGCCACAGGGCCGGCAGGCGAGGGGCTTTTCTGTTTCGATCACTTTAGAATGATTAGCCAGGGGCCCAAAGCCAAAAGAAGGAATGGTAGAACAGAAGACCGCATTGGTAGGGGCATTTACTGCTGAAGCAAAATGCAGAGGGGCGGAATCATTCACATAATTCATGGTTGCCCCTTTCATTAAAGCTGCTGTTTGCAGATAAGTAAGTTTTCCCGCGAGGTTGACAATCCCTTTTTTTTCTGCAATATCACATATTTCCTCGCATTTTTCTGCGTCATTAGGTCCTCCGATCAGGTAGATCTTCCAG
>CAZBIF010000084.1:0-5799 GCA_964492055.1 uncultured Flavobacteriales bacterium
CTTCTTTGTATTTAGCCTCTTTCTCAGCCTGGTCTTCTGCCTCAGCTTCTTTAGTTGCCTGTGCTGCCAAATGTTCATCTATAAGGGCAATTTGTTGTTTTGGATAATCTTTTTCCTGAATGGCAAGGGCTTCCTGATATTTGCTTTTAGCTTCAGTGTATTTTTTAAGATCGCGCTGTTGGTCGGCTTCGGCTATTAAAGCCAGGTATTTTGCCTCTTTTTTGGCCAGCTCGGCAGCTTTGGCCTTGGCATCTTCCGCCGAAGCGATCTCTGCCATGCGCTTTTCTATATCGGAAATCTTTTCCCTGGGATAAGGATCTTCCTTAAATGTCAGGGCAGTTTCAAAAGCTTTAATGGCCCCTTCCCACATTTCTACCTTGATCAATTCCTCCCCTTTGGCAATGGCTGCCTGATAGGCTGCTTCAATTTCTGCCTCTTCTTCCGCAGCCAGCTTAGCGGCTACTTCCGCTGCGTGTTGCTCCATTTTCTTCCTGGTTGCAGCGATTTTATCTTTGGGAAGTTGCTCATCCTTAATCGTCAGGGCTTCTTCGTATTTAGCAATGGCATCTTCCCATTGCCGCTGATTGGAAAGTCCGTCCCCTTCAGAGATCAGGGTTTGGTAACGGGCATCCAGTTCGGCTTCCTTTTGTTGTTTTAAGCGAATCTCTTCCTGCTCCGCAGCCATCTGGGCTAGTATTCCTTCAATCTCTGTTATCTTACTCTTAGGATACTCTTCGGCAGATTTTATGGAAGATGCTTCGGCGTATTTTTTCTTTGCAGCCTCGTATTCTTTGGCGGCCAGCAATTCATCAGCTGACTCTATGGTAGTGAGGTACAATTGATCCTGTTCGGCTGCATCAGCCAGTACGGTATTGATCTCGTCGATCTTTTGCTGCGGATAGGTTTCTTCTGCCTTAATCGCTAAAGCCTCCTGATACAGTTTTCGCGCATTCTCAAGATTTTCTGATTTAAAAGCGGCATCGGCAGATTTTATCTTTTCCTCATATTGCTTTTGCTGTTCTGCCAGTCGTTGTTTTTCTGCCTCTTCTGCTGCTAATTGTTTGATAATTTCCTTAGCCTCCGCTATTCTTTCTGAAGGGTACGTCTCTTCCGGCTTGAGCTTACTGGCTTGTTCGTAAGCAGTGATCGCCTCCTGGTATTGCTTTTCCGTAAATTTCAGATCACCCTTCTCTACCGCAGCCAGGTAATCTGCCTGCAGCTTTTGGGCAGCTGCCTTCTCTGCGGCAATTTGCTCTAATTTGGTTTTGATCGCCTCTATTCTTTCTTTCGGATAACTTTCTTGGGGTTTCAGGCTTGCCGCTTCATTATAAGCCAGACGTGCAGGTTCCCACTCCTCCTTTTCAAAAGCCCCATCGGCTTGTTTAACAGCGGCCTGGTAGTTTTTTTCCAAAGTTTCCTGTTCTTCAAGCAATCCGGCAATGATGTCAAGCTGTTCCTGCGGGTAGGGGTCATCGGCTTTAATCAGCTGAGCCTCTTTAAAAGCAGCTTGCGCCTCTGTATAATTTTGAGCAGACAGGGCGGCATCCCCCTTCTTTACCGCTGCTTCAAAATCAGCTTGCAATTTTTCTGCGGCCGCCAGCTGGTTCTCGATCTTACCCAATTGTTCCTGGGGGTATTTTTCTTCAGGTTTAAGAGCCAGGGCTTTATTGTATTCGTTTTTTGCCTGATCAAAATCCTTGGCCTTAAAAGCGTTATCGCCCTTTTCTATGGCAGCAAGGTAATCCTGCTCTGCTTTTTGCTGAGCTGCGAGCAACCCTTCAATCTCTTTGAGCTTTTCTTTGGGATAACTTTCCTCCGGTTGGGCATCCTGGGCAATGGCATAGAAATCCCGTGCCTTATCGTAATTTTTATCGGCCAGGGCAGCATCCCCATCCTTGATGGCTTGCTCGTATTCCTGTCGCTTTTGCTGCATATTCAACACGATAGTCTCAATTACACCAAGTTTTTCTTTGGGATATTCTTCATCAGGTTTTAAGGTAAGTGCCTGGCTAAAGGCTGCTTTGGCTTCATCATATTGACCGTCTGCAAGTGCCTTGTCACCTTTTGCTATGGCATCCTTATATTGTTGCTCCTTTGCTTCAGCAGCTGCCAGGAGGTCTTTTATCTCCTGTATTTTCTGTTTAGGGTAAGTTTCCGTGGGCTTCAGCTCGGCTGCTTCCTGATAGGCAATCCGGGCCTCCTCCATTTGGTTATTTTTCAAAGCTTCATCGGCCGTTTTGATCTTGTCGGCATACGCTTTCTCCCGGGCTTCCGCCTGGGCAAGCAAATCACTGATCTCTTTGAGTTTTTCCTGAGGGTAGGTTTCTGCCGGTTTTAGTTTATTCGCCTCCTGGTATGCAGATTTAGCTTCTTCAAATGACTTTGCAGCTAAGGCCTGGTCTCCTTTAGTGATAGATGCCTTATAGTTTTTATCTAATTCAGCAGCCTGGGCGATCAGCCCCTCCACTTTTACGATTTGCTCCTGCGGGTAACTTTCGGTGGGCTTGACTCCCAGTGCTTTTTGGTAAGAAGCTTTGGCAGCATCGTAATTCTTGGCGGCAAGCGCCTCGTCTCCCGCCTTAATGGCAGCCTGGTATTCAGCTTGTTTTGCTTCCTGCTTTCCAAGAATGTCATTGATCTCTGCAAGCTTATTTTTTGGATAGCTTTCAGCAGGCTTTACCGTACTGGCCTCCTGAAAGGCTTCTTTTGCAAGTTGAAGATCATTTATTTTGAGGGCATTGTCGCCCTTTTCTATGGCCGTCAGGTATTCCTGTTCTACTTTCGCCTGATTGGCAAGTAATCCCTGTAGCTCATTTACTTTATCCTGGGGGTATGCCTCATCTGGTTTATATCCACTCGCTTTTTTATACTCCGCTATCGCTATCTGATAATCTTTGGCTGCGGCAGCCGCATCGGCTTTTTTGATCGCCTCATCGTATTTGGCATTGATCTCCCTTATCTTGATCAGTTTGGTTTGCAGTTCAGCGAGTTGAAATGAAGGGTAAGTTTCAATAGGTTTTAAGGCTGCAGCCCGCTTGTATTCCTTCTCCGCAGTTTCCCAATCTTCGGAAGAAAATGCTTTATCTGCTCTTTTGATGGCATCGTCATAATCTTTCTGGATCTGCTTTTCGTTAGCAGCTTCCTTGGCCAGTTCTGCATGGTAATCATCTGTTAGTTTTTGAAGGGCTGCCTGTCTTTCTTTGGTATATTTCAGGTCAGCATCAAAGCCTTGTATACTGGGGTCATATGCGATCTTCCCAATGGGTTCGTTAAGGACATGCAAGTCCAGCCCTTCCACCTTGGGAAAAATATCAACCTCCGCGGGAAAATAGGTAGGTCCGCTCATATCTTCAGGTGGAACATTGGAGGTATTTACCGCAATAGTCTTTTTGATCAATCCGTTACCGGAAACAGCTATTTCATAATTACCATCCGGTTTCATGGGTACATCCGCCCGTCCTTTGTCATCGGTCATGATAGTTTCCACCAACGATCCATTGCGATACACCTTGATTTCCGCTCCTTGCATTTTTTTCCCATCATTGGTAACTACCATTTCCATGATCAGTTCCCAACCGGAACTTTGCCCATAACCAGGAATAGCCAGCACAGAAAACAACAATAGGAAAAAAAGTAAACGGGCATTATACTTCATAAATGACAAATATCGGAAAAGGCGCAATTTTATGATGATGGATCTCCATTTTGTATGGTCACGTCAATATACCAAAATCGTACCTCTTTATCAACCGCTCCTTTACGGTGAGGCGCAGGATAAGTTTTGATCACTTTTTCGCCTAATTGATATACAAAAGGATTACTGAAAACGGGGCCGTCGAAACAGAAGGTGTGAAACTCCCCCTTTTCCCCGCAAGGGTCTACACTAGCGGGCAGTTTATTAAGGAAATCCCTATCATATTTCCGGCCTGTTATATCTTTATCAAAGTATGCTTGTCCGGCGGCTACAACCACCGCCTGAAAACGATTTTGAAAAAAATATTCCGCCAGATTGAAGGTATCTTCACCCCAGAGGGGGAAATGTGCTTTGACCCCAAGGGTTTTAAGCTGGGTTTCCCGGTATTTTCTCAGGTCTTCCAGGTAGATGTCCCCGAAAGCAGCGTGTTCAAACCCTTCTTCACGGAGGTGCTGTATTTCCTTTTGCATAATGCGGTTATAGGTTTGCATATCCGGAAAAGAAGGTACTTCAATGATCTTCAGAGGCAAACCGATGGCTTTAGCCTGCGCCTTGAGGGCGTTTTCATGGATGCCGTGCATACTGATGCGCCGGTTGTCGGCATTGAGGGTGGTGACCAGGAGATCTACCTCAAACTCCCCCTCCTGCCGCAAACGGTGGAGGGCCATGGCGGAATCCTTTCCACTGCTCCAGTTAAGGAAAAGTTTGGGCTTACTCAATAAAAAAGTGATTTAATTACTTCCTCCTTAGTAATTTGAAAATGGTCTGCTACAGCTTTTAAAATATTCGATAATGTACCAGTTTTTAAAGGACTGTGATTAGGAATTGTTAAGTGATGCACTCCTCTTTTCGTCGATACTAACCTTATATGACTACCTTTTTGCCTATTGACTTCATACCCATAAACTTCTAACTTCTTAATTAAATGGATTGCTTTTAAGTCACGTGGCAATTTCATGCAGCAATCACTTCATCTCTGACAAAATGCAATCGAATTAGCTGAGGGGCTTTTTCTTCATCAAAATGACAACTAACTGCTTCCCGAACATTTTTTTTGAGTTCTTCAATATTATCTGCTTCGGTAAATATCGATTCGGGGATCGATTTCGCAATATATCCGCCGTCTTCTGCCTCTTCAACTACAAATATTATTTCTGTCATATTAATTAGATGGTTGTATCCTATAATTTACGCTCGTTACAGTTAAGTTATGTTTGAAAGGGAAACTAACTTTCCTTGTCACCTAACAAAGTTAATGAGAATATTAAATCCACTACAAATTTTGCCAATTCTTGAAGATGGCATGCATCGATTCCAAGCCGTCCGTCAATGCCGCGGGACCGGGTTGCAGAATGAGGGAAGAATCGATCTCAAATACCTGCTTCTGCTGTACCGCTTTGATCTCCTTCCACCCTTCCCTTTCCATAAGTCGGGCAGGTTTGAATTTCTTTCCGCACCAGGAAGCCAGGATAATATCGGGATTTTTTTCCACTACTTCCCTGGGGTCTGGGATGATGCGATTTTTTGCCAGGGAACGGTTTTTGAGCCCCGCATACACATCCACCCCGCCGGCGATGGCGATCAGTTCACTTACCCATTCAATGCCGGTGATCAACGGGTCGAACCACTCTTCAAAATAAACCCTTGGCTTATTTTTCCATCGGGAAGTGATTTTCTTTAGTTGTTCAATTCGTTCCAGGTAAGATTTGATTAATGCTTCCGTTTCCGATTTTTTATCCACCAGACTTCCCAGTTGCCAGATAAACTGCAAAATAGCTTCCACCGAACGGTGGTTGTTGATCCAGACCGTAATGCCGCGGGCGATCAGTTGCCGGGCAATATCCGCCTGAATATCGGAATAGCCGATCACCAGGTCGGGTTTTAAAGCTAGGATCTCTTCGTACTGCGCATCGGTGAAGAGGGAAACTTTGGGTTTTTCCTTGCGCGCCCGTTTCGGCCTGACCGTAAATCCGGAAATACCGACAATGCGGTTTTCTTCACTCAGTAAATACAGTAATTCGGTAGGCTCTTCTGTCAGACAAACGATGCGTTGAGGTGAAAGATCCATCAATTCAGGAAATAGAAAAAAGAAGGGATCAGGCCGG
>CAZBIF010000084.1:5809-11780 GCA_964492055.1 uncultured Flavobacteriales bacterium
TGGGATCAAGGCCCAGTCCATAAAAATTTTTACTGCCCGCTGATATAAGCGGTTGCTGAGGCTGTACCGTATCTGCAATGTGGAAAGCATACAGATCGCTCATGAGAAAATACAGAAGTTCTGCCGATGAATTGTATTCCATGTGGGTGATGCTTTTGTTCAGGTCGGGATAGGTCCAACGCAGTACTTCCGACCAATCCTTCGGATCAAATTTAACCAATGCCGGATTTTCAGCCCCTGGTTCACCGGAATAACCGCCAGTACAATGCACCCAAACCTGATCCATCTGATCCACCACCACTCCTATCGGACGACGGGGGGTGGGCAAGCGGTGCAATATGGTATCGGCCAAAGCATCCACCACGATCAGTTGATTTTGAGATGGACTGCAGATCAAAGCCTGGTTTTTATAAAAAGCCATTTTTTCTGAATTGCCATTCAGTGGAATGGAACCGGTAATAGTCCGGGCTTGTGGATCGATAATGGAGACACTATGCTCATACAAGTCCGTGACATAAGCCTTATTGGCATTCAGAGATAAAATATAACGCGGGGAGTTAAACCCCTTCATACTGCCCAGGGAGCGGAAATTTACCGGATCAACCAGTTCTATTTTATTGCTGTTATTTACCACCACAAACCCTTCCCCATTAATTACCTGCATGGATTGAGCTACATCGCCCAGGGGAACTCCCTGATTGCTGCGGGAATAAATATCGTTCTCCACCTGATTGGCCTCCACATCGTAGAGACTGACAGAAGCATTGGCTGAGCGGAAATTGCCTTCGTTTAAGATCACCAACTGTCGGTTCACCGGATTAACGGCCACCGGCGGGGTTTCTTTTTCCTCTTTACAGGATAGTAAAAAGGCTACGCCGAAGAATAGAAACGCCATGCTATGAGAAGTTTTTCTTCTCATAAGGTGAAGGCTAAAGTAAGCAGATAGTTTCGTCCGGGCATGGGACGCCAGGCTATGGCGTTGTATTCGGTGTCGAAAATGTTCATCACGCTTAGTCCTATTTTGAAGGGCTGTTCCTTTACCTGTAAATCGTAGGTAATGCTGCCATCGGTTAACTGATAATAGGGCAAATAATCCAGGTTGTCAGAGGTAAGGTAGCGCGCTCCCATAAACAAATGACTGAGCCCAAGCGTGAATTTTTTATACCCCCACCTGGCGTTTAGCTTAAACTGATGCTCCGGAATGTAAATTAACTGCTTGTTATAAGAGGCATCCTGTTCGTGCATGGTAGTCATGTTGCGGGATGCGGTATAGGTGTATAGTAAAGAGTAATTTTGCTTTAGCTGTCCTTTACTACTTATATCCACTTGTGCTTCCATACCTTCTATTTCTACTTTGCCCACATTTATTGCCTGCCATATTCCGTAGTTTCCCGGCCGCCATTGTATATAATTGATAATGTTTGACCGAAAGTAAGATACCTCCCCTGCCAACAGGCTTTTACTACCAATCTGCCATTCGTAAATTGAAGTGAGATCTAGGCTGTGGCTCTCTTCTACTTTCAGCTCTGGATTGCCCCCGCTCTGCCAGTACCAGTCATTTAAGGTGGGATACCGAATGTTCTTCGTCCAGCTTGCCGACAACTGCCATTCGGCAGCAGCCAAGGGCTGATAATTAAGGGTGAATGAAGGCAGGAAGAAATAGGCGGAATCATCGAACAATTCCTGCCGGGCGGCGGCTGTAAACTTCAAAAACGGAAAAGCTTCATAAAACCCTTCAGAATAAGAACCATAGCGTAATCGCTGAACCTTTTCCGGTAAGGAATGATGCGTTGCCCTTTGAAAATCAAGATTTAACCGCTGCCGTACAGCGAGTTTTCTTTTTTTCCATTGCCAGTCTGCATAATTCATGATACTGTGGGTGAGGGAACGAGAGGGTTGATAAATGAGGTTGTTCTCATAATCCAGCCATTGCCGGGAATACAGGGATCGAAATTGAATCTTACTGTAGTTGTAGTACCGTTGCCATCCCAACGAAAGGTTCAGGTAGTTATCTTTCTGGGTTTCCTGTAATTCCCTGACGGTTACTAAAGTAGGCAATTCCCGGTAGGAGTCGAAGTACCAAAGGTGTGCCTCCAGCTGTTGTCTGGCAGCCGGACGGAAATAAATGGATTGCATAAATCCGTATTGCTGTAAGGCTGCCCTTTCCATTTCTTTTTTGGGAAATTCCAACTGACTGCGATCGATGTATTCAAAATCATTCTTTGCCTGCCGGTAGATCAGCCGGCTGACCGATTTAAATGTATTGTTACCCTTAACCCACTTCAGTTGAGAATTGGTATAACCAAAACTGCCGACCTCCTGTTGCAGTTGCAAATGATCTTTTTGCCGGAAGGGATCGTGATATTTGATGGCTACGGCTCCCCCAAAGCCACCTGATTGTTGTAACAGGCTTTGATCGGAAACTTGCAACCCATCCATAAATACCTGAGGATAAAGGGAGAGGTCCACCTGTCCGTTCATGGAAGAATTCAAGGCGAACCCCTGCCAGTTAAGCTGGGTGTGGGGCGCATTGGTTCCCCGCAAACTGATACTCGCCTGGCTGCCAATACCGTAACTTTTGATGAATGCATGGGAACGACGGTTAAGCACCTCTCCCAGATCCTGATGCAAACTGGAATTAACAGCGGAAGAATCCAGGTTTAATTTACCGTCTAAAGCTCTTTTTCCCTCAATTTCTACCTGAGGTATTTTAATGGTGTCAGACAGGCGGCTTTGTGCATAGCCTCGGACGGCACACACAATCAAAAAAAGAAAGTAAATTCCCTCTTTTATCATCGCCGGATGATCTTTTGGGTGTAAATAGCATTATTGCAGTGCAATCTGATAAAGTAAACTCCCGAATTACAATAGGTGAGATCCAGTTTACGGTCAGCTATCACTCCTTCCCCGACTACTATTCCGTTGGCGCTAAAAAGCTGATAATTGCACTTATTGAAGGCGGCATCTACATGCAGTTTCCCCAGGCTGGGATTGGGATAAACATAAGTGCGATCAGGAGAATGGTATTCACTTAAAGAAGTAGCCTGCAGGTGAATGGCACCAACTGCATCCAGGTCAAACCCCCCGGAAGGAAAAGGGGTGGGAAAAGGATCGTTGATGGCGCGACCACGGCTATCAAAAGTGGTGTGAGGTGATCGGATAAGGCCTACCACATCAATGATGCGGACGTGGGTCACCTTATTAATATTTAGTTGCAAACTATCCTTCAGTTCCTGTAGGTCGAAGGGAGTACCGTAGTTCATCCCGTACTTCCCTGCCAGATTATGCAAGTTCTCGCAAGTCAGGGTGTCAAAGGAAGCTTTTTGTTTAGCGGTATCTGTTAGGGAAACACCCGCAAAGCGGATAAAGTCAATTCCATTGGAACTCACTTCCACCACCGCCAGTTCAAGAAAACCTGCACCGAAACTGTTCTCAAAAACGGCAAAGTCCGGCCCGGGCCCATCATACAGATGCCCATCAAATTGCAGGGTAGCCGCTCCCCCATCCCCCAGGCTCACTACCCGGTTGTCGGCTTTGTGCAAGGCCGAAAGGCTATCGCCCACGGTGGTCTTGCCCAGACTGGTATCGGTGATCTGTTGCCAGCCCCGCTTTAACTTACAGGCTGTTGCCCAGTTGGTAAATACCGATGAGTCTTTGTGAATAGCCGTGGTTCCTGCCACACCGGCAGGGGGCGGGAAAATTCCCTGCGCCCCGGCCGACAAGCAGGTACTTAACAACAAACCGATCCATCTATATTTCAACTGGATGTTCATTTCCTTAACGGATGATCAGTTTCTTTACGGATTGCCCCTGATCGGCCTGCAGGCTAAGTACATACATGCCCCCCGGCAAGTCCGAAACATTCACGGATTGGCCATTTCGGTAAGGCACATGAAGTAGCTGCTGACCTTTAGAATTAAAGACACGCAGGAAGATAGGTTGACCATCAGCATAGTCAGTTTGCAAACGAAATTGATCTTGCACAGGGTTGGGGTAAATCTCCCAGCTTGTCAAGGATTGTTCTGTTTCTATTAATTGGGTAAAGATCTGGCTACTGTAATACATGCTGATCACTTCAGGGGAGAATCCCACAAAATAGCTACTGATTTTACTGCCATTTCGGTTATGGATGGCTCCTTTGTTATAACTAAAAAAATCGGTTTGGGTGATGATAAAGCGCTGATATGCGGTATCGTAATCGAAGGCCGTTACTACTGTATCTATCAGGGTTGTATCCAGCACCGTCTGGGTTGTCATATCAATTACCCCTAAGCCATTGTTCATTCTTAGGAAGAGGGTGTCATCGCGAAGGAAATACTGCTGCCGGCTGCTTACCTGTAGGTTAAGACCGGTGGGTATATTAACGGGCTGCATGGTTCCAAGGGGAATATTGGTAAAGGAGTTTGATATGGAATTAATGGTTACCAGATTGGTACCCAGGCTGCTGAGGAAGATCTCGCCGATATCGCCGGTATAGCCGCTCACAGTCAATGTATCCACTACTGCACGGCTGTTGATATCCACTTCAATTATATAGCCCAGGGTGTCCTGATAATTAGGCGCAGCGGTAGAGGTGTTTTGGGGCACAAAAAAGGAGCTGCCCACTTGCACCAGGGAAGTTACCCCCTTACTAGCGGCTGGTACAGAATCCACTAATTGCAAAGTATTGGCATCATACACATACAGGTTATTTTGGGTTTGCGCATACCAGTTTCCCACCCAGAGTTCGCTATCGGTGAGGTGCATCACTTTGGTGCTCACGCCTGCAAACTTTGCAGAAGCCATGCGTCTTCCGGTAACCATATTGTACTTGACAAGGGAATCCTGTGCAGCCACATAAGCATATATACTGTCCAGTAACATATCCTGCACCGATTGGGTGTGAATGGTATCCATTACCAGATGGGAATTGGTGACTGGATCATAGATCATCACATTCACGTTTTCATTTTGATTGCCAAACTGCCCCCCATTGATCACAATGGCTTTTTGGGCTTGTAGCAGGTAGAAAGGGGTTAGGGTCAGCAGTAAAATGTAAAACTTTTTCATAAAAAGGTTTTTACTGCAATTAAACTGGCGAAAAAAGTAATCCGGCTTAATTGCTTGTTAAACAATAATTTAATTAAACCGGGAAATCACAAAGGGTTGGAATCTACAGTAGTATGGTTCGAACTCTTCGCTTTTATCCCGAAAGCATTCAACTACTGGCAGGTCTTCTGACTTACTCCCCGCTTTCCGGCCTTCCCCTTCCTGTAATTCGGAAAAGTGGCGAAAGAATGGAAAACGGTTAATGGAGCTTACAGCTGCGGGAACAGTTCCGGATTTTCATCGGATTCCCTTTTAATCCCATGGAATGATCCATAAGGAACCAATAACTGGGCAAATGTAGCTAATTGACAGAAATATACAAGGGTAGAGGAATTTTAATTTGTTAATCTCTAGGCAGCGTAACTAACTTTGAAAAATATGGGAAAAAGATCTGACCGCGACCGCATGGTGTATTCCACCAATCCGGACTATGAATACGAGGAAAAAAAGGAAGAGCAGGAAACCTTACCTTCACAGCAGCAGGTACTGGAAGTGCACCTGGACCGGAAGAACCGGGGCGGAAAATCCGCTACCTTGGTAAAAGGCTTTGTGGGTACCACGGATGATCTCAATGCACTGGGCAAAAGCCTGAAATCAGCCTGCGGGGTGGGTGGTAGTGTAAAAGAGGGAGAGATTATCATTCAGGGGGAAAAACGGGATAAGGTAATGGATATCCTCAAAAAACAAGGGTATCAGGTGAAACGGGTTGGAGGGTGAATATGAAATCAGAAATATGAAATCAGAAATATGAAATCAGAAATATGAAATCAGAAATATGAAATCAGAAATATGAAATCAGAAATATGAAATCAGAAATATGAAATCAGAAATATGAAATCAGAAATATGAAATCAGAAATATGAAATCAGAAATATGAAATCAG
>CAZBIF010000085.1:0-11188 GCA_964492055.1 uncultured Flavobacteriales bacterium
CATTGCTCAGTTCATAAGCACTTACTTTAAAATCATCTTCTATGGTGGTGTTGATCACTACTGGTACGCCACCGGCCAGCTTTACGATCTCCAGGTAACTCACCCAGTAGGGGGCAGGAAGGATCACTTCATCTCCCGGATTAACCAGGCTGAGTACCACATTGGCAATACTTTGCTTGGCCCCGGTGGAAACCACTATCTGTGAAGGAGCATAGTCTAAGCGGTTATCCCGCTTGAACTTGGTGGATATGGCCTCCCGCAGATCCTGATAGCCAGGCACAGGGGTATATCGGGTATAATTTTGATCAATGGCCTCCTTGGCCGCTTCTTTGGAAAGTCAGGTTCGCCCAGGCTCAGATTGATGATATCCTTCCCTTCAGCCTGCAGTTCACGGCTTTTTTTAGCCATGGCAATGGTCTGGGATTCGGACATCTGCTGTATGCGGTCTGCGGGATGGCTCATAAAATTCAGCTCAAATTTTTGAAAGGAAACAAAGCTAATAAATTTGTGCCGCTATTTACAAAAGCGTAATGTAGCAGTTTGGAATGAAAAACTAATTTTGCCACCCATGGAAGTTGCATTAGAAATTCTCAAATATGTCCTGCCGGCCGCAATCGTTTTTGTAGGGGTTTATTTTATCCTGCAGAATTTTCTTGAAAATGAACGTTACAAGACCGAGCTGTTGTTGCGAAAGGATAACCGCAAGCTGATCACTCCGGTTAAGCTGCAAGCTTATGAACGCATGATCTTGTACCTGGAGCGGATCAACCTAAGTAATATGGTGATGCGTCTTTACAAAAAAGGGCAATCTGCAAAAGATCTTCAGGAGTTGATGTTGCATAATATTCGCTCGGAATATGAGCACAACATGGTACAGCAGCTCTATATTCCCAGCCCCACCTGGAAGCTGGTGAAGCAGGCCCGGGAAGAAACGGTGAAGATCATTAACAGTTCAGCGGATCAATTAAGTGATAAAGCCAGCGGCCTGGAGCTTAGCCAGTTCATCCTGGAGTTGATGGGCAAAATTGATAAAACTGTTACTGAGGTGGCCATAGAGGCCTTGAAGCAAGAAGTAAACCGAACCTTTTAAATCATGGCCGGAATAATGCATCACGAACCTAAACTACATAAAACAACAGGCTGGCAGTCTAAATGGCAGGATTACATTGGCGAGTTCGTCTATGGCGGGATTGACGGTAGCGTGACCACTTTTGCGGTGGTAGCAGGTTCTGCCGGGGCCAATCTCGATTCTTCCGTGATCATCATTTTGGGATTTGCCAACCTGATTGCGGATGGCTTCGCCATGTCAGTGGGCAGTTACCTGAGTAATAAATCCGAACAGGAAAACTACGATAAGCACGAACGCATTGAATACTGGGAGGTAGACCACCTGCCCGAAAAGGAGCGGGAAGAGATCCGGGAGATTTATGAAGCCAAGGGATTTAAAGGGGAGTTGCTGGAGAAAGTTGTGGATGTGATTACCGAAGATAAAGACCGCTGGGTAGATGTAATGATGAAAGAGGAACTAAATATGGTAAAATCGGAAAAATCGCCTTTTGCCATGGGAGCGATGACCTTTATATCCTTTGTAGTGGTAGGCCTGGTACCTCTGATTGCTTATATCTGGGACTATACGTCCGATGAAACTTCCCGCAACCTGTTTGGGATCAGCATTGCCCTTACTTCCCTGGCGTTTATCGGAATTGGCTGGCTGAAATCCTATGTAGCTGAAAGCAGTAGAATTCGCTCGGTACTGGAAACCCTTTTTCTGGGATCAGCTGCGGCTGTGCTATCTTATTTTGTAGGCAGTATGCTGGAGGGAATGATCAATTAGGAAATGAAGCAATGTGAAAATGGATCAATGTGAAAATGGATCAATGAGGAAATGGATCAATGTCTTCTCTTTCGCCTGTTGACTTCGGGGAATTAATTACGAATTACGAATAGTAGAATTACGAATGGTTGAATTGGCAAATGCCTAGAATTGAAAAATGCCTAAAATGTGATCTCCTTCGCCTGTCGGCTTCGGTGTTTGAATTACGAATAGTTGAATTACGATTGATTGAATTGGGAAATGGATTAATGGGAGAATTTAATAATGCCTGAAATTAGAAAATTATTAAATTAACCCGTTTAGCGGTTTGAAAGTTAAGCTGCCAAAGCATGTTTAATGTGATTAATGGGTTTCCCATTTTCATAATTAATCAGCTGCAATACTGTGATAGCAGTCATTTTACAGATCATTCTAGCAGCCAGTCCATTGAATGTTTTAGCATAATTTCTCTTGATCATCATCTGGTCACACAATTGTGAAAAGAGTGTTTCGATTCTTTTCCTTGATTTCTTGAACACAAAAGGGAAAGGCTTAAAATCTTTTTGATTGGCCCTCATTGGGGTCTTTAGTTTTATTCGGTAACTGGTAAACAAGTCAGTTTGTTGTTCTGAACTCAGGTAACCCATGTCGCCAATAAGTGTACAGTTGTTCATTCCGCTTAAGCTTACATCAGTAAGGTATTGAAGATCATGGACACTTGCTTTAGAGAGATCCATGCAATAAACAACTCCTTTGAGTGAAATAACCAGGTGCAGTTTGTAGCCAATGAAGTATTGCTGGTTTACCGCTGAAAAACCTTTATCAGGAGCTGTTTCAAATACTTCCCGGCAGACTTTGAGCCGCTTTTCCCTGGCATTTTTACAAATGGGGACCGGCATTGAGTCCACTATAAAATAGTCTTCACCTTCGTTCATCTCTCCGGCTATGGCTTCATTGAGTTTTTGTATCCATGGAGCAAGTCTTTTTCTACGGTAATTATAACGTGTGATGTGAGGTAAATTGGGAAAGTGTTTGTTATAATCTGACCTGAGTTTAGTATGAAACCATAGTTCATTGTCTATTCCAAGAGCTTCCTGGCAGATCGCTAAAGCAATAATATCAAGATCAGGCATCTTTGGTGGGTTCCGGTAATACTGAACATTGCCCTTACTGTTTAACTCACCGGATAAATACTTTTTGGTAATCCGGTAAAACTTGTCGAAATTTAGCTTTAAGTCATGCATATCTAAAAGTTTTGTGATTATTACTTTAATATACTGAAATTCAGCAAAGTGCATGACTTTATTTTTGCTTTTTATCAACAATTTAAACCGCTAAACGGGTTAAATTATTAAATTGATAAATGGGTAAATTGTATCACCTTCGCCCGTGGGCTTCGGTGATTTAAAAGATTCATTAATTAGCTGGGTCACCAACTGAAGAAGTTACTGTTCAATGCCTTCATTTAGGTTCTCAATATATTTCCTGAGGTACCAGGTCCAAGCAGATACTTTAGAATTTCCACAGTAGGATTTTTTTTCTTTTCTGTCATAAATTTCAAAATCGATAACTTCAGTATCATAATAATTTGTTTCTACAAGGGTAATACTGTGCCTGAAAAGATATCTGAACTGATCAATCTCCTTATATGGTTCATAATTGATCTGGTTTTCATTGATAAACAAATAGTCACCTTTATACTCTTTAAATATTTTCTTGATCACCTTTTCTTTCCATTTCATTAACCAATAGGGTGGAAGGTTCGGCATAAAAATGAGGTGGAATGGCTCCCCCTTCTATACTATAAATTTCTTCAGCCTCTTTTTTTGTAGAAGATATAATTGTGAAAATACAGGAGTAATTAAAAGAAATGACTAAAAGAAGCAGGACGAGAAAATTTATTTTCATTTTTAAAGGAGTAGGGTTGAATTTAAAACTATCTTCCCTCTAAAAACGGATTTAACGCTTAGTTATGCTTTATCCGTGTTGACCTTTCTAAGAACAATTAGTTAGGTAACTAAAAGCAAATTTAAGAATGAAATGCGTATAATTACTTTACTACGGATCTGGATAGTCATAAGGGAGGGAGAGACAAAATTCTAACTTCCAACTTTCAACTTTTTTCTCTAAGGTCTAAAGTCTAAGGTCTTTCCAGTTTCAGATTTCAGATTTCACATTTCCTCTTTTCTCTTTTCTCTTTGTTCTTTCCTCTAACTTCTATAGTCTCTAACTTCTTTGCTCTTTCTTCAGGATTGAGAATGCCTAAAAAGGTAGAATTAGCAATTTAATCACCTCCATTCAACCTTAGTATCAATAGGAGTTTTAGGGGTTTTACTCACATCAGGCAGGCCGTCTTTAGGAACGCCTAACTGTAAAAAACCCATGCAGTGGTCTTTTTCGCCAAGGCCAAGGAATTTTTTCATCTGTTCTGTATAGGCAATTTCCCCGGTGCCCCAGTAGCCAATGATGTTTAATGATTTCAAACCCAGATACATATTCTGCACGGCACAGGCCGTAGCGTAAGCTTCTTCGTCTGCCGGCAGGCGCTCCTGCTCATCCCTTTTTATGGCTATGGCGATCACATGTGAAACGGATTCGGCCTTTCCCCTGAATTTTTCCACTTTGCCCTGCTCAAACTCTTCTTTAGGAGTGATCTCCCGGTAAATGTTACCCATTTGTTCGTAGAATTCCTTGACCTGTTTGCCGGCAAAAACGATAAATCGCCAGGGTTCAGTGCGCTTGTGGTTGGGGGCGTGATTGGCCAAGGCCAGAAGCTTGCGGATGTCTTCATCAGGGATCTTACCTCCTTCCTGCATCTGAGCAGGGTAGAGGGAAGTGCGGGACTGGATCAGCTTTTTTATTTCTTCGTAGGTCATCAATCAGGGTTATTTGAAAATGGTAAGATAATCGGATAACAAAAGTATGTACTCTTCAGAATATTCATGTCGACTATATGGTTCAATCGCCAATTCGGTTTCTACAACAGGAGCCTTCTGGCGGTTCAATTGCATGAAGCTGCGTTTTAGAGGACTTTTATGATTACCCCTCACTCGCATTCGTTTGTGTAAATACAATTCATGGTCTACAGACAAATTCTCGATTTGTTTTTCATCTGCATACGGAACCACCAGGGCGAAAGTACCTTTAGATTTAAGTAATTGAGTTGCGGCCTGAAACAGGGTAGGGTAGTCCAGTTTTTCTTGCTGCCGGGCTATGGTCCTGGCTGTTGGTACACTATTTTCCCTGAAAAAAGGCGGATTGCAAATGATCAGTTCGTATGGCGGTTCGGTAAATTGTTGGCTCCAGTCTTGAATAGAACTATGGTGAACCCTGATCTGTGCGGGCCAGGCTGAATTAGCAACATTGTGCGTAGTTTCTTCCGCTGCTTCTTTATTGATTTCAACTGCATCAATTAACGCCTCCGTCCGCTGCGCCAGCATCAGGCTTAATAACCCGGTACCACAGCCGATGTCCAATATGCGTTGAGCGGTTCCCGGCTGGCACCAGGCACCCAGAATTACCCCGTCGGTACCCACCTTCATGGCGGTTTTTTCCTGCCGGATGCTAAATTGTTTGAAACGGAAAAGGTCTTTATCCCTCTCCAAGGTAAAGGTCGATTAAACCTGCCGGCGCCTGCACCCGCAACAGCTTTTGCTGGCGGTCTACTTCCACGATGCTTTCGTCAGTGATAGGGATAAGAATTTCCCTATCACCCTGTTGCACCGACAATAAATTCGAATGGGGATATTCCAGTACCTGCGCCACCATTCCAATATCGCCCTTTTCCTGATCGTGCACGGAAAAACCGATGATCTCGTGAAAATAAAATTGGCTGCCCTTCAAGGGTGGCAAAGCTTCCAATGGTAAAAACAGACTTTTCCCCACCAGGGCCTTTGCTTCAGCGGCTGTTTCTATCCCTTCGAGCCGGCAGCGGAGTAATCCACCTTGTAAACTACTTTTAAGAATGAAGTAGGGTACCACCTGCTGATCATTCATTTGCATTTGGATGAAAACATGCGGAAGATCGCAATACGAAGAAGGGGAGTCAACGTCCAGTTTGAACGCCAGCTCCCCTTTGGTACCAATTATTTTGGAAATATAACCTAAATAAAAGCAGTTATCGAGATGCACCCGAAACCGGTTTTATTTCTTCTCTTCTTTTTCTTCCCCTTTGGGTGAAGCATTTTCAGCTCCTTCTTTGGCTTCTGTAGCAGGTTTGTCCTTTGCTTCAGCTTTAACCGCTTCTTCAGTAGCTGTGCCAGGCTCTTCTGTTTGAGCATCCGCTTTTGGTTCTTCAGCAGTTTTCTCCTCAGCGGGGGCTACTTTTTCCTTAATCGTTTCTATGGCTTCGGCCACTTTCTCACTTACGCTCTCGGAGGCGTCAGCGATAACTTCTTTGGCTTTTTCTGCCAGCTCGGCAGCAACTTCAGCTGCCTTTTCACCTGCATCTTCTGCCAGCTCCTTCACTTTCTCAGCTACATCAGCAGCAACTTCAGAAACAGTTTCTCCGGCTTCTCCGGCAGTCTCAGCAACTTTGGCGGCCATTTCTTCAGCCAGCGCAGCAGCTTTGGCTGCTAAGGTATTGCTTCGCTGAGCATTCTTCTCTTTTTCAACTTCAAGTCTTTTCTGCTTTTCAGCTTCTCTGGCTTCCGCCAGGCGGTCTTTCTTGCTTTGGATCTTTTCACCCTTGGAATCCATCCATTCTTCGAATCGCTGTTCAGCTACTTCCTGTGAAAAGGCACCTTTGGCTACTCCAGTATCCAGGTGTTTCTTATAGAGTACTCCCTTATACGACAATAAGGCCCGTACTGTATCGGTAGGCTGCGCTCCTTTTTTTACCCAGTTAAGGGCTTGTTCGAAATTAATATCGATGGTCGCGGGGTTGGTGTTCGGGTTGTAGGTGCCTATCTTTTCAATAAACTTCCCATCCCGTGGGGCACGACTGTCCGCGATCACTACGTGGAAAAAAGCGAAACGCTTCTTACCATGGCGTTGTAATCTGATCTTCGTAGGCATTTTTACTTAAATTATAAACGTTAAAATTTTGAGGGGGCAAAAGTACAATATAAATCAGAAATACGAAACTTGCAATCAGAAAATTATAACTACTTATAGCCTTCTTAACAATTGGAAAAAAATTAAAAGGAAGATAAGGGAGCTTGTTTTCATAGAGTTTTTTTTGGCACCTTGGAAAAGTCATTCTTATATAAGAATAAAGAGGTAAGTGCCATCTGATTTATCAGCACTAAAAAATAATAATTCAATTGAATCACTTACTTTTGCAAGCAAATACCTTATACCATCGTGCTGGAATTGGTAGACAGGCTAGACTCAGGATCTAGTGTCCGTTAGGATGTGAGGGTTCGACTCCCTCCGATGGTACGAATTAAAGCAAGCTAATTGAAGAAATCCTGAGAGATTAAGCCAACAGCTTGCTTTACTTTTTATAGGTAGTGGTTAAAGGTGTGTTTAATGAGATCCATTACATTAACAACTTAATTCTTTTAATCCTTCCTTTTAAAATCCCCCCGTTTCCAGGCTTCTATGAATTTGGCCCAGGCGATGGGATTGAGCAGATTGCTCAGATTGTTCATGCGGGATTGTCCTGCGTAATAGATCTGATTGCTGCGTTGCTGCATTTGCCATTTAAAATTGAGGCTGCCATTCATGGGCATGTTTTCCATGCGTTCGGCCAGCAATTCCTTATCCAGGTTTTGCCTTGCTATTTCCAGCTCATCATCCGGGATATCCATATTGATAAATGCTTCTTTAAAATCCTTGAAAGTGGGCCATGGGTAAATGTTTACCGTTCGCAGGGAAATGGTATCGCTGGACATCGATTGAATGAGGGAGTATCGGCCTCCCTGCAAACTGTCCGGAACCACAAATTCCGAATCCTTAAATCCTACGGATGAAAAAACCAGGGTATCTCCTTTTTCCGCTACAAAAGAAAAGTAGCCATATACATCGGAGCTGGTCCCGTAATGTGTATTCTTGATCATGATGGTGGCAAAAGGAACAGGGGATAAGCTGTCCAGGGTAACTACCACCCCGGAAAACTGGATCAACTCGGTTTCTTCTGATTGCGCCATGCAATGGCTACCAAGTAAAAAAATTAAGAGGAGGGAAATAAAAACAGACTTCATTCGCTTTCCAAAAGTACAGAGAGATAAGGGCATGGCAGATTAAATTATGTTAACGTATAAAATCCGCTTTATAGTTTTCGCGGTTACCTACTTCATCC
Organism: uncultured Flavobacteriales bacterium; assembly: GCA_964492055.1. Taxonomy (GTDB): domain Bacteria; phylum Bacteroidota; class Bacteroidia; order Flavobacteriales_E; family Vicingaceae; genus CAZBIF01. The sequence continues at coordinate 8,058 of CAZBIF010000085.1, forward strand.
GTCACAGTCAATTCAAAAGTATAGTTACCTGAAGGGATGCTACCGTCGAAATAATGCACCAGCAGGTCATTTTTAGCATCGTATTCCATCAGTATCCATTTTCCGTCTACGGTGGCACGGTAGGTATTAATTCCCGAAAGATCGTCGTTAATCTTTACCGAGATGGACCATTTGCCGCTCATATTCGCACCATTGTAAATATTTACAGGCCGGATGGCAGGGGGGGTGGTATCTACTGCAATGGCGTAACCCCCCAGGCTGCGGGTTTGCACACTAATACTGTTCCCTGCCCATTGCCCACCTTCAGCGTATAGATTTCTGCCATTAGAAGTACTTACGATCAGTGCCTTTCTCTTTATTTCCTCACTAATGTTTTCCTTTCTGATGGTTACCGTGATATAAGAATGTAAAGGAGTGTAATGATCATGAAGCCAGTATATGGGACTGATAGTTGAGGCAAGGGGAGAAGTTTTTTTGTATTCCAGGTACAAGTCATTATAAAGTACCCCCGCCGGAAACTTAGCGAGTATTTCATCCTGCTGAAAGGTGGTAGTGCGATTGTAGGGGATGAACTGTGCAAAATTTTCCCGCTTTTCTCCTACCGATGCTTTTTCTTTTTGAGGACTTGCTTCAACGGTAAATTTCAGGCGGGCGGTATTGCCTTCCAGATCACTACAGCGGTATTCCATCTGTTGAATTCCCTGATCGGTAAAGTTTATTACTCCGCGGTCTTTTGCCATTTTATATATGCGTAGTTTATTTCCAGGCTCTATGTAACTTTTCTGAATCCGCCGCCGGTAACGCGCATAGGTAGGGTAATCGATCATGGAGTTGATGTAGCGACCTTCGTGAAAAGCAAATTCATCAATCTGTTGCTCGAAAACCATCTCATCCTCCATCCACAATTGAATATTGTGCAATCCGTAGGAATTTGAAGTGCCTCCCATGCGGTCAACAGTCTGTATACCAAAACCAATCTTTCCGTATACCTGCAAAGGAGTTGCAGTACGAAGTTGGTAATTTCCATTAGTACCGTAGGCCGAGTAGCGCTGCATGTATTTGCTGCCATTGATCAGCGATGTGTCGTCAAGCGGATATACTGCAAGGGCATAGATCTGAGGTTTAACGCCATCTCTAATATCAAAACCAAAGAAAAGCGGGTTATAGGGGTGCTCGTTCTTACTGTTGCGGATCTCGAAATGCAAATGTGGTCCCCCTGAGCCTCCGGTATTTCCGGAATAAGCTACCAGTTCACCTTTCTTTATGGGCAGGCTAAAAGGGGGCGGGAATAATTCTACGTCAAACCGTTCCCGTTGAAATTGCTCCCTTTTCACCACTTCTTCAATTCTATCACTGTATTTCTGAAGGTGGCCGTATACAGAGGTATATCCATTGGGGTGAGTGATGTACAATGCCTTGCCGTAGCCATAAGGGGAAACCTTTATGCGACTGACATAGCCGTCTGCCACAGCGTAAATTTTTTGCCCTTCCACCCCTTGGGTCTTGATGTCCAGGCCGGCATGAAAATGATTTGACCTCAGTTCACCGAAATTACCGCTGAGGTAAAGGGGAATGTCCAAGGGAGAGCGAAAATAATCCTGGGGAAAGGGTTGGGAGAAAGAGAAGTTTGAAAGAAAGGAAATGAAAAAAAGATATAGAAAAGTACGCATGCCCATAAAACCCAAAAGTTGCGCCAAAGTTGAGGAAGTTAAATTTCATGTAAAAGATGATGGTAAAATATATTGTCAGAGACCAAAAAATGAGTTAGCTTTGTTTGAGAATTTCAATGAAGGATAATTGGAGAAATCGAAGTTCGAAAAGGAGTTTAGCAAGCTGGAAGAGCAGATCGGAAAGTTTATCCGCTCGAATAAAGAACTATCGGCCAATTACAGGGAGTTGAAAAATAAAACTGCTGACCTGCAAAATTTAGTAGAGAAGCAGAACGTTGAATTAGAAGAGCTGAAAGAGAAGAACCGCATCTTACGTATTGCAAAAAGCTCAGGAGGGCAAGACAATAGGGAGATGAAATTGAAGATCAACGAAATGGTACGGGAGGTTGATAAATGTATTGCTCAGCTAAATCAGTAAATTGTCCGTGAAGGATCTATCGATAAAAGTGACCATTGCCAACCGCATCTACCCTTTGACTGTGAAAAGTGAAGAAGAAGAAGCGATCAGGCAAGCAGTAAAAGAGATTGAGGAAATGATCAGGGAATATGAACAAAGTTACGCAGTGAAAGACAAGCAGGACCTGCTTGCCATGTGTGCTTTGCAATATGCTACCCAGGTGGTTGAATCCAAAATGAAAGATGAGGTAGAGGGAAACGGACTGATGAACCGCTTGCGGAAACTGAATGAATCCCTAGCTGAAAGCGTATAACGTTCTTTAAAATTAAATTGCCGAAAGGCAAGACAAAACTGCCCGTGCAAGTTTGTTAAGTTTGGTAAACTCAACATGATTAACATCATGGGTTTTACTTAGCGATGATGAAAACAGGCCTTACTTATTCCTGATCCCAGGAAGATTCTTCAGTTGAAGGACGTTGGAAGTTTGATTTATCCGGGAAACCCAAATCCTTTTTTTAGGGGTTTATTCAAGCCAGCAAGTTTGTACGGGTTTTTTTTTAATACAATTTAAATGGATTTAATAAGCATAATTATCGGGCTGGTAGTAGGCCTTGTGTTGGGAGCAGGAGCAGTATACCTATGGATTACCAAACTGCAACAGCAAAAAAACAATGCCATTCTTGAAGAAGCCAGGGCGGAAGCTGAAGTGATCAAGAAAGACAAAATCCTGCAAGCCAAAGAAAAGTTCCTGCAGTTAAAGGAAGAACACGAAAAACACATTGCGGGAAAGGAAAAGAAAATCTCGGAAGCCGAGAACCGCATTAAACAAAAGGAAACTTCCCTGAATCAGAAATTGCAGGAAAACAACAAGCGGGAACGTGACCTGAAATCCCAGAAGGGCAGTCTGGAAAAGCAATTTGAGCTGGTGGAGAACCGCTTGAAAGAGCTGGATAAGAACCACCGCAAATCGGTGGAATTGCTTGAGAAAGCCGCCAATCTTTCCGCTGATGAGGCCAAAGAGCAATTGGTAGAAGCCCTGAAGGAAGAGGCCAAAACCGATGCCA
>CAZBIF010000085.1:11241-11624 GCA_964492055.1 uncultured Flavobacteriales bacterium
TGGCCATGATCAAGGATACGGTGGAAGAGGCCCGCATTAACGCCAACCGCGAAGCGAAGAAGATCGTAGTGCAGACTATACAGCGGGTAGCAACCGAGCAAGCCATCGAAAATGCAGTATCTGTTTTTAATATAGATTCGGACGATATCAAGGGCCGGATCATTGGAAGGGAAGGCCGCAATATTCGGGCCCTGGAAGGGGCCACCGGTGTGGAGATTATTGTGGATGATACTCCTGAGGCCATCATTCTTTCCTGTTTTGATCCGGTCCGCCGGGAGACCGCCCGCTTAGCCTTGCATCAACTGGTAACGGATGGACGCATTCACCCAGCCCGTATTGAGGAGGTGGTAAAGAAAACCCGCAAGCAGCTGGAGGATGAAATT
>CAZBIF010000086.1:0-206 GCA_964492055.1 uncultured Flavobacteriales bacterium
GGAACCGATGGCCAGGGGGCCGATGCGCACATACATGCCCAACTGAGGCACGGTATATTCCACCATAGAGAGGCTTACTGAGGCACTAAACCAGCTTCTCTCTATGCGGGGGGCGAGGGAAAATAAATTGGCTCGTTCCGCTCCATAGCTATCTGAATAGGTCAAACGCTGTACTACCATGCTATTGACATAAACTCCATACTCTT
>CAZBIF010000086.1:249-4813 GCA_964492055.1 uncultured Flavobacteriales bacterium
GGGCGGAAAGGGCCGTAGGCAAACTACCGGTATATTCCCCTGCCTGAAGACCCAATACTTCTTCGTTGATATTTTCCACGGCAGTAAGGGGTGCGGTATCCGGCAATGCAGCGGTGAGAGCCTGTTCACGCATGCGCACATAACCAAGGTCGAGAAGCGAAACCCCTACCCTGTATTTATACCCTAGCCATTTGCAGGCAGAAGTCCTGGAATGAGGTTTATAGGCGTCCGTATAATCCAGCATCTTTTTATAATTGACCCCCAGGTTCAGGCCCCAGCCGCTACCACTTGAAAAAGCAGGTTCCGTATAGGCAGAACGGCCATCTAAGCGGCGCAAGGTTCCCCTGGCATTTTCCACTTCCATCACTCCCTCATCAATTATTAGAGATCCTTGCAGTAAACCGAAAATGCGATTCAGGGTAATGCCTCCTTCAAAAAGCTTTTCGTTTCGCTCAAAGATCACTTTTCCATAGCTGAGGCCCACTTCCCCCCAGCTTAAAGCTTTGACCCTTCCGTTCTTCACTTCGTAAATACCGTCTTCCACATTTCCCACCCCTTCATCGGCAATGATCTCACCCATTACGGCAGGCATGCGGTTCATAAAACCATAGGCCCGAACAGCCGTATGGAGGCCAAAAGAATGATTCCCGATAGCCACCGTAGCAGAGGGTCCCATGGCTTCACCGTGCAAAAACATCTTTCCCTGTTTGGTGGGAGGGCCGAATTCCAGTTCATAATCGTATTTGAAGAAGCCCAGCCGGTCATCGGGAATTTCAAAGAAGTTGGTACGTCCATAGACATTAACCCCGGCCAGATTAACGGAAAGCCAGGGTCGCTGGTCCACCATTAAGGCAGGATTGATCATGATCTGGTTGACCGGCAGGTAATTATCGGTAAGCACCCCTATCCTCTCCTGGGCTCCAAGCGTCCTGATAAAAATGGTGATGATCAAAAAGGCAATTGCTCTCACCCATAGAAAACCGTTCTAAAACAAAAAATGTTGCGGCAGTTTAGAACTGGTATCCGATACCCACGGTTGGGCAGAAGGTAACGAACCGCTGCTCAATGGCTTCCTGGTCTACCTGCTCTATTTCAAACGTACCGGTGAGGTACTGCAGGTTGAGGTTCAGGGCTATGCGATCCGTCAGAAAATAATCTATTCCGAAGTTAAATCCGTAGATAATTGCCCAGGAATCGGATGTGCTGCGGCTGGTTTTTTTTTGATTATAGACGGTGGTATTTATTCGGGGATAATCCATGTGGGCATAGCCAATTTGCGGTGTGGCATACACGTCAAAATCAACCGTCTCCAGTTCAAAACGTGCGCCCAGAATAAAATGAACCTCCTGATAGCTGTCGGTTTCTACCTTTGCACTTTCATCACCACTCACAATCCGAAGGCTATCCTTAAATAACCCTTCATTAAAAGTATAGCGACTGGCACCAAACTGGGCGGTGAGGTCAAATATGTGGGTAACGGCATGGTAATAATTGATATGAATGTGGGGGCCGTTATTGGCATAGCCACTATTTTCGTCGGAAAACTCAGTATCTGCAAAATCCCCGCCCGAAAAACTGATGCCGGCATTAAAACCTATGCGGTTGTAGTATTCCTGGGCCTGGGCCTGGAAATACAACAGGCATAATAAAAAGAGCACTAAACTCTTTAAAAAGGGGAAATTCATCTGTTTCAGTTTGGTGAAAAGAGAACTATTGATGCGGGAAAAAGTTTAAGTGGAGGAAGATCAAAAAAAGGAGCCACGACGACTCCTTTTAATGAATACCGGAAACCATGCTGAAGAATTTGATGCTAAAATGATCAAAAGATCCCCGGATATTACCACTTACTTAACACCTGGCTAAGTTGGGGAATATCTAAGCTGATGTAAATACTCATAATTGAGTATTTTTTGAATTAATTTTAAGGCATGAGAAAAGTTAAAGTCACGGAACAAGCCAGGGGGCAGTTCAACGGGGGAGAGATCCTGGAAAATAAACCCATAGGGTTCCCCAGGGAAGGGGGTATGCTGAAACCGTATTCCAATCTTTTTTACTGGGCCCACGCCTGGTCGGATAATGGCAGTACCATTGGTTTGCATCCGCATCAGGGTTTTGAGATCTTATCCTTTGTGCTGCAAGGTAGCATTGAGCATTACGATACCAAAATGGATACCTGGAGAGCCATTGATACCGGAGGAGCCCAGATCATCCGGGCCGGGGATGGTATTTCCCATTCGGAGAAGTTAAATGCCGGTGCCCACATGTTTCAGATCTGGTTTGACCCCAACCTCAACAAAACATTGAAACAGCCGGCTTCTTATAACGACTATCAAGCTGAGCAACTGAAAAAAACCGAGGGCGATAAGTGGCAGAGAATTGATTACGCCGGCAATCAAGGGCCGCTGAAAATGGATTCCCCCGGGATAGAGATCTTTGAATTGAAATTGGATGCAGGAGCGAATTTTAAAGTGGAAGCTTCAAAAGATAAAGTATATTCCTGTTATTTGATCACAGGGAAAGCCAGCATGAATGAAGTTGACTTTGAAAAGGACGACTTCGGCATAGCTTATCAAACCGAACTTATTGAAATAAAAAATGAGGCCAAGACCAGAATTTTTATCGTAGGTAGTCCCCTTGCCGTGGATTATCCTACCTATGCCCAAAGTGCTCAAGGGCACTAAGCCAGCTTCATCCTCCTTTTGATCTTTTGCAATTCCTTGCTGAGATTGATCTCATGTTGCTTTTGCATGGCAATGGCTTTATCCATGGTTTGCCGCAGGTGTTGCTGATAAGATTCACTGCCCGGGTCAAAAGCCCGATGCGCAATATTGCTGCGCAGTTGCCTGATGGCTTTGTTCAATTCCCGGCTATGTGCTGAGAAGATACTTTCCGAAAGCTTTTCCCAGATAAAATCGGTTGCCAGCTGATTGGGGTGGAGAAAATCCTTGTCGTAAAAGCGATAGTCCCGCAATTCGTCCAGCATTATTTCATAGGCAGGATAATAAAAACAATCTTCAGGGTATTCCTTTAGCAGCTGATCTACAAATTGATGAAGCAGCCCTTTACTTAATTGATTCTCCCGGAAACCGTCCTTGATATGCCTGACCGGGCTAATGGTAAAGATCACCTTCACCTCATCGTTTATTTTCTTTAAACTGTTCCAGGTTCCTTTCCAGGCATCTTTCATTTCATCAACGGTCAATAAACGCCTGGTGAATAGTTTTGCCGGCTGCTTGTGGCAGTTATTTACCAATTGGCCGGTTTCTTTTTGTTCGTAGACCCAGGCGGTTCCCAGGCTAAGGAAGATTACTTTTGATTTTTGGAGCCACTTCAACTGCTGTTTCAAGGCCTTTTGGATTAACTCTTTTGATCTTTCCATGCTCCCGGATGCTAAGGAAGAATGAAAATCAAAATGAAAAAAGCGTTCATCCCGCTCTGTAAATTCATCGGCCGGAGGTTGCATATGCTCCAGGGAATAGTCTATCAGTCTAAAAAGGGAAAGCGGATTGTAGGCGATGCCTGTCAGATTGCTTTTAGCAGGGAACTTATATTCGGCAAAATACCTACCCATGTTTTCCGCAAAACAGGAACCTGACAACAACAGGTAATCCTGATGCGTGATTTCAGGTAAATTAGTAGGGTTAGGAACTGGGGTCTGAAGATTCATTTTTTGCCTTTTTACAAAATAACTACATTTAAAGCCTATATGTTTATCTATGGCTGAGGCAGATTTCCGTGATATTAACCAGGAGCGATCCCCGGATTGGAAAGTGAAAATGCACGAGGTAATTTTCGAAGCAGACACTCCTGCCGGGAAGATGTTTGATGTGGTCCTGCTGTGGGCTATTTTACTTTCGGTGATCGCCGTGATGCTGGAAACCGTTGAAAGCATCGGGGAGGGGCACCGCGAACTGATGCTCTACATAGAATGGGGATTTACCATCTTATTTTCCATAGAATATATCCTTCGCATTTTAAGCGTAGGAAAACCCTGGAAATACATTACCAGTTTTATGGGGATCATTGATCTGTTATCGGTGATTCCCACCTATATCAGCTTATTCGTGGTAGGCTCACACTATTTTATGGTGATCCGTACCATCAGGTTATTGCGGATTTTCCGGATTTTGAAGTTATCCCGGTATTTATCAGAGGCTAAGCTTTTAAAAAATGCTTTACGTGCATCCATGGCCAAGATCACTGTTTTTATCGGCGGGGTTTTGATACTTGTGCTGATCATGGGCACCCTGATGTACATTATTGAAGGACCAGAACACGGCTTTACGAGTATCCCCACCAGCATGTACTGGACCATAGTGACCATCACAACCGTAGGCTATGGAGACATTGCCCCGGTTACCACCTTTGGACAGACCCTGGCTTCTATCATTATGTTACTGGGTTACGGTATTATTGCCGTACCTACCGGAATAGTCACCGGGGAGTTGATCAAGGAAAGTAAGCAATCCGGCCAATCCCGGCAGGCCTGTCCGCAATGTTCCCGGGAGGGTCACGACGCCAATGCTAAATTTTGTAAATTTTGCGGGTCCGTATTATGAAATTA
>CAZBIF010000086.1:4898-8281 GCA_964492055.1 uncultured Flavobacteriales bacterium
CAAACATGAGGTCCGGTAGCCAGACCGGTACTACCCACATAGCCAATGATATCACCTTGCTTTACATATTGACCGTTTCTTACATTTCGGCGACTCATATGCAGATACTGGGTGGTATATACACTATTGTGCTTTACTTTGACATAATTTCCGTTACCGCCGGTATAACTGGCTGCAATGACCACCCCATCGCCGGTGCTCATGATGGGGGTGCCGGTAGGTGCCGCGTAATCCGCAGCATAATCTGTTCCCTTGTGGGCTTTCCATCGTTTTTGAACCGGATGAAAACGCCTGCTGGTGTACCGGGACGATAAGCGGCTGAATTTCAAGGGGGATTTTAAAAAGGCTTTTCGCAGGCTGTTGGCCTCTTCATCAAAATAATCGCCCCCCTGCTCCCCTTGTTCAAAATAAAAACCGTAAAAATCTTTTTCAAAGTGGTTGAACTGTACCGCCAGGATCTGACCGATGCCGATGGCTTCTCCATCAATCAGTTTTTCTTCATAGATCACTTTGAACCAATCTCCTTTCTGAATACGGTAAAAATCAATAGACCAGGCAAAGATCTCTGATAAAGAAACCGCAAGCGCCGGTGCTACATCCTGCTCCTGCAGGGTTTCATACAAAGAGGAATGAATAATGCCTCCTGCTGTTCTTTCTTTTACTTCTACTTCTTTTTCACCCGTGTAGATCTGTATGCTATCACCCAGATCGTAAACCACATATTCCACCGGATTGGGCTGGTAAACGAAATAGCGGGCCTTTGCCAGGCTATCCTTACTTTTAAAGATGGTGTATTTCTGACCGGCTTTCAGTTTTCGTACATCGTATATTTCTCGTGATTTCTTTGCCAGCAGATCGATCAATTGATAATCAATATGGTGTGGCAGGAGAATATTTGCCAGAAATTCATTGGGTTTGATGCGGGCTTCTACTATATGAAAAGAATCTTTATTTAAGCCAAATTCTATGTTATTGACTTCCTCTTTTGTTATTTCTGTAGGTTTATTTTCAGCCAACTGCTCTTTTTCAGACTGAAAGCGGTTGATGAACAGTAAAACAAACAAACCCAGGATCGCCGTTAACACAGCCGATATCAGTCGTAATTTGTTTTTCATTTGTCTTTATTCAGTAATACATTTTCTTCTACCCAGCTTTTGCCCCAGTTATCTTTTTCCTCCTCACTCCACAGATCCGGATAAAAGATCCTTCTCTGAAAACGGGGTGGCAAATACTTCTGCCAGTTGGTACCTCCGGTAGCCGCTATATCTTCCGGCTGCTTTTGCAGGTAGCGGGCGGCAGACTTATAGTGCACAAGAGGCCAGTTGATATTGACATTGACATCGAGAAAACGCAAATAACTGATCAGGGTTTCATTTTGCTGATCTGCCTGGCTCAAATTCCGGTAGAGATCCCATAAATTCCCCTGCTTGTATTTCAAAGCAAGCGATTTGAATTCATCCGTATACTTGGCTTCGAATTGCTTGAGGGTTAAGGTTTTTTTCCCACTGGCCAGTTCGGTCGCTCCTTTCTTCCAATAGACATGTTCGAAAAGTTCATCCACATTCTCCTCATTCACCTCTACCTGAGGATAGTTTTTACGGTAATCCTTATCGATCAGATTGGCGAAGTCTGTCGCACAGATCTCGATCATACGGTATTGCCCGGATTGGAATCCACTGGCAGGTAATAAAGCCATGCGGAATTTGAGGAATTGCTCCTTTTCCATCCCTTCCACCATGATCTCGAAAGAAGCCGTCAATGCTTTAAAATAATTATTGATGCGCTTCAGGCGGGCGATGAAAAATTCTACCTCCAGCTTATCCTTTTCCTTCAGTTGTTTCATCTCATGAAGGCAGAGCTTGAAATACAATTCCGTGATCTGGTGATACATAATAAAAATATGCTCATCCGGAAACGCAGTTTTGGGTTTCTGCAGGCTGAGCAAGGTATCCAGCTGAATATAATCCCAGTATGTAAGGTAGTCCGAATAGATCAAACCATCCAGATAAGCCCCCAGGTCCTGACCCATGGCAGCATATTTTTTCCGTAACTGCCAGATTTTATCTACCAGGTCATCATCCAGTTCCCTGGGAATATCGCTTGGATTTGCCGTCCCCATTCCTATAACTCTTTAGGACAAAAATAATCGAATGGGTAGGTTTTCACCAAGTTGCAGGTTGATATTGTTAACAGGCCGATGTGTTAATCTACTTTAGCAATAGGGTTGGTCAGATTCTCATAACCGGTTAGCTCCATCCGAATGGAACCTACCAATATTTTGGCCCGCGCCAGAATAGGAATCTTGTTTTCGTCATCTGTAATATATACTTTGAGGTCATCATCCGTTTCAAAGATGCGGCCTTCCTGTACTACGGGATGAAATACCATACAGCGGAATTTACCTTCCTTAATTTTTATAGTTTCCTTGCCGGCATAGCGAATGCGCAAAGTGTAGATCTCTTCGTCCACAAAGGAATCGAACTGAAATTCATCTCCCTTTTTGGCTTTGCTGAAATCAATGGTGCGGGCATAGTAAAAAGCCGACAACATATCCTGTATGCCGTGGGGTACTTCGTATCTTTCATTGTCTTCATTGATCACCACCCCTTTATTCTGGTAAAATTTATAATCCTGGGATTTTTTATATCCCCCTTCATCTATTCGCCGCACAAATAACCAGGGGAATACCCCTTTTTCATCAATATAAGTTTCATAGCGGTCCCGTACTTTAAAGAACCAGTCGAAAGCACTGATGGTCTCCCCGGTACCTACAATATGCAAAATATCCCGGTTTTGAATTTTTGAAGATGCCCTTTTCACCTCCAGCCGGGCTACCCCGGCATTGATAAAACCATAAGCCATTTTATACTCCAGAACTTCCCCTACCTGGAATGCTTTGTTGGGAATTTCCCGAAGGGGTATAGTAGATTCTTCCTCCCCGCCTTTTTGACCATTGGCCAGACCGGAAAAATTCAGGAAGATAAATGCACTGATCAATAATGCTAAATTTTTCATGATTGGAATTTTCAGCTTTATTTTCAAAGGCCATGCCATACTAATGCTGTGCTTGAAACTGCCGGCTTATTTCCCAGCACACTACCCCTACACTCACTGCTATGTTCAGGCTGTGTTTGGTGCCTTCCTGAGGGATTTCGATCACCTGATCGGAAAGATCGATGATGGATTGATCCACTCCCTTCACCTCATGGCCGAATACCAGGGCGTATTTTTTTTCTTTGGAAAACTTAAAACCTGATAGCTTGCATGCTTTTTCTGCTTGTTCTATAGAGATTATGGTAAATCCATCTTCTTTAAGGCCCCGGATTGCCCCTTCGGTTAGTTTGTAAAATTCCCAGTTTACGCTTTCTGTAGCACCGAGGGCC
>CAZBIF010000086.1:8291-10181 GCA_964492055.1 uncultured Flavobacteriales bacterium
CTGTGGGGGGGGCGGGCAGTGATCCCACAAAGTATGATCTTTTCCACGGCAAAGGCATCAGCCGTGCGAAAAACAGAACCCACGTTATTTAAACTGCGGATGTTATCCAGTACCAGCACCACCGGCATTTTTTGCGTAGCTTTAAACTCCTTTAAGGATTTTCTACCTAGCTCCTCATTGCGTAACTTTCGGTTTGCCATATTGAAAAAGTGTTGAAAATTAAGGGGATTTAATGGGCATAGCCCCTCTAAGCTTGGGTATTTTTGAATATAAGTTTAATTGATTTTGGCCGGAAACAAAACAAAAGTAAAGACAAAGAAGGAAACCCCCCTGATGAAGCAATATCATCAGATCAAGTCCAAACATCCGGATGCGCTATTACTATTCAGGGTGGGGGATTTTTACGAAACTTTCGGTGAAGATGCCATTAAAGCTTCTAAAATTCTCGGCATCGTATTGACCAAAAGGCACAATGGGGCCGCCAATGAGATTGAATTGGCCGGGTTTCCTCATCATTCCCTGGACTCTTATTTGCCCAAACTGGTGCGGGCAGGTAACCGGGTAGCCATTTGTGATCAACTGGAGGATCCCAAGCAGACCAAAACCATCGTTAAGCGGGGCATCACGGAATTAGTGACCCCCGGAGTGGCCTACCACGATGATGTGCTTTCCCAGCGCAGCAACAATTTTCTTGCGGCCGTACACTTCAACAGGGAGAAACTCGGTCTTGCCCTGATCGATATTTCGACCGGGGAATTCCTCGCATCCGAAGGAAATAAGGAAGTAATCGAAAAATTACTGCGCACTTTCAAACCCAGTGAAATACTTTTTCAAAAACAGCACAAACAGGCGTTTCAGGAACTGTTTGGTTCAGGCTATTTCACTTATATGCTGGAAGACTGGGCCTTTACCGCGGATTTCGGTTTTGAAACCCTCACCAATCATTTTGAGACCAAATCCTTAAAGGGGTTTGGCATACATGAAATGCCGGAAGCGATTAGTGCGGCAGGAGCTGTTTTACATTATCTATCCGATACCAGGCACGATAAGCTAAAGCATGTCAATACCCTTTCCCGCCTAGATACAGATGAGTATGTCTGGCTGGATCATTTCACCATCCGGAACCTGGAGATCCTCTATTCCCCAAACCAGGAAGCGCGTACCTTACTTGATATTTTAGATATTACTCATACCCCCATGGGTGGGCGACTGCTGAAACGCTGGCTCACCTTACCCTTAAAAAATGCCAGCCAGATCAATCATAGGCTGGAAGTAGTATCTTACCTGCTGGATCACAAATCGCAAGCGGATGAACTTGGCAGTCAACTGACCCAGATCCACGACCTGGAACGACTGATCTCCAAGGTGGCTACCCAACGCATCAATCCGCGGGAGCTGCTGCAGTTGAAAAAAGCATTGGCCCTTTGCGAACCCATTAAAAAAATGGGGGAAAGTTCAGGCAATCCCGAACTGCAAGAGATTGCAGAAAAGATCAATCCCTGCAAACGTATTAAAGATAAGATCGATCAGTGGCTGCAGGAAGACCCCCCGGTACTGCTGCAAAAAGGAGGAGTGATCGGAGAAGGTATTAATGAGGAACTGGATGAATTGCGGAACCTCAAATCGGAAGGTAAGGAACTGCTGGCGGCCATGCAGAAAAGGGAAGTGGAAAATACAGGCATTTCCTCCCTAAAGATAGCATACAATAATGTTTTTGGCTATTTCATTGAAGTGAGAAATACCCATAAGGATAAAGTTCCTTCTCACTGGCACCGCAAGCAAACCCTGGTAAGTGCCGAGCGATACATTACCGAAGAGCTGAAAGAATACGAGAATAAGATCCTGGGGGCTGAAGAAAAAATACAACTGCTGGAACAGGAACTATATCAG
>CAZBIF010000086.1:10226-11456 GCA_964492055.1 uncultured Flavobacteriales bacterium
TACATTGACCCTATTCAGTTGAATTCCCAACTCCTCGCGCGTTTAGATTGCCTGCTGACCTTTGCCCGTCTGGCAGAAATAAATAATTACACCAGGCCTAAGGTGGATGATAGCCTTTCTCTTGATATTAAAGAGGGCAGGCATCCGGTGATAGAACAACAGCTGGGTAGCGGGGAAAACTATGTTCCCAATGACATTTACCTGGATACGGAACAGCAACAGATCCTCATGATCACCGGTCCGAATATGTCCGGTAAATCTGCCATCCTGCGGCAAACCGCCCTGATCGTTTTGATGGCCCAGATCGGCTGCTATGTACCGGCCAAACATGCCCATATTGGTGTAGTAGATAAGATATTTACCAGGGTGGGGGCTTCGGATAACATTTCTACAGGCGAATCTACCTTTATGGTGGAAATGAATGAGACAGCCAGTATCCTTAACAACATTTCAGAAAGAAGCCTGATCCTGTTGGATGAGATCGGAAGAGGCACCAGTACCTATGATGGCATTTCCATTGCCTGGGCCATCGCGGAATACCTGCATCAAAACCAGCAGGCTCATCCCAAAACCCTTTTTGCCACCCATTATCACGAACTGAATGAGATGAGCAAGACATTTGAGCGGGTGAAGAATTTCAATGTATCGGTAAAGGAGATCGGGAAGAAGATCATCTTTATGCGTAAACTGGTAGCGGGCGGCAGCAACCATAGTTTTGGCATCCATGTTGCAAAAATGGCAGGCATGCCTGCGATCCTGATCCGGCGGGCCAACGAAATGCTGCGCAAACTGGAAGGAAAGAACCGGGAAAATGACAATGATCGTAGAAGCCTTCCGGAAATGCAGGAAAACTACCAAATGAGCTTTTTTCAACTTGATGATCCGGTGCTGGAGAATATCAAAGAGGAGCTTACCCGCATCGATGTTGACACCCTGACACCTGTGGAGGCTTTATTTAAGTTGAATGAGATCAAAAAAATGGTAGGAGGAAAATAAGAATTTACTTGTACTGATTTAAAAAAATAGTACTTTTGTAGCCCTCTTAAAAGAGGAAGTTCATTGAGAAATAAGCGAGAGTAGCTTCCCGATTAAATCGGGAGTAGAGCACGAAATAGTCAGATAGACTTTTAAGCTCAAAAGCTTCTCTAATGAGATCAACTTAAAGTTGATCTATAAGCGAGAGTAGCTCAGCTGGTAGAGCACGACCTTGCCAAGGTCGGGGTCGCGGGT
>CAZBIF010000087.1:0-4797 GCA_964492055.1 uncultured Flavobacteriales bacterium
TGCGGCCTTAGCCCTTGCCTGGCTGATGGCCCAGCCTTCGGTCACAGCCCCCATTGCCAGTGCCACTAGTTCCACCCAGCTGCAGGCATTTAAAGAGGCCATCAGTTACCAGCTTCCACTGGAAGAGCTGGAAATTCTCAACCGTGCTTCTTCCTATAAATAATTTTCACTTCCATTGCTAAAGCTGATCCTGGATTGTTCTAAGGAAAAATCTATATGGGTCTTCTTAACCATCGGTTTAATTCCGGACAAACCAGCATTTGCCTGCTGTGTAAACAAGAGAAAAAACTGGTTCAGCTTACTCCCACATCCCTGGTGCGGAATTCCATTTATGAGTTGATCGTACAAGACCACGCCGATTGCAACGGGGAAGGTTATATCTGTCAGGAAGAGCTAAATGAGTACCGTTTGAAATACATCAGTAAGACCATTACGGAGGAAAAAGGACATTTGAGTTCAATTGACCGGAAGATCCTGGAGAATCTGAGAGAGCAGGAGATCATCAGTAAAAACCTCACGGAAGAATTCGATAAACAGCAGAAGTTCGGTGCCCGCCTGGCCGATAGAATTGCCTCTTTCGGTGGTAGCTGGACCTTTATTGGCTTGTTCTTTCTTTACCTGCTTTCCTGGATGGCTATCAATGCTTATGTGCTCACTAAACACCCCTTCGATCCCTATCCTTTTATTTTGCTAAACCTCATCCTTTCCTGTCTGGCTACCTTGCAGGCGCCTGTGATCATGATGAGTCAGAACCGGCAGCAGGCCCGGGAAAAAATACAAGGGGATTTTGAGTACGAGACCAATTTAAAATCAGAAATCCAGATTCGAAGTTTGCATGAAAAGGTGGACCATCTCATGATCAGCCAGTGGCAGCGGCTGATGGAGATCCAGCAGATCCAGCTGGAACTGATGCAGGAACTTGCGGTGAAAAAAGTGGTTTAATTCAGTTGTACGACCAGGTAATTGCCTTGCTTCCAGAAAGATTCCGTATCGCTAATCTTTAGCGTGCTTTTACCTCCGCTTTTTTCGATGGTGTAACTATCATCCGGATGTTTGCTGAGCAGTTGAATGCTTTTGCTGTTAAATGAGAGTTCCCGGTTTTCCCGCTTACCGATGCGGGTAAATAAGTTATTGTTTTTATTGGCATTGATCACTTTCGTTTTACCGATACCGATAAATCCTCCTTCTTTATTGATAATGCCTTGTTTTTTCAGTTCACCGGCAGTGCCAGCAAAATAATAAGCGCGGTTGATAATGTCAGATAATTGTTGGTTCAGCGCAGCTTGCTGTTCGTATGCAGTTCCTATTTGGGCGGCCAGGTCAAGCATGGCTGAGTCCTTCTCAAGTAATTCAGCAGTCACTTCTTTCAACTCCAGGGTAAGTTTTTGCACCTCTTCACTTTTGGCGCTGTTCTCTTTACGCAAAGCCAGCAGGTTTTTATCCAGTCCGAGTATCTTTTGCTTTGAGTTCCTCATCATATCGCGTATGGAATTGATCCGCTTCATGATATTCTTTTTCCGTTCGGCTTCCGTTTTTACTTCTTTGTTTACAGAATTGAGCTTTATTGCACTTTCATCAATGGTGGCCAGATTATTCTCGATTTCTTTAAGGGACCTTTCATAAAAATCAATGGTGACTTTTAATTGTTCCTTTTTTGCTTCGCTTTCGGATTGTTCTTTCTTTAACTTTTCGTTTTCCGACTTCAATCCTTCATTTTCTTGCTTTAAGTCACTATTGCAAGCCATGAGGAGGCTGAGGGAAAATATAAGAACTAGGCTGATTTTCATAGCTGAATATGTCTGTAAGAATTCTATTTCCAAAAATATAAATAGAAAATCAAAATTGAACTAAAATTTGTATTCTTATTAGATTTGAAGATTGTTGCCCGTTGAAGGGGCATGCTAAAACTTATTGCGCAATGATTAGTTTAGTAGAGGTGAGGGTATTCGTTGTTTTATTTCTTATACTCCCCTTTGTATTAATGGGCCAGACCGGTCCGGCCGGAGTGGGTAATAGCTCTTCCAATGGCCTGTGGTTGCGGGCAGGGGATATAGACCAGGCCAATAATACGGAGGTAGACCTGTGGCCTGATACGTCTGGAAACCAAAACCATGCAGTACAGAATACCACGGGTCGAAAGCCTGTTTTCTATACCGTCAGCAGCATCAATTCCCAGCCTGTGGTACGGCTGGATGGGGTGAATGACCAAATGGTGGTAGCCGATCATCCCTTGCTGGACGGTACTACCGGTATCACCTATTTCGCAGTGATCCGCCCATACAATATCAACGGAAGTGCCCGGGGTATCCTGGGCAAGCGCATCACTTTTACGGTGGAGCAGCAATATGCCTATACCTGGTTTTTTTATACCGGAAACCGCTTATTTCTGGACGTGCATACCAATAACAATCGCTTCAATACTACTGCTACATTCAGCAATTCTACCAATTACCTGTTAAACTGGCGGTTTGATGGGAGCAAAGCAGCCTCGCAACGCTCCCGGATCCGTTCCGGAAACTCCATTCTTACCACGGCTTTCGAGGCTTCCTCCAGCTTACCCAACAGCAATCAGGACCTTGCCATAGGTGCCCTGAATGTGGACTATGGCACTTACTTTAACGCTGATTATGCGGAGATCATCCATTTCAATTTTGCCCTTGATACTTTACAGAGCCTGCTGGTACATAATTACCTTTCCGCTAAGTACGATATTGGCCTATCTAATAACGACCTTTTTGACGAGGACAATGCGCTTAACGGCAATTACGATTTTGAAGTAGCCGGTATCGGAAGGATCAGTGCCTCAGCGATACAGAATGATGCCAAAGGTTCCGGCATGCTTCGCATACTGAACCCTACCCATCTCAATAATAATGAATTTCTTATCTGGGGGCATAACAACGATACTGCCCAGGCCCGCGATAGCTTAGATGTCCCACCTTCCGTGGATGCCAGGTTTCGCCGGGTGTGGCGCTTCAGCGAAGTAAACGGCAGTCAAACTCCGATAGATGTGGGAGCGGTGGATGTGCGCTGGTACCTCAGCGGCCTGGGGCCGGTGGATGCTACGGATCTGCGATTATTGATCGATAGCAACAACGATGGCCTTTTTATTGACGAAACCCCAATTAGCGGGGCTACCCACCTTGGAGCTGATGTGTATGAGTTTAGCGGAGTTACCGGCATCGCGGACGGTCTCCGTATGACCCTGGCTACAGCCGACATAGGAAGTACCCCTTTGCCGGTGAGTTTATTGTATTTTAAATTGGGCGAAAACAGCTACCGCAACGTATTGATTGAATGGCAGACTGCCACTGAGATCAACAACCATTATTTCACGGTTGAAAAATCAGCTGATGGAAGAAATTGGGAATCATTAAGAACAGTAGAAGGGGCTGGTACATCAATGGAAGCTGAAATCTACCGCTTATACGACCCTGAACCATTTTCCGGAGTCACTTATTACCGGCTGAGTCAAACTGATTTTGATGGCAGTACCACTTACTTTGACCCCCAGGCCATACAATTTAAACCGGAAGAGTCCAATACCTTCCTGTTGCATCCCAACCCTGCCAGGGATCGTTTATTTATACAATGTGCCTGCGGCTCCACGGACCTTCTGCTTTATCAATCGAGCGGAAGAAAATTAGACTTACGCCTACTTTCAGGAATGGAAAACGAATTAATTTTGGACGTCAGCCACCTATCCCCGGGTACTTATTATCTGAGGATGGAAGAAAAAGTATATAAGTTCCTGAAATTTTAACCTACTGATCTAACAATGAAAAAACTCCATTTTAAGGTGCAGGTAAATGCACCGGTAGAAAAGGTATACCGCCATATGCTGGGGCTGGATAAAAAGTCTACTTATGAAAGCTGGACGAGTGTTTTCCACCCCACTTCCACCTATGAAGGCAGTTGGGAAAAAGGCTCCAAGATCTACTTTGTAGGTATTGGGGAAGACGGCAAAAAGGGAGGAATGATATCTGAAATCGCAGCCAACCGGCCTGCAAAATTTGTTTCAATAAGGCACTACGGAATGCTGAACGGAGAAGAAGAGATAACAACAGGTGAACAGGTAGAAAAGTGGGCCGGTAGTCATGAAAATTATTCGTTTGAAGAAGAGGGGGGAATTACCAGGGTAACTGTGGAGATGGAGGTTGATGGAGACCACGCTGCAGATTTTACGAACAGCTGGCCAAAAGCATTAGGGAAATTAAGGATCATGAGCAATAATCACATTGATTATGTAGAATTCAAATCCGACGACCTGCAGGAGAGCAAGCGATTTTATACTGAAGTTTTTGACTGGAAGTTTACGGCTTATGGGGATACCTATATTGCTTTTGAAAACAGTGGGTTAATGGGAGGATTTGAAAAGACCGAGAAAAAGATCACGAATGGCGCTTTGGTAGTACTTTACCACAATAACCTCATGAAGGTGAAAGAAAAGGTGGAAACTGCCGGAGGGGTGATCTGTAAGGATATATTCTCCTTTCCGGGAGGCAAGCGATTTCATTTTCTTGATCCTTCAGGCAATGAGCTGGCGGTATGGGCGGAGAAATAGGAGAGATATGAAAAATTATAGCATACCTTCACAAACGCGCATAGGTCATGTGCATCTGAAAGTTTCCGACCTCTCGCGTTCTCTTGCATTTTATTGCGACTTATTAGGTTTTAAGATCACTCAGAAATACGGTTCCGAAGCAGCCTTCATTTCAGCGGGAGGATACCACCATCACCTTGGTTTGAATACCTGGTATAGTAAAAACGCCCCCTCTCCGGCTCGCCATACTACAG
>CAZBIF010000087.1:4814-7353 GCA_964492055.1 uncultured Flavobacteriales bacterium
CGCTATTTTATATCCCGCACGCATTGAGCTGTCCCGCATTCTGAAGCGACTTCAGGACAGTAACTACCCCCTTACCGGTGCATCAGATCATGGGGTTTCAGAAGCCCTCTACCTGGATGACCCGGATGGAAATGGGGTGGAATTGTATTATGACAAACCTCAGGAAGAATGGCCCAGGGATGAAGAGGGACAACTGCAAATGTATACCAGGCCATTGGATTTGGAGTCGTTGTTGGCATTGTTATAGCTGCCTGTACACAAGGGAAAATAGGGCCTGCCAATTACACGTTCAGTCATTGAATCAACTAATTTTCCCCGGTATGATCAATTCTGATCCGGCCTGAAGCTTATCCGGGTTCTTTACCTTATCGGCATTTGCCTTTTTTAATACTTCCCATTTGCCGGCATTTCCATAATGCTCCTGCGCAATTTTTGACAGAGTATCTCCTTCCCTCACCGTATAGGTGGTAACAGTGGGCCGGGCTTCCGGCATAGTGGGGGTAACGTCCGGCCGGTTAGGGTTCTGTTTGTTTCCTTTTTTTAAAAAATCGAATAGTCCCATGTTTTAGAATTTGAATTAAGCTGACAGGAAACCCTCGAAGGGAGGGAAAGTTTTTTAATGGATTAAAATTGTAAAGTCGTACGGATGATTGAGGTTGCCTTTTAACTTTCCTCCGGCTGGTTGTTGGCCTCTTCTTCGAAACGAGGTAGAAAAAAATGACTTGCCAGGCCATGGATTATAATGGATAATAAAATAGTACAATTGGCCACCAGCCAGACATCGTCAACCTCTTCAAAATCCCCGCTTTTATTATGCATATAGGTGAGGTAATAAATAGTGCCCACTCCCCGAATTCCAAAAAATGAAATAAAGTTTTTCTTTTGCCGATCCAGGGAGCAAAACAACAGGCTCAGATGTCCTGCCACCGGACGGATCACAAAAAGCAACAAGATGGAAACCAGGATATGATACCAGTGCAAATCATTTAATCCCCCGGTGGCCAATACCCCGCCGAATGCGATCAGAAAAATCCCTATCAGTGCATTTTCAATCTGGGTGATGGATCGATAGGATCGTTTATGGGAACTATGTTCCCGGTCCATTTGCCGGCCGGTCACCGCCGCAATGAATACCCCCAGAAAACCGTATCCATTGAAGAGTTCAATCAGTCCATAAACCAGCAAGGTGGCCCCGAGCATAAACAGGCCTTCCCCAATAGGAGTATCATCCGATTCATTAGCTTGGTAGAATTGATAGAACAGCCAGGCAATGGCTTTACCTAGTAACCAGCCACCTATAATGGCGACTGTGATCTTCATCAGCACATCTTCTAAAAACCAGCTGCTGATTGCCTCCGTCTGCAATCCTTCCTGGTATAAGGTCAGGGCCAGATAGATAAAAGGGAAGGCTAGTCCGTCATTGATACCAGCTTCTACGGTGAGGGAAAATTTAACAGGATGACCTTCGCCGGTATTCGGCCCTTCTACCTGTATGTCATCCGCCAGCACCGGATCAGTGGGGGAAAGACAGGCTCCTAATAATACCGCTGCGGCCAGGCCCAGGCCAAGAATATAGGCTCCTGCGAGGGCTAGAAATAAAATGGTCAGAGGCATAGCAATTCCGATCAGGTACCAGCCTTCTTTCCAATTCTTCCAGCCGGGCTTGCGATCTATTTTCAGGCCGATGGCCGCCAGACTGATGATCACGATGAATTCGGTAAGGTATTCCAGTACCTTGCGGTCAAAATAATCATTTTCGGGATTGATGAAAGGCAATTCCAACGGCAGACTATACAATACAAGGCCGAAAAGCACAAATACCATCGGCATATTCATCCATTTATTCTTCAACAAAGGGGGCAGGAAGTACATTAGTAAGGCAGCGATACCTCCGACAGTCAGTAAAAGTATGTGCATGAATATAGGCTTACTAGCAATCAAACTCCTGAGGAGACATTGTGTTCGGCTTGAAAAATGGAAATCTGAAAGTAGAAATATGAAATCTGAAAAAATTAATAACTCCTGACTTACAACTTTGAACTTCCCTCTCTAAGGTCTGAGCCCTCAAGTCTTCTCTAGCTTCTTTGGTCTTTGCACTTTTCTCTTGGCTCTTTAGGATCCGACATCTTGTATAGAAAGGCAACTTAATGGAAATTTTTACGTAAAAACTGTATCTTTACTGGCCTTCTGAAAATGCTTACAACCATTGAGAAAGATCACCGAAACCGACAGATTGTACTTGCGTGAGTTCCAGCTTACGGATGCCAATCATTTCTATGCCCTCAACGCCGATCCCGAGGTGTTGAGGTTTACCGGGGACAAGCCTTTTTCCTCCTTGCAACAAGCCGAAAAATTATTGAAGAATTATGCGGATTACCGCAAAAACGGTTTCGGCCGTTGGGCGGTGATCGAGAAAGCCACGCACTCTTTTGTAGGCTGGTGCGGCTTAAAGCGCAATGATGAGGAAATTATTGATCTGGGCTTTCGCTTTTTTAAATGCCAATGGGGAAAAGGATACGCCACTGAAGCTGCCCGGGCC
>CAZBIF010000087.1:7363-9888 GCA_964492055.1 uncultured Flavobacteriales bacterium
GCGTTGCAACTGCCTGAGATCATCAGTCGGGTAGCGCAGGCCAATGAAGCTTCTGCCAAGGTATTGCAAAACGCAGGCATGCAATTCTGGAAAGCTGGTAGCTGCAATGGGATCAAAGACGCCGTTTATTACAAGATCAAGCAGCAGGACTGGGTAGCTTCCTGCTGAATTTTTCCTTATACGCCTGCGGGCTTAATCCTGCATAACGGCGAAAGATCTCCCGGAAAGCCTTGGGGTCCTGATAGCCCGACTGGAACATCACTTCATTTACGGTTTTCCTTCCGTTTTCCAGTTGTTTTTTGGCCGCTTCGGTGCGTACACGTTGCGCATACTGGTTCAGGGAGTTGCCGGTGGCCTTTTTAAACCGCCGCTCCAGGGTCCTGCGTGTTAAGGCGTGATTTTCGGCCAGTTGTTCAACGGTAAATTTTTCCCGGTAATGCTGTTCTATGTATTCCTGTACTTTACGTACGGTTTCATCACTGTGGTCTTTCTGTCCCCTGAAGATCATAAAGGGGGACTGACTGCCCTTGTCTATGTCGATCATAAAAGTTTTGGCGATCAATACGGCCAGTTCCCGGCCCCCGTATTTTTCGATGAGGTAGATCAACAAATTGGTAAAGGCATAGGCACCCCCGCTGGTATAAATGCCATCGCAGTCGGTCACGATCTCTTCCCCCTGCACCAGCAATTCCGGGAACATGCTTTGCAGCTTCTCCACCTGCCCCCAGTGGGTACTACAGGCTTTGCCATTCAGCAGGCCTCCGGCAGCGAGTAAGAAAGCGCCTATGCAAAAGGTAGCCAGCTCGCTGCCCATGCGGTATTTTTCGCCCAGCCAGGCAATCAACTCCCGGTTCAGGGTAATTACCGCTTCCGCTTCCCCGTGTACGGCCGGCACAATGATCAGATCGGTCTGCTTTAAGTCTGCGATGGTTTTGGCTGGATTAACCGTATACCAGCCTTCGGCATCCGCAGCCGGGCGATCAACTCCCACCAGCTCTACCCGGAAAAGGGGTACCCGGTTAAATTCATTGGCGGCATTCAGGATCTGAAAAGCACCGGCGATGTTCACGATGCTATACTGCCCCCTTGGCACCAGGATACTGATGTGTTTCATATTTTTCTATATAGTTTAAAAACAAGAATGTAAATTAATTCTTTTGCAGAAATTTTCTGAGACCGACCTTTGAGAAATAAATTGAAAATCAAGCTAGTCCCGATTTAATCGGGATGGCAGGTGATAGCGTAACATTTTCTTATTTATTTATCAACAGTCTTGAGCTTTTTGGTTCGTTTTTGGGTCAAGCCAAAAATGAACAATGCTTTTAGAAACGATTTCCTTATTTCTTTTAAAAAATTATAAACTCGAAACTCAGTCATAATTTTAAGCAAAGAAAGAATATAATCTTGTCGCAAACCACCCCTTACCCTGGCGTATTTACCTATTGCGACACTGCTGAAAAGCCCCCACCTTTGGCTTAAAAAAATGAAAACGATGAAAAAGAAAGGTCAGGATCAACGGATCAGCGTGAGCACACGGGTAAAAGCCCCACTTCGAAAAGTATGGGAAACATGGACCAGCGAAAAACACATTACCGGCTGGAACAGCCCCTCCCCGGAATGGCACACCCCCAGGGCCACCCACCAATTGCAGGCAGGCAAGAAGTTCAACTACCGCATGGAAGCCAGGGATGGCAGCATGGGCTTTGACTACAGTGGCACTTTTGACCGGATCGAGCCGAACAAGCAGATCGCGTATACCCTGGATGATAACCGCAAAGTGCAGATCCGTTTTTCGGAGAAAGGAGGGGAAACGGAAATAGTGGAAACCTTTGATCCGGAAGATCAGAACAGCCGGGAGATGCAACAGCAAGGCTGGCAGGCCATCCTGGATAGTTTTAAGAAATACACAGAAACCCTGAAATAATACAAGCATTATGGCAAGCGTAAGCACTTACCTGAACTTCAACCGCAATACGGAAGAAGCCTTCAAATTTTACAAAAGAGTATTTCAAACCGAATTTCAGGGTGAGATCATGCGCATGAGCGATGCTCCACCTATGGATGGTCAACCGCCTTTAGCGGAGGAAGATAAAAACCTGGTAATGCATGTTTCCCTGCCCATTCTGGGAGGCCACCAGCTGATGGGAACTGACGCCCCTGAATCCATGGGTTTTACCTTGAAGCAGGGCAACAATGTATTTATCAACCTGGAGCCGGACAGCCGCGAAGAGACCGAGCGCTTATTTCGGGAATTGTCTGAAGGGGGCAAAGTGACCATGGAATTGCAGGATATGTTCTGGGGAGATTACTTTGGCAGTTGTACCGACCGATTTGGGGTGCAATGGATGTTCAATTGTGGGGAAAAGAGTTGAATTAAGCAGTGCTAAGAAAGCACTTAATCTTTATTTAAAATGACCAGGATCGTTAAACAGGTAGAATGCGGGAATTCCCCCAAAATGCAATTGATAGAAGCCTTCAATATCGCTTTCGCCGAAAATGATATTGATTTTTTGCTGCATGCGGTT
>CAZBIF010000087.1:9898-11312 GCA_964492055.1 uncultured Flavobacteriales bacterium
CCATACAAGGGAAAAAGGATTTCGAAACAGCTTTGCGGAAAATGGAAGGGGTGAAGGCAAAAGAACTGATCATTCAGTCGGTGATCTCCCACGGTGCGGAAGGGGCTTGTGCCGGGGAAATGATCATGGAAGATGGTGATTCTTATGCATTTGCGGATATTTACCGGTTCAATTCTGCGGCCGGCAAGCAAATCAAATTCATGCGGTCCCTGGTAATTAAATTGAATTAGTGATGGTGGAAGTTTTCAAAAGCAATGTAAAAAGTGAAAATGAAGCCGAGCAATTGCTCCTTCAGTTCAGAAAGGATTTTCCCGCCTGCAAGGCAACTTTCGACCTGGAAGATTGCGATAAGGTATTCCGGGTAGTGGGGGAGAGGGTGGTCTCCGATCAGATCCTGCGTTTCGCGGAAAGAAACCAGATCCGGATGGAAATTTTGAATTGAAAAGGGTAACCAAAAGGTTTTATTTCTATATTTGTAACCGAAAGGTTACTTATTATGCAAAACAGGGATGTATTCCAGGCGATCGCCGATCCCAGCCGCAGGGCCATTATCGGCTTACTGGCCATGGGGAGTTTGAATGTGAATGCCATTGCGGAAAATTTTGAGATGAGCCGCCCTGCTGTTTCCAAACACATAAAGATCCTTAAAGACTGCGATTTGGTAAAAAGCAGGAAAGAAGGCCGTGAGCGTATTTATCAGTTAAAACCGCAGAAACTACAAGAATTAGATACATGGCTGGCCCAATACAAAACCTTCTGGAGCTCCAGCCTTGATCGACTGGAAAGCATCCTGGAACCAACCACCGAAAACAAATAGAATATGGATAAATACGGAAAATTTACCGCTCCCGGAACCTTGCGTTTCGAACGTTTACTACAGGGGCCGATAGAAAAAGTCTGGCAGTACCTCACCGATGGATCATTAAGGGGAAAATGGCTGGCAGGCGGAGGCAGTATGACCCGGGTGGAAGATGAAGTGGAATTGCAGTTTGATCACCATCAACTATCGGCCTTGCCGGATCCAGTCCCCGAAAAATACAAGCAGTACAAAGATGGCTCAGGCATGAAAGTAAGGGTACTGAAATACCAACCGCCCCATCGGCTTACCATTAGCTGGGAAGAGAATAGTGAAGTTAATTTTGAACTCAATGAAAAAGGGGATCAGGTTTTACTGGTATTAACGCATTGTCGTATCCCGGAATCCAGAGATTTCAAAATTGGCGTTTGCGGTGGCTGGCATACGCATTTGAATATTCTACAGGATAATTTGGCAGGCCAGGAACCCAAGCCATTCTGGAAGGTGCATATGCAGTTGGAAGAAGAATATGAAAGCCGGCTGTATGGTTAATAATGATATTATTTCACTACTGTCCGGTTGTTGAAGATGTAAAAGTGTTGTAACGCTTGTCAATAC
>CAZBIF010000088.1:0-5161 GCA_964492055.1 uncultured Flavobacteriales bacterium
AGTATTTACAGGCAAGAATTTTATAAGGTCGAATTATTTAGGACAGGATTGATAAAGAGTCTAAAATAAATTGTTTAACTCCAAATGAATTTTTACAAATCTATGAAAGTCAAACCTGAAGAAGTATCCCTGGGAAGGTTACATAACTATTTACTGGGATCCATCGGCCCCAGACCCATCGCTTTTGCAAGTACAGTAGATAAGGATGGCAAACGGAATTTAAGCCCATTCAGTTATTTTAATGTTTTCAGTACCCGCCCACCCATCGCTATATTTTCTCCTGCCAAAAGTGGGCGCACCAACACCCAGAAAAACACCTACGACAATATAAAAGAAACCATGGAAGTGGTGATCAATGTGGTAACTTATGATATAGTGCAGCAAATGTCCCTTGCCAGTACTGCCTACGATAAGGGTGTGGATGAATTTGTCAAATCAGGTCTTACGCCCCTGGAGTCCGAACTGGTAAAGCCGGCAAGAGTCAAGGAATCGCCAATACAGTTGGAATGTAAAGTACGTGAGGTGAAAGAATTGGGGGATGAAGGAGGCTCAGGGAACCTGATTATTTGTGAAATTCTTCTTATTCATGTCAATGACGAGGTGCTGGATAAAGAAGGCGGTATTGATCAGGAACGGATCGATCTGGTAGGCCGTATGGGTGGTGATTATTACGCCAGGGCCCATGGCAACGCACTTTTCAAGGTACCAAAACCGGTACGGAATAAAGGAATAGGGGTAGATCAATTGCCTGAACCTATTCGCAACAGTAAGATACTAACCGGAAATGATCTCGGAATGCTGGGAAATGTGGAAGTTCTGCCCGAAATAGCTGAAGAAGCTTTTAAAACCAACTGGGAAAGCAAACAGAAACAAGCCCAGGATTTGCTGTGTGAAGCCAAAGTAGATGAGGCATGGAGAATTTTAGTAAGTTAGTTTTACTCTGTTTCAGGTAGAAAAATTTACACATTAAAAAACCCCGTCATCAATAAGATGCGGGGTTTTTTATATTAACCTAAAATCAACCTATACTTAGTTCTCTTCTTTCTCGGTTTCTTTATTTTTCTTATCGAATTTCTTGTAGCGGTTCTTAAATTTATCAATACGACCGGCCGTATCTACCAGTTTCATTTTTCCGGTATAGAAAGGATGAGAGGTATGGGAAATTTCCAGTTTGATGAGGGGATACTCATTACCATCTTCCCATTCAACAGTCTCTTTAGATTCTGCAGTGGATTTACTCAAAAATGAATAATCGTTAGACATATCTTTGAATACCACCATTCTGTAGTTCTCCGGATGAATCTCTTTTTTCATAGCTCTACGCTTAAAATTTTGGGGTGGCAAATATACTAATATTTTGCTTTCAGCTTTATATTTTTTAAACCCTTCATTTTAATCGCCAAACCTAACTGAAACTTTAAACGGATTTAAAGTAAACCACCCTTTTCTATATTGTGTTTTGCTATAAATTGTGCATTTTTGACCTTTATAATTAAAAGACATGAGCAAAGTACATAACTTCAGTGCAGGACCCTGCATTTTACCTCAGGAGGTCCTAAAAAAAGCTTCTGAAGCAGTAGTTAATTTCAATGATCTCAACCTCTCACTGATTGAGATCTCCCATCGTTCAAAAGATTTTGTGGAAGTGATGGAGAAGGCCCGTAGTCTGGTGAAGGAACTACTTGAAGTACCGGAAGGATATCAGGTATTATTCTTACAGGGCGGGGCCAGCCTGGGATTTTTAAAAGTAGCCTATAACTTTTTAAGGAAAGGAGAGAAAGCTGCTTAT
The DNA here is from genome assembly GCA_964492055.1 of uncultured Flavobacteriales bacterium. Lineage (GTDB taxonomy): Bacteria > Bacteroidota > Bacteroidia > Flavobacteriales_E > Vicingaceae > CAZBIF01. The sequence continues at coordinate 1,790 of CAZBIF010000088.1, forward strand.
ATCAATACCGGCACCTGGGCCAGCAAAGCGATCAAAGAAGCTGAATTTGTAGGGGAGGTTGATGTAATTGCAAGTAGTGAAGATAAAAATTTCACCTATATACCGAAAGGGTTTGGGATACCTTCCGATGCCAGTTACCTGCCCCCTCATTTGCGACATGTCTTCTGATATTTTCTCTAGACAGATCAAAGTTTCTGACTTTGACCTGATTTACGCCGGGGCGCAAAAAAATATGGGACCTGCGGGCACTACTTTATTTATAGTAAAAGAAAGTGCATTAGGGAAAACCGGAAATAAGATCCCCACTATGCTGGACCTGCGCACCCATATTAAAAAGGACAGCATGTTTAACACCCCTCCTGTGTTTGCGGTATACGTGAGCATGCTTACCCTGCAATGGCTGAAAGACAACGGAGGTGTAAGCTGGATCGAACAACTCAATCAGGAAAAAGCAAACCTGTTGTACAATGAAATCGACCGTAATCCCTTATTTAAAGGTGTAGTGGAAAGAGCAGACCGCTCGCGCATGAATGCCACTTTTACTTTACAGGATGAAAGCAGATCGGAAGAATTTAACAAAATGTGGCAAAATGCCGGCATCAGCGGTATAAAAGGTCACCGCTCGGTTGGTGGCTACCGCGCCTCTATGTATAACGCCCTTCCCAAAGAAAGTGTGGCAGCCCTGGTAGAAGTAATGCAGGAATTTGAAAAAAAATACGGATAAAAAGAATAAGAAAATGAAAATATTAGCCAATGATGGAATAGCCAAATCGGGACAGGATGCACTGGAACAGGCAGGCTTTACAGTGGTCACCTCAAAAGTAGAGCAGGATCAGCTTGCGGAGGCGATCAATAAGGAAGGTTATGAAGTACTGCTGGTACGCTCTGCCACCCAGGTAAGAAAGGAGCTGATCGATGCTTGCCCCGGCCTGAAAATGATAGGCCGTGGTGGAGTGGGGATGGAAAATATCGATGTAGACTATGCCCGCCAAAAAGGAATTGAAGTGTTCAACACTCCCGCGGCCTCTTCCGAATCAGTGGCTGAATTAGTGATGGCCCATTTATTCGGCTGTGTACGTTTTCTGCACCAGGCCAACCGGCAAATGCCTGCCGAAGGCAATAGCAACTTTAAAGATCTGAAAAAGGCTTACAGCAAAGGGAAGGAATTGCGGGGCAAAAAGTTAGGGATTATCGGTTTCGGACGTATCGGAGAGGCCCTGGCCACTTATGCCTTAGGCTGTGGTATGGAAGTGCTCGCTTGCGACAGACGAGAGGGCTGCTGTAACCTGGAATTGACAATCAACGGAAAGAAAGTAAGCATAGAGCTGGAAAAGAAAACCACCCAAGAGGTATTGCAACAAGCTGATTTCATCAGTTTACATGTACCCGGGGGCAAGCAAGCCGTGATCGGAGAAGCAGAATTTCAGCAGATGAAAGAGGGAGTTGTATTGATCAATGCGGCCCGCGGTGGCGTAGTGGATGAGGAAGCCCTGATACGCAACCTGGATAACGGTAAAGTGGCCCATGCCGCTCTGGATGTTTTTGTGAACGAGCCCACTCCATCCATGAAGGTGCTTAACCATCTGAGGCGATCCTCAATCATTCAAAGATATCCCTCAGCCCACATATCGGCGCGGCTACTATGGAAGCGCAGGATCGCATTGGTACAGAGCTGGCGGAACAAATTGTGGCTTATTACAGTAAGGTGAATGCCTGAGCAGATTTTTAATAGTTAATTTTAAATCGACTATTAAAATTATTTGCTTGGTAAAAATTATCTGTTTTTTCATTTTTCTTGCATTTACGACTATGGTGAATGCACAATATCCTGAATTATATATCCCTTATAGGTCAGGCAAAAAATGGGGTGTTGCAAATAAAGATGGGAAAATTATAATTAATCCAAAGTTCGAAAAAACCTTTCCCGCTCGAACAAATAGAATTAGGTTTAAGAAAAAGGATCGTTATGGCTATTTAAACCTTAAGGGCAAAGTTGCGATAAAGCCTACTTATACAAAAGCCAATGATTTTATAGTTGATTTTGAACCAAAACCTGTAGCTGTAGTCTTCGAAGGTGACTCTTCAACTGTTATTGATACCAATGGAAATAACAGCTTTATTTCTGTCGGCTGCTTAGGTGCACTTACCAATGAGCCAAATGGTTTACATATTATTCATAAAAATGGCAAATATGGAATCGTTGACTATAAGAATGATACCCTCTTCCAGGCTGTATTCAAACACATTCTGAATCCAAATGATGGTCCATTAATTGCCGTTCAAAATTTTGAAGACTATTATGCTTTGTTATCTATTGAAGGGGATACTATTTATCCTTTTAGATTAAATAAAATAGATTTTGTGCAAGGTGACTATTCATACTCCTACTTTAAAATAATAGAGAACGGTAAGATGGGTATTATTGATATGAATGGGAAAATGCTAATTGAACCTAAGTATGATTTTGTGAAGCCGTATAAATTTGACAGACAAACATTATTCTCTGTTTGGAATAATAAAAAAGAACTTGGTTTCAATTATAATGGTATTGAATTTTGGGATGAGTAAATATCCCCTAACTAAAAGCAAGCGGATTTACCTGCTTTAAAAGGATTTTAGCTTCTTTCCAATCAGGTAGTCGATCTGCTTGATAAGTGTAGGTGCGGATCTCCTTAGCTATTTCAGCACTTTGCCCCATTGCTTGTGAATGGGCACCTGAACGAGCGAAAGCCTGCAACTCTTCTTTGGTATTCCACAACGTCATGGTGTAATGAAGGTTCCAGAAACCACGGCTTGTGTATTTTAAACAATTAGTATTCTTTAATTGCCTAATAATAGAAAGGGCATGTCTGGATAATGAGAAAAATTTAAAAGGGTTTTTTAATTGAATACTGGTAACAACTACATACATGTTTCAATTTTTTACAATTTTAGTACTCTATAAAATACATTGCCTCTCCCCTTTAATCTTTCTAATTTCGCCAATAAAAGCTTTTGGCAACCGTAAAACCTTTTAAGGCCTTTCGACCAGCAAGGGACAAAGTCCACCTGGTAGCATCCAGATCGTATATTACATACAGCCGCATTGAGCTGAAGCGCAAGCTGGATGAGAACCCTTACACCTTCCTGCACATACTGAACCCGGAATACAACAACCGGAAAACCACCAAGGCTAATTCCCAGGCGCGCTTTTCCCTGGTGCGCAATAAATTCGATGAATTTGTGCGGGAACAGAATCTGCTGCGGGATACCCAGGCCAGCTTTTATTTATACCGGCAGGTGATCGACGGACATTCCTATACCGGCATAATTGGCTGTGCAGCCGTTGAAGATTACTACAGCGGCCTGATCAAAAAACACGAAGCCACCATA
>CAZBIF010000088.1:5257-10501 GCA_964492055.1 uncultured Flavobacteriales bacterium
GGAGATCTTTAAAAACTACCTCAAAACCGTCAAGATCAATGCTGAGCCGGTCTGCTTTACTTATAACAACCACGCCGGCATAGATAAGGTGATGCGACAAACTATGGAAGAGCGGCCGGAGTATGATTTCACCACTACCAACCGGGTAAGGCATACCTTCTGGGTAATAAGTGAAGCAAAAAAAGTAAAACTACTTCAGCAACATTTTACGGAAGTTGACAGCATCTACATTGCCGACGGCCATCACCGCTCAGCCTCCTCTGCCCTGCTGGGAAAGGAGCTGAAACAAAAGAACAAACAACATTCCGGCTCGGAGGCATATAACTTTTTCATGGGCATCTTTATTCCGGAAAGTGAGCTACAGATCTTTCCTTTTCACCGCCTGGTAAGCAGCCTGAATGGCTTAAGTACGGAAGACTTTCTGGAAAAAGTAAAAACCAATTTCGAATTGCTTTATGTGGATCAGCCGGAATTTACCCCCCAAAAAGTACATGAGATAGGTATGTACATAGATCATAAGTGGTATAATCTAGTACCCAAAGACAAGATCATGAATACCGATGATCCGGTAAAACTGCTGGATGTTTCCCTGCTCACAGACCATTTGCTCAGTCCCATACTTGGAATAAGCGACCTGCGTACCGATAGCCGTATATATTTTCTAGGTGGGCAAGGGCAGATCCCCAAATTAGTGAAAGAAGTAAACAGCGGAAAAGCCAGGGTAGCCTTTGCCCACTTTCCCGTGACCATGGAACAATTGAAAACCATCTCAGACGCCGATTGCATCATGCCACCCAAAAGTACCTGGATAGAACCTAAACTACGCAGCGGTCTGACCGTTTATAGTTTAAAAGATTAGCTGAACATGTCAGAAATTTCTGAAAACCTAAAAAAAATAAAAAGTCACTTATCCCCTGAGATCACTCTGGTAGCAGTTTCTAAAACCCAACCGACAGGAGCTATTGAAGAGGCATACCAGACGAATCACAGGGACTTCGGGGAAAATAAGGCCAGGGAGATGCAGGAAAAAGCGGATCAGTTACCTGAGGATATTCGCTGGCATTTTATCGGCCACCTGCAACGCAATAAGGTAAAATACATTGCCCCCCACGTACATATGATCCATTCGGTAGACAGTCTGCGCTTGCTTAAGGAAATAGACAAAAGGGCGGAAAACGAAGACCGTACGATCAAAGTACTACTTCAAGTATACATTGCCAAAGAGGAAAGCAAATATGGGTTGGATGAAGAGGAAGTGATCGAAATACTGAATTCGAAAGATTATCATACTTTAAAGAATGTTCAATTAGTCGGCCTGATGGGCATGGCTACTAATACAGATAAGGTAAAAACCATTCAAAACGAATTTACCGGTCTTCGAAAGTTCTTTGAGCGATTGAAAAAGGAATATTTTGCTGATCAAGCCCACTTTAAGGAACTGAGCATAGGCATGAGCAATGATTATGAGATCGCGCTGGAAGAAGGCAGTACTATGTTGCGGATAGGTAGTGCCGTTTTCGGAGAACGCGGGGGTAACTAGAGGTTACAGTTTTTTAATTTCTCGCTAAGGCGCAAAGATCGCCAAGACCTATTACATCCTTTGACACCCTGCTCTACTTAATAGCCCATACCAGATGATATTGAGAAATCTCTCCAATTACATTAACTTAGCTAGCCTTTCACTGCAGCATAGATACTCCTGCCAGATGATGATCTCTTCTATTCCCTTATCTTTGGGCGCTATGGCCAAAACGGAACTGCAGGAAAAGGACAAGGAAAAATTAGAGAAACTGGATATGCGGGGGGTGCAAACCCTTTTTCGCACCATGTCGCGTAATCACTACAGTCTGCTCAGTATGATCGATCAGAAGGCCAGCATCATCCTCACGGTCAATTCCATCATCGTTTCACTCATCATGGGTGCCATCTACTTTATTGATGACAATGAAAAACCGGCCCTGATCGTAGTTACCAAGATCTTGTTGAATTCTTCTGTGCTTTCCATGATATTCGCTGTACTGAGTATTATACCCCATCGCTACTTGGGCAAGAAGTACAGCCAGAGTCGCTACTCAGGCACCCTATATGCCCATAATTTTGCACGATTCAGCCTGGAAGAGTTTCAGGATGAATTCAATCGCATTATTGCCTCCGGAAAGAATATTTATAATGAAATGATACGGGATATATATTTTCTAGGACGGGTTATCGCCTTTCGGCAAAAAATGCTCTGGATCGCCACTTGTATCTTTTTGCTTGGATTGATCATCGCCATGGTCTCAGCCTTATCACACGGCTTGAACTGGCTATAAATTTTCCCCCACAGGAATTAACTCATCCATCTGCTTATTTTTGTACTATGTCTCAAGAGAAAATCCAGGAGCAGCGTATCCTTACCGAACTGCAATCTTCCAGTGAAAAAACTGTGCTCGCCGCCATAGATAAATTAAGGAAACACGGTACCCCAAAGACCTTCAAACAAATGATGCAATTGTTAAGGGATACGGATGAGCCCGCCGTAGAAGCTGCCATTATTCAATTCCTGTATGACCTGAAGGACGAAAGCAGCATTCCCATCCTGATCAATGCACTCAATGATCCTACTATGAAATACTATCATAGTTTTTTAGTAGCCACCTTCTGGCAATCTGCCCTGGACGGCTCCGGGCATTTATCTTTATTTGTCAAAAAAGCCATCAGCGGGGATTACACTACTTGTCTGGAAGCCCTCACCGTGATCGAAAGCTTTGATGCCAGTTTTAACCAGCAGGAAATTACCGAATGCGAAGCTGCGCTGGCGGAAGCAATTGAAATTGAGAAAAACAAAGAGAAAAAGAAATTGCTGCAGAGTTTGCATGAAGTGGTATCTCAATTACCAATAGAAGGGGAATAAGATGGCAGACTTTGAAGCACTGAGGGAAAAGCTGGAAAATTCGGGGGACTGGCCCAGGGTGTATTTTTTTAAATTCATTATTCCCGCCAACAACAAAAAACTGGCATTGGTGGAAGCCTTGTTTGGTCCTGAAGCACAAGTACAGATCAAGCAATCCAGTGAAGGTAATTACTTGATTGTAAGTGCTAAAGAATTAATGCTGAGTGTGGATGGGGTGATCGAAAGATATGAGAAAGCAGCGAAGATTAAGGGTTTGATGGCACTTTGATGCAGGAATTAGGTAAATACCTGCTGATTGTCGGAGGAATAATGCTTCTTTTGGGCTTAATTCTTTACTTTGGGGGTAATAAATTTTCCTGGTTTGGTAATTTACCTGGCGACATTAAGATAAAGAAGGAAAATTTCGTCTTTTATATGCCCATAGGTAGCATGTTGTTGCTTTCCCTTTTACTTTCCTTGCTTTGGTGGATCATCCGCAGATTCCTTTAATTCACTTTTCAGCAACCTTGGATTTTAAAGGATGGCGTAAACCCTCCATTTGTTCCATTTTTGCCCTGATCGATCCCACCAGGATGGGGGTTTCAATTAGCAGGGGAACCCGGTTCTCATCATCCGTTACCCACACGGTCATATCTTCCCCCGCATTAAATATGGTTCCCTCGATCAGGTAAGGGGCGAACTTGATGCAACGGAAGCTCCCCTTGTCTTTTAACTTGATTATTTCTTTTCCCAGATACCGAATATAGCTCTGGTGATTTTGATTGTCGATGAACAATGAAATGGGAATTTTTTCATCTACATTCACCTCGCTGAAATCAAGGTTTCGGGAAAAATAGATCAGGCTTAATACATCAAATCCACAGCCTTGTAAAGCTACCGTATCCTTCACCGGCATTTGCTCCTCCTCCATCTGTCGCAATGTAATGATCTGCTTCTTATCATGCCGGTACAAATAATCTTCCCTGATAAACGTACTGCCTTCATTCACACTGCGTTTGAATCGTAAAGGTTTGAAACTTTTTGTATGGGTGTAGCTCTCGTAATGATCACGCACTTTATAGATCCAGTCATACTTTTTATAGGTGGTGCCGTAACTGTCAAAATGATAATATTGCTGCTTCCCAAAACGGGCTGAATCTATCCTAAACGTCACTTCCCCGGCAGGGATCCACACCCCTGCCAGGTGATAGTAAATAGTATAGTCAATCCGTTCGCCGAATTTAAAAGCATGATTATTAATACTACAGTCCTGCCCCCAGCTTAATTGGATTGAAAAGTAACCTAAAATAATATATAGTAGTTGCAGGCAGGTTCGCACTCTCCAAAAGTAAGTTCCTGGTTTAACTTTTTGGAACGATTATCGTTTAATATTAAAATGATGGTTCATTAAAATTGAATGTGGAACTTTGCCTAAAATTATCCCTGGAATGTTAAAATATATATTACTTACTTTTTTGAGCTGGGCCTTCTTTAGCGCCCCGCTCCTTTCACAGCAAGATAAAAATGAGATCCATGTAGTGGGTATCCCCTCCCCCCTTTTTCAAAATAATTACGAAGTAAATGATTCCGTGGATGTGGTGGTGAGGATACAGAATAAAGGACCCCAAACCTTACGTTTCGATAGTATAAGTTTTAAAATATCTATCTTTTACAATGAGATGGATGCTACCTACATCGATACCACCCTTGCTTCAAATAAAATATTAAAAATTGACGACATAGAGGATTTTACGATTATAGAAAATTTCCCCCTCCGTTTTTCTTCAAATTATAAACTTTGTGCCTTTGTTACCGGCACTTCTGAATTTGGACCAAACAATACAAAAACTACTCCTACCTGTTCTCCTTTTGTAGTCTCTGTAAAAGACGTCAAACCCAAGATCAATAAACTATCATTTAAAAATGGGCAATTAGTTCTTTCCCTGGCGCAACCAATCAACCATGGACAAATAGAAATTCTGGATGTTACCGGAAAGGTTTTATATAAAGATGAAAAACCCCTCGGCCGGGAAAACCTGATCAATATTAATTCACCCGGTAAAGGATTTTACTTTGTACGGATATCAACTTCGGATAAACAATCTGTCCATAAGTTTATCGTTCCTTAATACACCAGGTAGTTTTGTATTTTCCTCAATTCCTCTGAAGTCCAGCTTTGGCTGCTTAGATGGTCTACCATCATACGCTTGTACAGCGACTGTTTAAAAAAGTGATCCAGGACACCGCTTACCGGTCCCCGAAGGCGGTTGTTGAAGCTGAAGGCAGCCTCTACCAGATGATCGATAGCCTGCGGATTTAGATAATTAAGGTTTTCCAGCGTTCTGGCAGCATTCAGGCGGGTAAGAAACTCG
>CAZBIF010000088.1:10511-10875 GCA_964492055.1 uncultured Flavobacteriales bacterium
ACCAGGCGATACGCACATTATGCCCGCGGTTTCCCATTCTCTTTTCCGTGATCTCCAGATACGAATCCAGGTTTTGCGGATAATAGAATCCCAGCAATTTCAGCGCTTCTTCGGTCACTTCGGGTGAGGGATCCTGCAGCAATCGGCGATAGTAAGGCTCCGAGCGTTCCGGTATGCGGAAGGTTTGCTGCAACAGGCTCATGCGCACTTCCCGATCATCACTTTTACTTGACTGCTCCACCATGCGATCAGTGTATTCATTTAACTGCGGCATAAAATAGGCCACCAATAAATTTTTTGGGGCGTGAAAATCTTCGGCCGCAAAGCGCTGCCATAAAAATTCATCCTTTCCCTCAAAATTTCT
>CAZBIF010000088.1:10885-11093 GCA_964492055.1 uncultured Flavobacteriales bacterium
ACCAGTTGCTCCAGGGCGGAGTAACGATCCAGCATCTCTTCGGCTTTGGTAGCTTGTGCCTTCAACATCTCTGTGGGTTTCTCAAAGCTGAGCTGCTTCATCACCTGATCTCCCGGATCAAAGAGCACGTATTCCACTTCTTTATTTCCCTGATCAAAAACCACTTCTTCGCTTTGCCGCTCAATCCAAACCTGCCGGCGGTCGGCAG
>CAZBIF010000089.1:0-3398 GCA_964492055.1 uncultured Flavobacteriales bacterium
CTGCCAACAGAAACCAAAACAGATACCCGTAATTATCGAAAATTCGTCAAAGGGTTGGAAACCGATGGTTTCAATCGCTTTCAATGGTCAATCTTTATGCGGCATTGCCCCAGTATGGATAACGCCAAAGTACATATTAAACGAGTAAAAAGTATCTTACCCCCAAAAGGACATGTTTGCATTATGCATTTAACCGATAAGCAATTTAGCATGATGGAAGTGTATCTGTCCAGAAAAAAAGAAGAAATACCGCAGGGTCATCAACAACTGGAACTTTTTTGATTCCTAAAACACAGTCTAACGCACATCCACACCCACACTTACGTGCGGGTATGCTGTGCTAAATTACAATTTGAAAGCTATTCACAACATGTTTCAATTTTTATTATTACTTTTATGGGCTGTGCTAAATTACAATTTGAAAGCTATTCACAACAGTTGAGATTATTCATGATCCTGATGTTGTGCTGTGCTAAATTACAATTTGAAAGCTATTCACAACAACCAAAAATCATAAGTATAACAAAAATAAGCTGTGCTAAATTACAATTTGAAAGCTATTCACAACAACATCACAGAGGAGGAATTGACGTTTGAAGCTGTGCTAAATTACAATTTGAAAGCTATTCACAACATCAAGGAAGGGTGTAAGTACATCGCCAAAGCTGTGCTAAATTACAATTTGAAAGCTATTCACAACGGTTGTAAGTTAGTAGTAGATGAATGGTTTGCTGTGCTAAATTACAATTTGAAAGCTATTCACAACACCATACGAAAGCTTTTAGCGATCAGTTTAGCTGTGCTAAATTACAATTTGAAAGCTATTCACAACATCATGTTTAATACTAGAATAACAGGCTTTGCTGTGCTAAATTACAATTTGAAAGCTATTCACAACTAATTTTTGGCTCTTCATCTATACAACCTTGCTGTGCTAAATTACAATTTGAAAGCTATTCACAACAAGGGCTGAGTCGGTAACGCTATCCAAAGGCTGTGCTAAATTACAATTTGAAAGCTATTCACAACCTCTTAATGATATCTTAAATTCATCAGGGGGCTGTGCTAAATTACAATTTGAAAGCTATTCACAACCTTAACAACCGGTTCTTTCATCAATGCTGAGCTGTGCTAAATTACAATTTGAAAGCTATTCACAACCTTCCTTATCGTTCTCAATCAGGCCGATCGCTGTGCTAAATTACAATTTGAAAGCTATTCACAACCTATCAAAAATCCTATCCACATCATTAAAAGCTGTGCTAAATTACAATTTGAAAGCTATTCACAACGAACGGTCTAATCTCTATCATGAACCTTACGCTGTGCTAAATTACAATTTGAAAGCTATTCACAACGCAGAAGGTGGGCTTGCCACCGGGCCATCCGCTGTGCTAAATTACAATTTGAAAGCTATTCACAACGTTCTGTTATAATTCATGTAGAACACAGGGGCTGTGCTAAATTACAATTTGAAAGCTATTCACAACTACAAACTCGAACCATCACCCGCCCAAAAAGCTGTGCTAAATTACAATTTGAAAGCTATTCACAACGCCGCATTCTACCACCGCATGCAGGTTTTCGCTGTGCTAAATTACAATTTGAAAGCTATTCACAACCTGTCGAGCAAAGGTATTTCGTGGCGGATGGCTGTGCTAAATTACAATTTGAAAGCTATTCACAACCGCCATATACTTCTCATAGGCTGATTTGCGGCTGTGCTAAATTACAATTTGAAAGCTATTCACAACTGGAATGATAGTGAAATTGGAGGTAATCCGGCTGTGCTAAATTACAATTTGAAAGCTATTCACAACGATCGAATCAGATTGGAAAATAGGCCAATAGCTGTGCTAAATTACAATTTGAAAGCTATTCACAACCAAAAAGACCAAGAGGAATTTGCCGTGAACGCTGTGCTAAATTACAATTTGAAAGCTATTCACAACATCGTATTTGGCGATCAAGTCTTTGATAAGCTGTGCTAAATTACAATTTGAAAGCTATTCACAACTTGTTCTGCTACCCACTTCAGCCGCTCAAAGCTGTGCTAAATTACAATTTGAAAGCTATTCACAACTATGTGATCACCGACCGACCAAGCTTGAAAGCTGTGCTAAATTACAATTTGAAAGCTATTCACAACACCCCATCCCCATCACAGAAGAACGGTTAAGCTGTGCTAAATTACAATTTGAAAGCTATTCACAACGCAGGTAGAGTTGTATACCTATTATATGTGGCTGTGCTAAATTACAATTTACTTACGGCATGTTTATTTTTAAAGGTGTTCGTGTGTTCGCTTCGCTTGGAAGAAAGCTATCTACAAACCACCGTTTTCAATCCAGTACAGCAGTAAGATGATCTTTATGTAAACTCACGCTGCCTGTTGCATGATGCAGGCGGTAATTCACCTTGTTTACCTGTTCCGGAAATGCGGCCATTAAAAGGCTGTTGCGTAAAAACAGATCCTTCAGCGACGTGTCAAGCTCGTATTCAAGGTAAAGCCAGGTGTAATCCTGATCGTATTCTTTTCCCAGAAAGTCATAGGGGAGAGGTTGCTTACCTGCGTTCAGGATAAAATGCCGGCTTACATAATCCGCCATCAGACTGTCACTGCTCGAGGCTTCTTTTTCCGTGCCTAGGTACAATTTTTTTTCACTGCCCTCCCGCAAAGCGACCTCCAGATCATCGGTAAACAGTTTGATGATCACCTCCAGCTTATCGGTCTGCGCATTGTAATTGATCTCTGTAATGCTCATGTAGAACTTATGCGCCTGCGCGCTCAAAGCAGAAAGCAGGATCACAGAAAAAATGACAACTCTTTTCATAAAAAAAACCCCGACTTAGTCGGGTCACAAAAATACGCGCTATTTTTCAGCTTTCGTTAGTATGAAGATTTCCTACTTTCACTAAGCTTGCTATCCCAATTGATCAATACCACATATCGAACATTCCCGAATTTTAGGCATTCATTCATTCTAGGCATTTCCCCATTTTAGGCATTCTATAATTCTAGGCATTCTGAAATTCTAGGCATTCTGAAATTCTAGGCATTTCCCTATTCTACCATTCGTAATTCTATTATTCGTAATTCGTAATTCAATCTCCGAAGGAGATCAGATTAACACATTAAACAATTCGTAAATCAACTAATCATCAGCTTTTACCTTCCAGGTTGCCAATTTCTAATTTTCCTATATGCTGCTGTAAAAAACTCTCCATTGCCCGATAAAATTCAAAGCGGTTCTCTTCATTGCGAAAGCCATGACCTTCATTGTCCTTCACCATGTATTCTACATCTACCCCTCTTTCTCTCAAAGCTTCCACCATCTGGTCGGATTCCGATTTTTTTACCCGGGGGTCGTTAGCCCCTTGTACGATCAGCAAAGGCG
>CAZBIF010000089.1:3523-5216 GCA_964492055.1 uncultured Flavobacteriales bacterium
GGAGAACTCCGCCAGCATGGCACTATCGGTTTTCGGGTCGCCCACCATTTCGTATAGCATGGCCAGGTACTGCTCCCAATAGGGGGGGATGGTTTCCATAAAGGTGAATAAGTTAGAAACCCCTACATAATCCACCCCGCAGGCATACAGTCCCGGGGTGTAGGTAAGTCCTGCCAGGGTAGCGTAACCCCCGTAAGAGCCTCCGTAGATAGCGATGCGCTCCGGATCGGCAATCCCTTCTTCAATGAGCCACTTGGCTCCGTCGGTAATATCATGCTGCATGGTCTGTCCCCATTGTTTGAAGGAGGATTGCAGGAACTCCTTGCCATAGCCGGTAGAGCCGCGGAAATTCATTTGCAATACCGCATAGCCCCGATTCGCTAAAAACTGCACCTCCGGGTTAAAACCCCAGTAATCACGCGCCCAGGGGCCGCCGTGTGGATTTACAACCACCGGCAGGTTCCTGGCTTCTACGCCCTTTGGCAGGGTCAGGTAACCGTTGATGGTCTTGCCGTCCCGGCTTTTATAAGTAACCGGTTTCATATCGGCCATCACCTGCTCATCGATCCAGGGACTCACTTCATCCAGCAGGGCGAGGGAATCGGCTGTTTTATCGTAAAAGTAATAGGCTCCTCTTGACTTATCGCTATAGGTACGCAGGATAAACTTATCCTCCGCTTTATTGGAACCAGCCATCGCCACTTCATAGCCCTCAAGTTTATCTTCCACCTTTGTGAACCACTGCTCGGTTTCCTTATCTACAAAATGCTTGTTGGATTTATCCGTGGTGTAGTTGTAGGAGAGTAATTTTTTATGTTTATCTGAATAGGAGATACTGCTGATATCCACCCCCGGATGCTGGTATAATACTTCTTTTTCCTTTCCTTTTTCCACATCAAATATCACTGCGGCGGCTTTGTCCCTGCCCAGGTCTGAGATGGCATACAGGTTCTTGTTGTCGAAAGTGAAGAACTGCGGGTTCATGGATTCTTTGAAGTTGGTGGTCAGGATGGGCTTGAACTCATCCTTTTCGGTCTCCCGGTAAAGTATGCTGGTATTTACTCCGTCTGTGGTAGTGGCCAGTCGCAACTTGCCATCGTGATCAGCCATCCAGCTGCTGATGTTGCCCGGATTTTCATACAGCAATTCCAGTTCACCGGTATTCACATTCAGACGATACGGATCGAAAATACGCGCGTCCCGCTTGTTCAGTCCCACAAGTATGTGCTCATCGTGTCCTTCCAGATCATCGATAAACTGGGTTTTTACTCCTTCAAATGTAGTGAGGGGTTTGTGGTTACTGCCATCCAGGTCGACTCCGTAAATGCCGAAATTCTCATCCCCGCCTTTGTCTTTCAGATAGAGAATGCGGTGGTCGTTGGCCCAGGTATAGCCTGCAATATCCCGGTCTGTTACCTCGGTAATGCGTTTGGCTTCTTCGCTGCCCACTTCCTTCACATACACATTCATCCGCGATTGGTAGGGGGCCATGTAGGCGTAATGCTTGCCGTCCGGCGAGATCTGATAGGATGATTTTTCCGAATTCTTAAAAAATTCCTCCAGGGGGATCGTGGGGATATCTACTCTGCTGATCTGTTCGTTTTCCATGCTTTTTTCGTCCGTAAGTTGCTTGTCGCTGGTACAGCCTGCAAAAGTAGAGAGCAGAATAGAGAAAGCCAGGGTTGTTTGGGTT
>CAZBIF010000089.1:5226-7632 GCA_964492055.1 uncultured Flavobacteriales bacterium
CCAAATTCCTTCCGGTTTTCATAGGATTTATGAAAAATAGTACCGGCGGTGACTAGCTGAGATGTGCGGTCATTTCCTTGAACACTTTAACTCATTTCCACACCTTTTAAAATCAGAAATATGAAAGCTGAAAGATGAAAATGCAGTATTCTATTGAAAGTAATTATTGGTGTTATTTAATAATTGATTCATTTCATAATTGTCACATTGCCAAGTCAATACATTAACCAATTTTCACTTTAACCCATTAACCCATTCACTCATTGCTACATTCACTCATTGATACATTTTCCCCATTGGCACATTAACTAATTTCAACAATGTTCCATTGCTACCCTTCGACTATCGCTCAGGGCGGCGCATTGCTCCATTGCTACCCTTCGACTATCGCTCGGGGCGGCGCATTGCTCCATTGCTCCATTGCTCCATTGATTCATTGCTACATTGATTCATTGCTACATTGATTCATTCATTCCTTGGTAACTTTGTCCCCTTAAAATTTTCCTATGTTTAAAAAGACCACCATTCTCATTTTCATATTTCAAATCTCAACTTTCACCTTTTCCCAAACCTACTGGCAACAAGCCGTTGATTACCAGATGGAGATCGATATGGATGTAGAAACCAATCAATTTACCGGCAAGCAAAAAATAGTATATACCAATAATTCCCCCGATACCCTCAATAAAGTATTTTATCATTTGTACTTCAATGCTTTTCAACCGGGCAGTATGATGGACGTGCGCTCACGGACCATTGAAGACCCCGACCGGCGCGTAGGCAGCCGCATTTTTCAATTAAAGGAAGACGAGATAGGCTATCAGAAGGTGATCTCGCTTAAGCAGGATGGAAAAAAGGTAAAGTACAATGTGAGTGAAACCATTCTGGAAGTGGACTTGCATAAACCGATCTTACCCGGTAAATCTAGCGTGCTGGAAATGGATTTTGAAGCCCAGGTGCCTTTGCAGGTGCGCCGGGCAGGGCGGGACAATGAGGAAGGCATCCGCTACAGCATGACGCAGTGGTATCCCAAACTGGTGGAATTCGACCGGCAAGGCTGGCACACCAACCCTTACATAGGAAGGGAATTTCATGGAGTATGGGGTGATTTTGAGGTGAAGATCAACATCGATGCTGCTTACACTTTAGGAGCCACCGGTATGTTGCAGAACCCTAATGAAATTGGAAAGGGCTATACCGAGAAGCCGGTAACCACCGATGTTCAAAAACTGCAATGGCACTTCAAGGCGGAAAAAGTCCATGATTTTGCCTGGGTAGCCGATCCCGACTACACCCATACCACCGCTACTTTGGCAAATGGTACTACTCTGCACTTCCTCTACCAGGCCGACAGCAATACCACTTACTGGGATAGCCTGCCGAAATACGCCGTACAGATATTTAACATCATGAATTCCCGCTTTGGCGAATACCCTTACGGGCAATACACCATTGCCCAGGGTGGGGACGGAGGTATGGAATACCCCATGATTACCCTTATCACCGGTCACCGCAGCAAGGGCAGCCTGGTCGGTGTGACTGCCCATGAGGCTATCCACTCCTGGTACCAGCATCTGCTGGCCACCAACGAAGCCCAGTATCCCTGGATGGATGAAGGCTTTACCACCTATGCCACCGATGTAGTGATGGATTCCATATGGCCTTCATTTACCCCCTATGTAGGAAACTACCGTGCCTATCAAAGTCCGGCAAGCAGGAACCCCTTACCACCCATGCCGACCATTACCACACCAACCGGGCTTATGGCACGGCCTCTTATTCCATGGGCATGATCTTCCTGCACCAATTGAGCTATATTGTAGGTCAGGATGTCTTCGACCGCGGCATGAAACGTTATTTTAACGAATGGAAGTACAAGCATCCTACCCCCAACGATTTCATTAGGGTTATGGAAAAAGTCTCCGGTATGGAACTGAACTGGTACCTGGAACAGTGGGTAGAAACCACCAACACCATTGATTATAGTATCAAATGGATGCAGGAGAAAGAGGGCAAAACTGCTGTTTTGCTGGAAAAAATAGGCCGCATGCCCATGCCCGTAGATGTTAAAGTTACCTATAACAGTGGCAAAGAGGAGTGGTTTTCCATTCCGCTCACCATCATGCGGGGGGAGAAAAATGCGGAAAAGGGCATGGATAACTTTGAGGTGCGGACCGATTGGCCCTGGGTATATCCTACTTACGAATTACAGCTTAATGCCCCGGTCTCCTCCATTTCCACTATTGAGATAGACCCCAGCGGCCGCCTTGCAGATATCGATCGGGAAAACAATAAATATCCCCGCAGTGAGGATACTACCTTTAAAATAAAGTAATTTTGGGGTAGCATGATGAAGCCCCTTCATTATATTCTCAGTTATTTCCTGCTAGGCTGCATAAGCTTCTC
>CAZBIF010000089.1:7649-7938 GCA_964492055.1 uncultured Flavobacteriales bacterium
AACTTGGCGAATTTTTCATTCCCAAACACAAGCATCAACATTTTGCCTTTTATTTCAAGCAAGCTGCGATAGGGTTTCAATATTTGCCTGTCGTTCAGCCGGTCGCCTACAAGAAGGCGACCATTCTTCCATTTAAAAGGGGCCCGCCGGAATTAGCCTGATTCAAGCTAAATTCATTAATCACTTTCAAAAGTATGTCCCCTAAATGGTGGATAACGCTTAGCACCCTTTCTGTATCCATGCTGCTCATGGCGCAGGAAAAGTGCGATCTGCAGTTATCCGGTAAGAT
>CAZBIF010000089.1:7948-10847 GCA_964492055.1 uncultured Flavobacteriales bacterium
GGCGTATGCTTCCCTTTATTTGCCTGAGGTCAAGAAGACCTATGCCGCAGATGAACAGGGTAGGTATGTGCTGGAAGGTTTGTGTCCGGCTCAATACACTGTGGTTATCAATCACATTGGTTGTAAGCCCGATACCTTTAAAGTTAAGCTTTTCAAAAACAGTAATCGGGATTTTACACTGGAGCACCACTGGCAGGAACTGCAGGAGGTGGAGATATCCGCTGAAAGGACCGGGGAAGATTTGTCAGAAATTACTTTGAAAGAAAAAGAAGTAGAGCAATCCCGCGGACTTCCACTCGGTGAGATGTTGAAGCGGATCAACGGAATAAGTAGCCTGCAAACCGGCGCTAACATATCCAAACCGCTGATACAGGGATTTACCTCCAATCGGGTAAAGATCATTAACAGTGGCCTGGAACATCAATCCCAAATGTGGGGAGATGAGCATGCTCCGGAGATCGATCCTTTTATGGAGGCAGATTATAAGGTGGTGAAAGGAGCTGGTGCTGTGAAGTACGGCGGTGGTGCCATCGGGGGCATGGTGGTGGTAGAGCCAAAACCCTTGCCTCGAACGCCCGGTATTTCCGGGCAGTGGAATGGGGTGTATGCTACCAATAACCACTTGCTTAATAGCTCACTGATGTTGCAAGGCTCCCTGAAGAAAATCCCCGGCCTGAGCTGGCGGCTGCAGGGTAGCCTGAAGCAAGCCGGGAATGTACGCACACCTGATTATTATCAGGCCAACACTGCCAGCGAGGAATCGAATTATTCCTGGCGACTGGGCTATTTCAGGGACCGCTGGAACCTCCAACTGGATTACATGCAATTCAATACACGCATTGGCATTTTTAGCGGTGCCCATATTGGTAATTTGAGTGATCTGCGAAATGCCTTCGCCAGGGAGGAGCCACGCCCTGAACATCAGGGGGATTTTACCTATGAGATTGGTCGTCCCTACCAGTATGTACAGCATGAAACCTTTAAGGTGAACTGGAATTATTACCTGGGAGAGTCAATGAAGTTGTCCGTTAGCGGTGGCCGTCAGTTCAATATCCGTGAGGAATTTGATAAAACCATTGCCCGCACCTTTGCCAGGGATGGCGTGGATTTCCCGGAATTTTCCGTTAGCCTGGAAAATTATGATGTGCTGGCGGCGCTGGAATGGGATAGTGGTAATGAATTTAGCCATGAAATCGGTATTCAATACAATCAGAAGGAAAATACCCTTCACAGTATTTATGATTTTATTCCGGATTATCACTCCCTGCAATATTCAGCCTACTGGCTGGAAAAATGGGAACACCGGCAATGGCGGGTAGAAACCGGCTTGCGCTATGATTGGATGGAAATGGATGTAAATAAAGTGTTGCAGCGGGAGCTAACAGCCTTTGACCATCGTTTTTCCACCTGGACAGCCAAGCTGGGAGTGTTTTATCAGCTCACTGAGCAAATGGAAGTAGAAGGAGGACTGACCTATGCGGAAAGGCCGCCGGCTATTAACGAAATGTACAGTGATGGTTTGCACCACGGAAGCGCCAGTGTGGAATTTGGCAGCCGTGAACTACAACCGGAGCAATCGCAAAAAATGCATCTGGGGGTGAATGGGAAACAAGGTAGGTTAGCCTATACCCTTTATGGTTTCGCAAACTACATAGCCGATTACATCTACCTAGAACCGCAAGGCTTGGAGCTGACCATACGGGGGGCTTTTCCTTCCTTTAACTGGGCCAGTACCAATGCCTTATTGAGAGGAATTGATGCCGGAATGGATTATGCCATCAGCGAAAAACTGGATTTTTCCAGTAGATGGAGCTTATTGTGGGGAAATGATGTGAAAAATGAGCAGCACCTCATTTTTATGCCTCCCTGGGTTACCGATCAGGAATTGACCTATAAATTACCGTCAAAACTGAAAAACGTGGATAATGCTGTAGGAATAGGCTACCGTTATACTTTTCGACAGCATCGCTTTGAGGAAAGTATGGAATTTGTCCCCCCGCCGGATGGCTATGGCTTGATCTACCTCACCGCTTCCCGGTCTTTTCAATGGCGAAAACTGAAGGGGTCACTAATTCTGAGGTTAAACAACCTGTTGAATACCGAATACCGCGATTATCTAAATCGCTTCAGATACTATACCGATGCACCGGGACGAAACCTCACCATAAATTTTAAAATCAATTTTTAATAACCTAATATAGTTTATCATGAAAAAGTTAATCTTACCCTTAATCTTAAGTTTAGTAACCGTATCCTTCCATGCTTGTAAGGATGACAAGGATCCCACACCGAAGGACGAAAATCACGATGACCATGACGATGATCACCATCATGAGAATGAAGTGATCACCACTTTATCCATCCACCTCATGGATACCCTAAGTAATCCCATAGACACTTTCTATTGGAGAGATACGGATGGTCCTGGTGGTAATACACCTATGATAGACGAAATCATATTGGATCCAAATATGAAGTACATGGTATCCTTGATGTTCTGGGATGAATCTGATCCCAATGATATTGAGAATATGACCACCGAGATAAAAAATGAAGATGATGAACATTTGGTATGTTATACCCCTAATTCATTAAATGGATTAATGATAGATTACAATGATGATGACGGAACTCATCCGCTAGGTATAGAAACCATTTGGAATACGAATGCTACTGAAGCCGGTAGTTTGCAAATTGTATTGAAACATCAACCGGGTGGTATTAAAGATGGTACCTGTGCACCTGGTGATTCGGATATAGATGTTACTATGCCGGTAGTGATCAACTAATCCCCCTCACTTATAATTTTTAAGAACAGTGCCTCCATTTCGAGGCACTGTTTTTGTTAATTTTGATTTAAATCATGATGAGATTGAAGTTAACAACCTTTTTAAGGAGC
>CAZBIF010000089.1:10857-11080 GCA_964492055.1 uncultured Flavobacteriales bacterium
GCCATCCTCGCTCTAGGGACCCTTAGTTTTTCAGCTTGTGAGAAGGACGATGAAGATGATAAAGCAACTACCGGGGAATTGCCTTCCGTTGACCGCGGACATACGGAGGCAAACCGCATGATTATAAACTTTCTGAAAATAAAAGATAGTACCCGGCAGGGTTATGAATATTACGATCCGGATGGTGTGGGAGGAAATCCGCCTACCGTGGTCGATACCATTC
>CAZBIF010000090.1:0-10821 GCA_964492055.1 uncultured Flavobacteriales bacterium
TGGCAGCCAGGCCACTGATGTCTTCTGTGATAGAACTTTCACTCCACAGATAGGTGTAAGGTGATGTACCGCCACTAACGCTCAGGTCAATAGCCCCGTCCGAGCCACCATTGCAGCTTACATTGGTAGTAGCTGCACTCAGACTTAGTACTGCTGGTTCTGTGATAGTCGCCGATGTGGTTGCCGAACAGCCGTTGTTGTCGGTTACCGTGACAGTATACGTATTGGCAGCCAGGCCACTGATGTCTTCTGTGGTAGAACTTTCACTCCACAGATAGGTGTAAGGCGAAATGCCGCCACTAACGCTCAAGTCAATAGCTCCGTCTGAGCCCCCATTGCAACTTACATCGGTCGTAATAGTACTTAAACTAATTGCAGCCGGTGTTATAATAGTAGCGGTAGTGGTGGCCGTACAACCATAGCTGTCAGTCACAGTAACGGTGTAACTCCCTGCAGGAAGACTATCCGAAGTAGATGTGGTGTCTCCATTCGGCCATGAATAAGTATACGGCGAACTGCCTCCCCCGGCCATTACCCCTACTGTTCCTGAATCACCGTTACATAAAAGAAAACTACTTGATGCCAGCAAACTGATAGCGGTAGGTTGAGTTATAGAAGCACTTCCAATATCGCTACAACCATTGTTATCTGTAACGGTTAAAGTATATGTGCCGACCGGTAAATTATTTATGGTATTAGTAGTCCCTCCTGTACTCCATAAGTAAGTATAAGGAGTATTTCCTCCATTCACCAATGCTGAAATTACACCCGCAGAGTCCCCATAACAGAAGTTATCTATTTTGGAAAGGGTCGAAACATTCACTCCTGAGGCAGGCTCCAATACTTCTACACTATCCACTTTGGTACAGCCAAGGCCATTAGTTATAGTCACTGTTACAAAACCAGCGGATAAACTATCTGCATTGGTTCCGGAATCTCCGTTCTCCCAGCTATATGTATAGGGAGGGGTCAGCCCCAGAAAAACTGAAATATTGGCTTCACCATCACTCCCACCGTGACAGCTTACACTTTGCTGTGATTTTGAAGTGGTCATTGGCGTTGGTTGACTGACAAAAGCTGAGGCCACATCGGTACAGCTGTTGCCATCAGTGACCGTCACTGTATAAGTTCCACTTGGTTTTCCACTTATATCCCCGCTTGTTTCCCCCCCTGACCAGTTGTAGGTATAGGGTAAAACCCCACCGGAAGCTGTGGTATACACCCTCCCGTTATTAAAAAGCAGGCAGGTAGCGTCTTTCACCGAATCAATTACAATTGTCAATAGAGAAGGTTGTGAGATAGTTACCACTGTGCTTTCGGAACAATTATTCCCATCAGTAACTGTAACTGTATAAGTTCCGGCAGCAACATTGTTTAAGATACTGTCTGAATCTGCGTTGCTCCAGCTATAAGTAAATGGAGCAGTGCCAGTCGAGGGAATTACACGAGCCCTTCCATCGCTATCGCCATTACAACTTACGTTATTATCAACCGTAATAGTTGGATTTATTGCCACAGGTTGAGTAAGGGTTCGATCGAGGATTAGCAAACAACCATTGGCATCAGTAACAGTAAGGGTATAGGTTCCGGCAGGTTTGCCACTAATGCTATTAACACTTTCCCCACTCGACCAGTTATAGGTATAAGGGGGGGAAGCACCGGATATGGTAAAAGCAAGGCTACCATCTGTTCCCCCATTACAACTTACATTTGAAAGAGTTACTGAAGTGCCCCATCCGGGAGGTTCTGGAACAGTAAATCCCACAGTATCTGCTCCTCCGCATTGATCGGTAACAGTCAATGAATAAGTTCCTGCTTTGTAGTCGGTTGCAACCGATGAATCACTGCTATTGGATTCCCAGGTATAATTATAGTTCCCTGCACCTCCACTAATCAGTGCCCTGGCTACCCCATCAGAATCCCCTTTACACAGCAAAGTGTCTACTGAAATGTTTATTACCAAAGGAGTGACAGAGAAAGTATCACAAGAAGCTGAAATACTATCAGGACCTTCCATGAAATTGGAGGTTGAGCCATCTCTGGCAAAATTGACTATCGCAGCATGAATGTTATTCCCCGAAATGTCATATATGGTATCAATGGTAAAATTAGTATCATTGGCTATCCCCTGATTAAAATTATAATACAGGGAAAGCTGATCGGTATTAGTGGGAAATTCACAATTTCTATAGGCCAATACTTCGGCATCACACAAAGGCCGTTGCCAGATCCTTAATTCATCCAGTTGCATATTGGCGTAACCACCTATAAAATTTCTACCCACATGAAAAACCTGCGTAGTAGGCGTAAGATCAAAATTAACCGCCGTATTAATTAAAATTGAATTATCTCGATACCCTTTGATGGTTGAACCATCATATGTGAAAGCATAAAAATGCCAGTTGGTATCTGGAATGGTTAATCCAGTTACGGCTATGGGATTGGTTCCAGAGAAATTATTTGCTCCTATGTATATTTTATCATCTGAATCCTGGTAATAAATGGAATAATTTTCTCCTTTTTGAATAATTTGACCTGATCCTATAGTCAGTTGATTCGCTTTTAACCAGAAGGAAAAAGTAAAGGAATCCACCACATTCATACTGGCATGATGGGCGGCTTCCAAATAGTCATTCGTGCCGTCAAAAGCCAGGGCGTTATTTGCACCTATGGCCAGCATATATTCTCCCCTGCCGTATTGATCAAAAGCAGCAAAGGCATCAATTCCCGCTACGGTATACCTTTCAGACAAATTGAATTGTTGCCATACATCCGCATTGCTATTTCTTTTGGCCAGGCTGATTTCATAATCATTGCTTATTCCTCTTTGTGCATAGTAAACAGATAGGTCATTCTGTACATTATCATCCAATGTATAAATGCCAAAATAGGGAGGGGCGATCAGACTATCCAGGCCCGGCGGGACGGTCATGGTATTAGGAGTTTCATTTATCAGGTAAATATGTTCCCCGGAGGTTATTAACACACTGTCATTATTGGGAAATATCATCTTTAAGGGACCTCCGGTATAGGAATAAGCAGAGGTATCCCCCAGAGCGGCACCGGAGAGCTGCCAGTCGCTGGCTTCCATATTAACAAGGCTGCCATCGTGGCCGCGGGCAAGATCGTACAAGGTATTGCCACTGCCTTCATCAAAACGGTAATAAGCTATGAGGTGCTTTACAGAATCATGAGTGAAATTTAATTTCCTACACATCCATTTTCTGAGAAGGTTGCTGTCCAAAGCAGTATTCCATAAGCGAACCTCATCCATACTGCCCCGCAGATATCGATTCGCGATAATAGCGGATTTTCCCAGTTCTACACCAAATGCACTTTGCTCTGGTGCCGGAAAGGATGTTCTGGTATGGGTCAATTCTCCGTTGAGATAGATCAATAACTGCCCGCTAACGGCATTATAAGTGACTGCGAAATGAGTCCATCTATCCGGGGGGATGGGAATGGAAGAAGTGGTAAGTTGATAAGCGCCTCCATTTGACCGGTTGTGATAAACAATGATATTAGAAGCACCGCAAAGAATTTCAATATCTACGGGGGTTCCATTATTTTTTGAAAGTAAGGGATACCCCGTAACAAAACTGGGTATGTTTACCCAGCTACTAAATGTATAGCTATTCAGATCTGTAATGCGCGAAGTATTGGCGATAGCAATGTGATCTCCCGTTCCGTCAAATTCAAGGCAAACTCCCGATCCGGGCCGGGAAGGGTAGGAATAGTTACTTATGGCCAGCATGTATTCCCCTTTTTCCTTTTCCCCAGGGGCCATGATGGTTCTGTTATCCGGATCCACAAAAATCCTTCCTGCAACTTTTTCCCAGCGATTATCAGAACCATCGGTGCGCTGAAGCAGGCGAACATCCTCCGGATTGGGAATTCCACTGAAAGTAGGATTGGAAGAAAAATCAATTTCGAGATCATACAGGGTGTCGAAAAGATTAACCCCAAAATAAGAAGTGGAATCTATACGGTAAAATCGGCTGGTATTATAAGTAGCGAATTTAGCTGTATCCTGGACTTCATAGAGTACGGCTCCACCTGGCAAACCATCCAGGCCTCTTACCGTAACAAAATTTCCATTGCTCATGGGCTGACTGATGGAAGTGGGCGGAAATTCCACATGGGCCGTATCACCGAGCGAAGCCCCGGAAGGGGTCCAGTCATTGGCCGCCATATTCTGCAAGGTTCCATTTCCATTTCCATTGAGGTCATATAAAACATTTCCACTGCCTTCATCAAAACGGTAATAAGCATGTAATTTATTGAAAACCGGGTGGTAGGTCCTGATTTTTTCAGACTGAAATCGTCTGACGTGATTACTATTTAATATCGTATCCCAAACTCTGAATTCATCGATTTCCCCTTGAAAATGCTGCGTAAAACTGTTATTGGTAGCCAGATAAAAGGGCAATTTACCGCTATTGCTGTAGACAGTCCCTATGTTTTGGGAATGTTCCAGAATGCCATTAACGTAAACATCTACCCTGGTTCCCCTTGCGGTAATTGCCACATGGTTCCAGCGGTAATTCTGTAAAATCTGATTCAGGGAAAAACCTGTATTCATAGCCCTGCCATAAGCCCACAACGATCCGGAAGAATTCAACACATACATTTCCAGGCCATTGAAATTATCAGGACGATTACTGAAAATAGTTTGAAACCCTCCCCCCACAGGTACTTCTGGTTTGACCCAAAATTCAACAGTTGTCTGAGAGGTCAGTTGTAAAGAGTCGGTCACAACCCGGTCGTTGGTGCCATCAAAATCCAAAGCATATCCCGCTCCTGGTTCTTCCGGATAGGTAAGAACGGTAAAACCCACTACATATTCAGTTCCGCTTTGACCGTTTATGCTAATGAGGTTGTTTTCCGTATCTACATCAAAAAATCCGGTAGCAGGTTGCCATTGCATATCCGAACCATTTTCCCTTTTCAGAACCTGAATTTTCTTTTCGAGGGCGGTACCGTTTAAGTTATTGTTATTGCTGTAATCTATTTTTACATCATAGGTGTTGCCATCAAATAACTTCACCCCAAAATAATTCAGAGAATCGTAGGTGCTAATTCCTAATGGCAGGGAGGAAGGCAAGATAGTATCATTGACAAAATACATGTGCACTGAACTGGCTCCGCCCGTAACATTATTTACCGTTATGACATTGCCATTACTCATGCTTTGGGAAATGCCTGAACTGAAGGTATGGTATTGATAATAGGAATCATCCCCGACCGAAGCCCCTGAGCGGATCCAATCTGACATTGGATCCATATTTAACAATTCAGCAATATGGCCTGATAATTTACTGTATACTTTCTCCACCATATTATGGTCCAAATCATAATAGGCCACCAGATTCGCAAAATTGGGATGAGTACCATTCACTTTTCTACACATAAAACTGCGAATGGTTGATGAATCCAAAGAAGTATTCCAGAAACGAACCTCATCGATCTGACCATCCCAGAAAAAAGCGGCATTATTGGTTCCTCCGCTACTGGATCCAATGAAAATATCGTGCGCTGAATTGGGTATAAATGAAGTAACTACTGAAGATTCAAGAATGCCATTGATATACATGTAAGCTTTAGTGCCATCGTAAGAAATAGCCACGTGATTCCATATAGTGGTATCTATTTGTGGTCCACCGAGAATTGTTACCGAACTTCCATCGTAAATCCAAAACCTGAATGTATTACCACCAGTAGTTAAACTATATCCCGTATTATCAGATGTGTTTCTATTAGCCATAGGAGCCTTATTGTGACTGTATCCATCGCTTTTGACCCACATTTCCGTTGTAAATGTGGCAGAAGTGAGATTGGCGCTTCGGGAGATTCGTATGTAATCGTTTATACCATCGAAATTCAAGGTATATCCTGCACCCGGTAGATCTGAAGTAATAGCCACGCCTTGTTGTTTGTAAAAAATTCGGCTCTGATCTTCTGCTGAACATCCATTTGCATCAGTAACCGTTACCGAATAAGTACCTACTCCTAAATTCCATAATGTTGAATTGTTCGAGGCATCACTCCACTGATAGGTATATGGTAATGAGCCACCCGTTACTTGTGCAGCCAGATTGCCATCAGTCAGAGAAGGATTACTTGCATCAGTGCGATTTAGCTGTACCGTTAGTGGATCAGGTTCATTCACCACGTAAGTTGCCGTATCACTGCAATATCCGTCAGAAAGAGTAAGGGAATAAGTACCTGCCGATAGATTTGTTAGTGCGGTATCAGTGCTGCTGTTTGACCAGTTATAAGTATACGTATTGTAGGATTGGTAGCCTGCTATCGCCGGATAGATCTGCCCGTCGTTAGCCCCGGCACAATTGATATCTGTAACCCCCTTACTTAATGTTTTGAACTCAACTTTTAAGCGCTGGGTGGCAGG
Organism: uncultured Flavobacteriales bacterium; assembly: GCA_964492055.1. Taxonomy (GTDB): domain Bacteria; phylum Bacteroidota; class Bacteroidia; order Flavobacteriales_E; family Vicingaceae; genus CAZBIF01. The sequence continues at coordinate 6,410 of CAZBIF010000090.1, forward strand.
TGAACAATTATTCCCTGCGGTGTGGTACCCTCCCCAGCTGCTATTACCTATAGTGGGCCGAATAATAAAATCACTGAAGCAAGAACAGGTCACCCAATCAGCAGAGTCCACCGCAAGTTCAACCGCATCCGCTGGGCCACATCCGATATTGCAGCCCACCCCGATCTTCCAATAGCGGCCTTCGCAAATAAAAAATGTATCTTTTTTATTATGAAGGGCGGCAGCGATTTTAGTAGACAAAGCCCGATCCATACAGGATATCACCGGAGCACTCTGCGATCCAGATACGTGAACAGATGCATATTTATATACAGAGGTATCCAGCTCATCCAGAAAATCCAGCCAGCTTTCAAAAGGGGTTTCTTCCACACAATAGGTCTGACCGCTTTCAAACCATTGATCATAAATTATACTCCCATTGATCGAGAGTGGTACACCATAAGGATTCTCCAAGAAATAATTATCAGAACTACTGCACCAATTTGAATTGGTTACAGTTACAGCATAGTCTCCCCCACCCAGGTTTTTTAAACTATCTCCGATGGAAAGATCTGACCATTGATAGTCATAATCATATTCCGTAATATCCCAGTTATAGAAATAAAAATAGGCGGTTGACCCACTAATGGATTTGGTAATACTCAAATTTCCAGAAGGGGATGTGTAGGGATAAGTTGCAGAAGGAGTAATGAACATGGCAGAAACTGTAGAACCAGCGGCATCAATACGGCATTTATTACCCCGGGGCAATTTGGCATTTAGCGTAATGGTTTTTTTATCATAGCCAAGATTGATGACCAGGTTAAAAGAACTACCGTGAATTAAATTGTTTGCCGAATCCCTGATATTGATCCTTAAAATTCCGATACCGCTTGGATATACGTCTATGGTATTCAATTGTATGCTATCAGCATTTACATTGAATTGCAACCCAAAAGAAGTCCCAAAGCTTGCATAAGGGCTAGCCCCCAAATCATTGGCTATACCTACGTTGCTGAAAAAAACCTCTCCTCCGTTCACTTCCGCTCCCAAATTGACCAGGCTATCACTATAACAGTTATTGTAGTTGTTGCTTTGTATGGTAGCGGTCAATTCATTGGGTTCCTTTATCATGGCTGAAGCGGTGGGGCTACTGCTACAAGCGTAATTATCCGTAATAGTAACCTGGTAGGTACCGGTACCGAGGTTTTGAATGAAAGTGGTGGTATCTGAAGTAGACCAGTTATAGGAAAGCCTGGGAGTTACTGTAATGTCCCAATCGTAAAAGAAGTAATTGCGATTTAAAGGATAGGCTATATCTGCAATGGCGTCATAAGGGTGATGTAGGGTGAGGTAGTTTCCATAATTGTAAGGATAAGAAGTACCGGTAAGATTTCGGTACATTGAAAAACCTGTACTGGTAGAACCCTCCGCATCAAGAATATACTTTACCCCGGGCGGTACCTTCAATCCGAGAAGTATTTTTACTGCTGTGCCCACACCGTTTGACACTGAAAAATTAGCAGCACTTTTCAAAATATTCTTATTGCTATCCCGCAGGTGTATACGCACTGTACCACTACCTGTAGGATAAACGGTTACTGAATCAATGACAATGGTATCGGTGTAAACACTAAACTGAACCCCATCGGCGTAATAGGTGTAATTACTCCCAGTTCCTGAATTATCGACAGGCCCAATATTGTTATTGGTGAATGAATTATTCAGAACTACTGCTCTTAGCTCTCCGTCATTATTTCCTTTGCAGCTAATATTATCCCTCAGTAATTCCACTTTACACTGGGCCAGAACCACAGTAGGAAGCAGGAATAAGAGAAAGAATATATTCCCTGAAAAAAGATTTTTTCTCGTTAGTAGGTTCATTACCAGTAGAGTAGAAATAAGCAATCAAATGTACCACTTTTCCCCTACAATTCTTCCCGAACCCATTTATTTACAATTTCATAAGCTTATTTAAACCATTCAGCTAATTTTCAATTTTTTAACATTTCCCTTCATTGCACATAAAAGTTACATTTGTGAAAAAAGTATCCATGAAAATTTCCGAAATATTAAAGGTATTGCAAATCGATCAGGAAAATTCCGGCACTTCCACTGGAAGTAAATGGGTAGAAGGGAAAGAAATAATCAATTCCACCTCTCCGGTAGATGGTAAACTGATCGGCAAAGTAAGCATGACCTCAAAAGAGGGATACGAGAAAGTAGTAGAAGAAGCGGAAAAAGCATTTAAAAGCTGGCGGAAAAAACCTGCTCCTCAGCGGGGCGAAATCGTCCGGCAGTTTGGGGAAAAACTGAGGGAAAAGAAAGAAGCCCTGGGTACCCTGGTCTCCTATGAAATGGGAAAATCCTATCAGGAAGGCCTGGGCGAAGTGCAGGAAATGATTGACATCTGCGATTTTGCGGTAGGCCTATCCCGCCAATTGCACGGTTTTACCATGCATTCTGAGCGCCCCAACCACCGCATGTATGAGCAATACCATCCCCTGGGGATCGTAGGCATCATTTCCGCTTTTAATTTTCCTGTAGCGGTCTGGGCCTGGAATACTGCCCTGGCCTGGGTGTGCGGGGATGTTTGCATCTGGAAACCTTCCGAAAAGACCCCGCTGTGTGGGGTAGCTTGTCAAAAGATCATTGCGGAAGTGCTGAAAGAAAACGAACTGCCGGAAGGCATTAGCTGCCTGATCAACGGGGATTATAAAGTGGGGGAATGGTTAACCAGTGATGTTCGCATACCATTGGTATCAGCCACGGGCTCCATACACATGGGCAAAACGGTGGCGCAGGCAGTAGCTAAACGATTGGGCAAATCGTTGTTGGAACTGGGAGGCAACAATGCCGTGATCCTAACCGAAACGGCTGAGTTGAAAATGGCCATCCCGGCATTGGTCTTTGGGGCGGTGGGCACCTGCGGACAACGCTGCACTTCCACCCGGCGGCTGATCATTCATGAAAGCATTTACGATGAGGTGAAGGAAAAGCTGAAAAATGCCTATCAACAGATCAGGATCGGAAATCCATTGGATGAGATAAACCACGTAGGACCGCTGATAGATGAGGATGCGGTAAAAAATTATAGGGAGGCATTGGAAGAGATAAAAAAAGCCGGTGGCAGTTTTGTGGTGGAAGGCGGCACCATCTCCGGGCAGGAAACTGAATGCTATGTAAAACCAGCCATAGCGGAAGTGGAAAATGAGTGGGAGATCGTTCAGGAAGAAACCTTTGCTCCTATTCTATACCTCATCAAATACCGGGAGCTGGAAGATGCTATAGCCATGCAAAACGGGGTGAAACAAGGGCTTTCTTCCGCCATAATGACCACCAATATGCGGCAGATGGAGCTTTTCCTTTCCCATGAAGGCTCAGATTGCGGCATCGCCAATGTGAATATCGGCACTTCCGGGGCAGAGATCGGGGGAGCATTCGGTGGGGAAAAAGAAACCGGAGGTGGCCGGGAATCCGGTTCAGATGCCTGGAAGATCTATATGCGCAGACAGACCAACACCATTAATTACGGTACGGAGTTGCCGCTGGCCCAAGGAATTAAATTTGAGGTTTCGACAAGCTCAACCTGACAAACTTAACTGCCGGCATCTGTAAGGCTTGATAACCTTATTTTGCTTATGTTATATATTAACTAATCGAACATTCATCCTTACGAAATACCCGATTAGTTTAACCAGTTCTTTAGCATTTCCTTACCATATTCCGTCAGTATGCTTTCAGGATGGAATTGCACGGCAGAAATGGGAAAGGTTTTATGGGAAATGGACATGATTTCTCCGTTTTCATCTTCGGAAGTGATCCTGAAATCACGATGAAAATTGGTTTTGTCCACAACCCAGGAGTGATAGCGTCCCACTTTAAATGACCGCGGCAGGCCTTTGAATAGTATATCTTCCGGATCCAATACTTGAAGAGTAGTAGCTTTTCCCTGCACTACCTGGGCCAGGTTACGTAGTTTCATACTGAAAACTTCTGCAATAGCCTGTTGTCCTAGACAAATTCCAAGTAATTTTTGTGATGCCTTAACATCCTTGATCAACTGGAGCAAGCCTTCAGACTCAGATGGAAGGCCAGGACCGGGCGATAACACAATATGGGTGTATTTTTCTAAGTCAGCTTTCTCTGCTTCTGTATTTCTAACTACCTCTACCCCGCCCTCATTGATCTCCTCCAGATAATGGTGAAGGTTGTAGGTAAAGGAATCGAAGTTGTCTAGCAGAAGGATTTTAGGCATTACTCAAAATAAAGCAAACCGTTTGAAAACCTAAGCTTCGCTTACTTTTTTACTTTAAGCTTCGCCTCGAAGTTTAATGTAGCAATAGGGCGGATTCCCTACGGGCATCCTTATACGTTAAATGGTGCTTCAACCCTTTGAAACCTAAGCTTCGCTTACTTTTTTACTTTAAGCT